>DASYJM010000328.1:0-22972 GCA_035996445.1 Candidatus Acidiferrum sp. | reverse complement strand
GCGATATTTCGACCAGAGTTGCCTTTTAAGTTAAAGCAACGGAGATCGCCAGGAAGTAATGCCTGGCCGACACTTGGCGGGGCCGGGTCGCAATTGGCATCAAAGAATGCCTGACTCGGTGCAACCGGTACGGAGAAGCATTGCGTCTTGATGTAATTGTTGGGGTTTCCGGGATTTGTCAGCGACTGACAACCCGCACCGCCAAGACGGTTCGGATACGCCCAATCGTCTGAACTTAATGTTCCATTCGGGTCGCCACCGGTACCAAATGTGGGCGTGAACGGTATGCCCGTGCTGGCCGTGAATATAATCCCCAGCTGCCACCCTTCCGTCAAAAAGCGGGCTGGCCCGGTGATTGACTTCGGCGAAGGCAATTCCCATAGGCCGTTGATCACCAGCGTTTGGGACACGTTGAAGTCGGACAGAGCGCGACTAGCCCTGGGATCGAAGAAAAAGCTTGGGCTCGCGATGGAATTCCCAAACGCGTCTCCCGCTACGGTGGCAGAACTGGTATCGATACTGCGACCCCAAGTGTAAGTACCTTGCACCTGGAATCCGTGACTCATGCGCTTCGCTAGCTGGGCCTCCAAGGCATTGTAGTAAGACTGCCCTTCGTAAAACATGCCACGCACCGAACCGTAGTTTTCGTTGATGCGATTCGGAGGATTGCCGGCATTCGGTCCACTGATGAGATTACCGTCAGCGTCTACTTGCGGGAAAAGGTATCCAGCAGAAGTTAACGTGGGAATCACGATGTCAGCGTCATCAGGACGATAGGGTTGATGTATCCCTCGTGAGCCTACATAGGCCACCAGTGAAGTCAGGCTAGGTGTGAGTTGGTACTGAATATTGAGATTGTACTGCATTACGTAATTTCGTTTTGCATTGTTGTCAATGTAAGTTGCGCGCAACTTGTTGGCCGGAAGCGCCGGGAGATTATTAGGATATGACCCGGTGCCGGGGTTGTTGATGGAGGTGTATTGGAAAAAAGGAGCAGCCAGCGTGGTTAGCAGGGTAAATTGATAAGGAAGCGGCAGAACGTCAAATATACCGAACCCGCCGCGCACGGCCATTTTTCCGTTGCGAAATGGATCCCAGGCAAAACCAATGCGTGGTTCGAAATTTTTCGTCGTGGGGTTATTGAAGAAAGGATCGCCCAAATGTGGCGTGGCATCGGAAAGGTTAGGCAGCACTGAAAGTTTGCCGGCGGTTTCCGTCGGCACGGTTACCATCTCATAACGCAAACCCAGGTTTAGAGTCAGGTTCGGTTTAAAACGCCAATCGTCCTGGATGTAACCGCCCACGAGGGTCTGACGAAGATTGCGGGGCGATAGGGTGCTGGCAATTCCTCCCTGAAATTTATTGGGTTTATTCGCATAAAATGAAGCCAAGTCATTAAACTTGAAAATTCCGTTTGGATCGGAAAGGGCTGTAATTTTTAACTGCATTCGCTCCGCGGCGAATCCAAACTTGATCGTATGCGTGCCTTTGTTAATAAAAGCATCGTCATAAAGCTGAAAAGTGTTCCAGTGATAAAAATAAGCGGCTTCGCCGCCAACACCGCCGAGGAAGGTGGTTAATCCGGTTACGAAGATCTGCGGCGCGGTTCTTCCTGGGAAAGTGCCGAGAGAAGTGTCCGCCGCCTCCGGAACTAGCGCTTTCGCTCCTTGATTGTTGTCTACGTTTTCATAGTTGTAACCGAAGCGAACGCTATTGGCAAAGGCCGGCTTGAAAATATGGGTTTCTTCCAGGACCGCGATCTGTCGCGATGATTTGGTGGTGAGAAGCACGGCATTTACACCGTCTGGCGAGGTATAAGGGGTTTTGTCGAACAAATAGGTTCCGGACATGCTGTCCTTTTCCGAGATTTTATGGTCCAGGCGAGTGGTGTAGAAATTCTCATTGACGACCTGTTGGCCAGAAAAACGGTATTGCGCGATGTCCGGATTGTCAGTGACTGGTCCATTTGGCAAATGGTAGAACGCCAGAGCTTTCTGGATATTGGGATCGATGGTCACAGTCATGGGATTTCCGGCTTTGTCATGAATCATCCCATTGCGAGCATCCACCGTAGGAACGGTAGTGACTGCGGTGATTCCTTTGGACTGGCGAATGCCTTCGTAGTCGAAAAAGAAAAATGTCCGTTCTTTGATGATGGGACCGCCGATGGATCCGCCGAATTGATTACGCTTAAAGGAGGGGATTGTTGGACCATCGAAAAAATTCCTGGCGTCCAGAGCGCTGTTGCGCAGGAACTCGTACGCGCTTCCGTGAAAAGCGCCCGTTCCCGAGCGGGTAATGGCGTTAACTACGCCGCCTGATGTTTTCCCGTATTCCGCGGAGTAATTACTGGTAAGCACCGAAAATTCCTGAATCGCATCGACACCCAGGCTGCCGCCGAGGACGCTACCCGGCGCGCCGTTGGCATAGTCATTTAAGCTGACGCCGTCGAGACGATAGTTATTCTGCTGCGGCCGCGCACCCGAAATGGTCAGTTGCTGCCCGAAGCCACGATTGCCGCGGTCCGCACCGGAAGAAAAGCTCGGCTGCGTCTGAATGGTGTCGACGCCCGGTTGCAACGCAGCGAGATCCGTCCAACTGCGGCCATTCAAAGGAAGTTCGCGAACGGTGGTCGCCTGCACAGTGGCGCTGATGTCTGAACTCGAAAGTTGCACGGCCGGAGCTTCCGCGGTGACCTCGACGCGATGAGTTACCGTGCCGACTTGCAGGACCAGGTTGAACTCTTGTTCCATGCCGACGTTCAGTTTGATTCCAGTTTTAATTTCAGTGTTGAATCCCGGGGCGCTAACGGTCACTTTATATTCGGCAGGCAACAAGTTCGCGGCAATGTAGAAGCCGTCTTTATTGGTAGTGACGGTGCGCTCCACTCCGGTGGAGATATCCTTGATGACCACTTGAGCGTTTGGAACTTCGCCGCCCGAAGAATCAGTGATCGTTCCGGTGAGAGTGGCGCCGGCGACCTGCGCCTGTGACGGAACTGCACTGGTCAAGAGCAGCACAATGGCTACACTTACCACTGACACAAAAATTCTCAAGCGAATACGAGGAAACATAGAACCCCCTAGTTGCCCGCGAGGCTAACTCAATAGTCCGTTTCATGCCTTAACTGTGAATTAATAAAAATTTAGCTACCCTGGTGCAATATTTTGAATCAATCTACAACAAGGGGATGGCATTACCCAAAGGTAAAATAGTGGAGCGCCGCCAGAAGGTAATCCTTCAGCTTCCCAAACTGTCAGGTGGAACCCGCCAGAGGACCGTCAATCATGAAGTAAAACAAAATAACGTGCGAAAACGTGAAGTTTTCGCCTTCGTCATAGTTAGTCAAGCATTCCCAAAAGATATCCAATCCCGCGAACGTTATGGATGAGTTTCGGGGCGCCATCCGTATCGATCTTTTGGCGCAGGCGGTTGATATAGACCTCTACGAGATTAGTTTCACTTTCGAAATGATAATCCCAGACATGTTCGACAATCTCGCTCCGGGTCACCAGCTCAGGTGCGTGCAACAACAAAAGTTCCAGTAATGCAAATTCCTTAGAGGTTAGCGGAATGATTTCTTTCCGGCGTGTGGCGCGCCGGTGGTGGCGATCCAGCTCCAAGTCCGCGTAACGAAGCCGGGCATTCCCTTTGTGAAAGCCACGGCGCACTAGTGCTCTAACGCGCGCGAGAAACTCTGCCAGGACGAATGGTTTGGTTAGATAATCATCGGCTCCGGCGTCCAAACCCTCAACCCTATGTTCTACGAGAGTTCGCGCGGTGAGCATCATTACCGGAGCTTCGACGCCGCGTTGGCGCAGTTCTCGGCAAACTTCAATCCCGCTTATTCCAGGCAATCGAACGTCGAGAAGAATGGCGTCATAGGTGATGTCGCTACCAAGCTCCAGGGCCTTTTCACCAGTGTCAGCGATGTCTACGACGTACGCATTTTCTCTGAGCGTACGTGAAATGAAGCTGGCGATTTTTTTTTCATCTTCAACTAATAAAATGCGCATAAAACCTTGCTAACCACAGATGGGAAAAGACTACGCCGAGCGAATAGGATCCGGTCCACACCGTGGCATGGCAGGAGTTGCAGCGACTACTTAATATCGTTCCGGATGACTTGACCGCCCTTCATTACAAATCCCACGTGTTCGAGCTCCGTAATATCTTTCAACGGGTTACCTGATACCGCCACGATATCTGCAAACTTGCCTTTATCGAAGTTCACTTCCGAAAAGCAAAAATAGCCGTGACCGACGTAGTTTCCAGGAATTCCATGGAGCGCTCCGGTGCACCAAATTTGGCTCTGATTGATACTATGCAGTTAAGAACAGCGTGGGGCCCGGCTGGCAGATCCGAGCCCTATTTCCTCGACGAAAAGAAACTTTCCTGAACCTTGGTGACGCAGTTTTTGCCCGGCGCGCTTCTCCGCTTGCCGATGACGGGCCGGGATTGAGATGTTTGGAATTGCGAAATGGATTGAACTTGCATGTTCAACGGGCACCGGAATAATAGATCATTCGCGCTTTTAGGGGACTTAAAAGAAGATTAATTTTCGTTTAAGTCAAAGCCGCGCTACGCGCTATTTGCGCAGAATAGGCGGCAATTCTTCACTTTAACGTAGTGTTTCTCTCGGCAGACACGATTCGACATTGACTCGAAAATTCTAGCGAAGTAGCATCCGCGCATCGTCGAAAATTCAAGCCACTTAAATTCCGGTAGTCACGCGCGTGCGCCCGAGTAAGCAAAAAGGATGGGGATTCAATTGAGCAGTCCACGGCCTACTTCGGTTCGCTGGCAAATCCTTGCCATTCTTTCTCTGATCATGGTGGTGACCGCTTTTGGGCGCTTAAATCTAGGAATTGCCGGGAAATCGATACAGGAAGAATTTCATCTTTCGACTCAGGCCATGGGTTGGATATTTGGAGCTTTCGCTTTTGGATATGCCTTGTTTCAAATTCCTTCCGGCTGGGCTGCGGATCGGTTTGGTCCTCGAAAAACACTTACGCTCGCGATCCTTTGGTGGGCCACCCTCACCATTGCGATGAATGCAGTTCCCTTCCTTTCATTGCGGCTCTCGTTGAATCTGGCGTGGACCTTCGGCGTCGTCAGATTTTTGACTGGCCTTGGCGAGGCTGCCAGCTACCCAAACGCCAATAGGATGGTCGCGTTCTGGACTACCAAAAGCGAACGCGGAATCGGAAGCAGCCTTTTGCTTGGCGGTGTGGGCGCGGGTGGCGTGATGGCACCGGCACTATTTGCCGCCACCATGCAGCAATGGGGCTGGCGCTCGTCGTTTCTGGTTTCCGGCATTCTCGCGGTTGCCGTGGCCGTGACCTGGTTTCTCTTTTCCACCAACCGCCCTGAAGAACACCCAAGAGTAAATTCCGAGGAGCTTGAAATTCTCACTGCGGACCGCCGGTCTGAGCGCGGGACGCACGCATCCACTAAAACTCCATGGCGAAATATTCTCTCCAATCGCTCGGTGTGGGGCCTGCTGATTAGTTATTTCTTTCACGGCTATACTCCCTTCATCTACTTCACTTGGTTTTTCATTTACCTCACTCGCGTTCGCGGACTCACTATTGCAAAGGGCGGACTTTGGGCGACTACACCTTTCATCGCTATGACAATTTTGTCTCCGATTGGCGGATGGTTATCGGACCGAGCCGTCCAGCGTTTCGGTGTCAGGCGAGGACGGCAGAGCACCGCGTGGATCGGCATGACCACATCCGCGCTGCTGCTGTGGTTAGGGAGTCGCATGGAAAATAATGTGGCGGCGATTCTGCTACTCGCGGGCGCCGCGGGCTTCAGCAATTTTGCCGCCCCGAGCTGGTGGGCGTCTTGTATCGATCTTGCCCCAAACCATTCCGGCTCGCTTTCCGCTTTGATGAACACTTGCGCCAACAGCGCAGGAGGAATTGCGCCGGTTCTCACCGGCTACATCGCGACGACATTTGGCTGGACCAGAGCGTTAGATTTCGCTGCGTTGATGAGTTTTACCGCTGGAGCCGTCTGGATTTTTGTAGACGCTAGCAACAGCGTGGAGAGTCCGAGCAAAGAGTATTTACCGCCTAAACCGGCGCTGAGTTCTTAAAAGCAATAAAGGAGCGGATCTTGAAGAGCATGACAGATGTGTTTCGAGAAATGCTGAAAGCCCCGGGAATCATCCACGCACCGATCGCCTATGACCCGCTCAGCGCAAAAATTGCCGAGCGAGTCGGGTTTCGCGCCCTGGATATTGGCGGTTACGCACTCGGCGCGAGTTCGTGTGTTCCCGAGCCCTTGCTCAGCCTGGAGGAAGTTGCTATGGCCGCGCGACGCATGACTGCTGCCGTGAATATTCCGATCATGGTCGATGGCGGAGCGGGCTACGGAGATGCCGTTCACGTCATGCGCACGGTGCAAGTTTTGGAGCAAGCCGGGGCCGCCGCAGTGCACATTGAAGACCAGGTGTTTCCCAAGCGTGTGCACTACCACAAAGGCCAGGAGCACGTGATTCCCGCCGAGGAGATGTGCGAGAAAATTCGCTACGCTACCAAGAGTCGCCGCGATTCAGGTTTTGTGATCGCCGCTCGTACCGACGCGATGCGCACCGATGGATTCGCCGAAGGCATCCGCCGGGCAAATCTTTACTCCGAAGCCGGCGCCGATATGATCATGATTTTCCCCAACACAGAAAGCGAGGCTCGCCAGGCGCCACGTGAAGTGCGTACCCCATTGATTTACGTCAATAGCGAAGGTAACCGCCTTGGCAGACCCATATTCGGGATTCGCGAACTGGAAGACATGGGCTACAAGATGGTGAATGACGCCATCAGCGCGATCACCGTCATGTTCAAGTCCGTGAACGAGCTTTTCGTTCGCCTCAAAGAGACCGGCCGCACCGGAATGGACCAGGAAGTATTCAGGAAAGTGCGTAAGGAAATAGAAGACACCATAGGACTCGAGGAGTTCTATCGCATCGAGGAGAGCACCGTTGAAAATAAAAAATAGCGAGGCCGCAAAGAATTCGGCAGAATGGCGACAGTTTTTTCTGACTGCGTGAGTTGTTCGTGACCGATTTAATTCCCACCCGCGTACGTTGGCGGATTGTCTTTGTGCTGGCAATCGTCGCTGGCGTCACGTACATCGACCGGTTAAATCTTGGCATCGTCGCAAAGTTCATTCTTGACGAATATAAGTTCAGCACCCAGAGCATGGGTTGGGTTCTTGGCGCATTCAGTTTGGGATACGCCGTGTTTCACGTGCCGGGCGGATGGCTTGCTGACCGCTACGGTCCCGGCCGGGTCTTAGCTGGAGCGATTCTTTGGTTTTCCGTTTTTACCGCACTTACCCCCATAGCTCCAAATTTGCCAATTTTGAACTTGCTGGGTCCGGTGTGGGCGTTTGCCATCGTGCGCTTCACCATGGGTCTGGGTGAAGCTGCAGCGTTGCCGGTAGGCAATAAATTGATGGCCTACTGGCTCGGCGATAAGGAACTGGCATTCGGCACCAGTATTTTTCTGGCCGGAGTGGGAGCAGGCGGAGTCATCGCCCCATTTTTTATTTCCTGGCTGATAAGACACTGGGGTTGGCGAGCATCTTTTTTTGTGTCGGGCGCGATAGGTACGGCTTTGGCGATTGTTTGCTACACGTACGTAACAAGCCGCCCGGAAAATCATCCACATGTGAATGCCGCTGAACTTGCTCTCATTCACGGGCCCGCCAAATTTAAGAAAAACGGCGCATCACTATCTACAAAAGTCCCGTGGCGAAAAATCCTCGCGGCTCGTTCAATCTGGGCACTGATGATCAGCCATTTCTGCCTGGTATACCCGGTATATATTTTCTTTACGTGGTTTTTTGTCTACCTGATGAAAGTGCGTGGCATCACCATAACCAAAGCGAGTTTTTGGGCCTCCGCTCCATTTGTAGCAAATGTATTTATGGTTCCACTGTGGGGCTGGTTGTCGGACCGCGCGGTCGAGAAATTCGGCAAGCGTATGGGCAGGCGCAGTTCCGCGTGGTTGGCGATCGCGGGTTCCGCGCTGCTGTTGTGGTCGGGCAGTGTGACTGCGAATAATACCTTGGCGCTTTTGCAGTTGGCGGTTGCCGCGGGATTTAATTTCGCGGCTTCTGCGGTTTTATGGACCACATGCAATGACATTTCCGCAAAGTTTTCGGGCTCCATCTCAGGCACCATGTCTACCTTTGGGAGCCTGGGGGGTTGGGTTTCACCGGTTTTAACCGGTTACGTCGCCGCGAAATTCGGTTGGACTGCCGCTCTAAATTTGGCAGCGGCTATCACCGTCGTTAGTGGGCTGGCTTGGTTTTTTATCGATGCCGACCAACCGATCACGTCTGCCGACACGCTGGCATCCTGAAGATCTAAAAGACTCAAGCCTCCATCAGCGCGCCGCGTACAGCGATTACCGTCTCTCGTTCATCGCCAGTTGCAATACTTCGGCTAAATGCATCGCGTTTCTTCCCGTGGCCTGCTTGATTTGCTCGCGGCAACTGAAGCCGTCGGCAACGATCAGGGTCTCTGCTGGCTCTTGACGTATTGCCGGCAGCAATACGCGCTCCCCGATAGCCTGCGAGACCTCGTACTTATCTTTCTCGAATCCAAACGCGCCAGCCATCCCGCAGCATCCCGTATCCGGCGACCGCACCTCGGCTCCCATTTTTTGCAGTAATGAAAGTTCATCGGTCATTTTCATTAACGCTTTATGGTGACAGTGACCTTGAACCAGAATGCGGCGCGCAAGCTGATGGGGTTTATAACCAGGGGCGCGATGCTCCAGGAATTCACTGAGCAGGAAAGTCTGAGCGCACAGCTTTTTAGCGCGTTCGTCATTCGGAAATAAATTACCCAGTTCATCTCGAAAAACGGACGCACAGCTCGGCTCCAGCACCACAACTGGTAACCCAGCGTCGATCTGCGGGCCGAGCGCTTGCAGAATGCGCACAAGATACCTTTTGGCTTCGCCCAGCATTCCAAAATCATATAGCGGGCGCCCACAGCACAAATGTTGTCGTGGTGTAGTCACGCGAAATCCGGCATCCTCCAACACCGCCAGTGCTGCGCGGCTCGTTTCCGGATGAAAATAATTGTTGAAGGTATCGGCCCATAGAAAGACTTCGGGATATTCCGCGGTCACCGGAGATGTTTTCTGAGTCTTCTCCGTAACGGGCTGACGATTTCGCATCCAGCGCTGAAAACTAGTAGCCGCAAACTTAGGAAGTTCGCGCTTGGGGGCCAATCCAAGCAATTGATTCACGATTGGCCGAACCACGCTGCTGCCGTTCACAAAATTAACCAGGCCGGAGATGGGCGACGCCATTCGCGCCCATCGATCAATTCTGCCAAACGCGTGCGCGTGAAGGGGTCTGGCTCTGTTTTCGTAGTAGTGCGACAGGAACTCCGCACGATACGTGGCCAGGTCCACATTCGCGGGACATTCTGATTTGCACGCCTTGCATGACAGGCACAGATCCAGAGCCTTCTTAACATGCTCGTCCTGCCAACCTTCGCGAACAACTTCTCCTTGCAGCATCTCAAAAAGCAGATGCGCGCGTCCGCGGGTGCTGTGCTCTTCCTCCAGGGTCACCATGTAACTTGGGCACATCGTGCCGCCATCTTGCTTGCGGCAGGCTCCCAGTCCGATGCATCGCAGCGTGGCCTTCGCCAAAGAGCCATCATCGGCCGCATAGGCAAAATGAGTTTCTGGCTGCAGCGGCTTGTAGTCTGCGCCCAGTCTCAAATTCTCCGTCGGCAAATACGCATTTACCACTTTGTGAGGGTTCAGCTTATTGTCAGGATCCCAGATGGCCTTGAATTCCCCGAAGGCTTGCATCAGTTCGGGACCAAACATTTTTATAAGCAGCGCGCCACGCGATTGTCCGTCGCCATGTTCCCCGGAGAGCGAACCACCGTAGCTGACTACCAGATCCGCGGCGCGATCAATGAACTCCCCATACTTTCGAATGCCGTTCTCACTTTGAAGATCGAAGCTCACGCGCATGTGAATGCAACCATGCCCGAAATGCCCGTAAAACGATCCGCGATAGTTGAACTCATTCATCAATTTTCTAATGTTACGCAAATAGCCACCCAATTTCTCTGGTGCGACCGCGGCGTCGTCCCATCCTTCCCACTCGGCCACCGCCCCGGGAGCAAACGCGGCGGCGCGAGGACCTGCTTCACGCAAGTGCCAAACATGTCGCGCTTCCGTTTTTGTGTAGATCCGCACGTCTGGAGTTGCATCTGAAGATTTCAACCGTTTGACCAAGCGGTTTGCGGTGGCTTCCGTTTGGGCAGGATCATCGGAACCAAATTCCACCAGCAAAATTCCGCGGCCTTCAGGAAGGAGATCGACGTGTGCCGCCCCCTTACTTTTGAGCCCATCTACTATGCTTCCTTCAAAACCTTCGAGCCCGATGGGCTGAAACTCCAGAATTTCCGGCACATGATCTGCGGCCACGAAAGCATCCTCGTAACCGATACCGACAAGCGTCCGGTGTTGCGGGCTGTGAATTAATTTCAGCTTAGCTTCCAGAACAATCGCACAGGTGCCCTCGGTTCCAACCAGAGCTCGAGCGACGTGGAATCCACGTTCCGGAAGTAGTTCATCGAGGTTGTAGCCAGACACACGCCGAGGAATTTGCGGAAAGCGCGCGCGTATCAGCGAGCTGTAGCGATCACGGATGAGCCGAAGCTTGCTGTAGATTTCAGACTCGCGACCACCGCTATGTATCTTTGTCTCAAGCTCCTCGTCGCCGGTCGCACCTACTGTTAACTGCGTCCCGTCGTAGAGCAGAATCCTCAGTTGCTCTACGTTATCGACAGTTTTCCCGCCCAGCAGCGAGTGTGTGCCGCAGGAATTGTTGCCGATCATTCCACCGATGGTGCAGCGATTATGAGTTGAGGGATCAGGCGCGAAAGTCATTTGATGCTTCTCGGCCCGGTTGCGCAGGGTATCCAGAACTACGCCTGGCTGAACGCGTGCAAATCCCTGCTCAATATTTATTTCGAGAATCTTATTCATGTACTTCGTAAAGTCGAGGATCACCGCGACGTTGCAGCATTGGCCTGCCAGACTGGTGCCCGCTCCCCTGGCCAATACCGGCGCGCCGTACTTTCGACAAGCCGTGACGGTGGCGATTACATCTGCTTCGTCACGCGGAACTACCAGCCCGATGGGAATTTGACGGTAATTTGACCCATCGGTGGCATATAGCGCGCGACTGCCGCGATCGAAGCGCACCTCTCCCTTTAACGTGCGCTTCAATTCCTTTTCCAATTCTACAGCTTGACCAAATGCGTCGACCGGCTTTGCGTGTGAGCTTAGCGGTAATGGAGAAAGCGGTTGCACGATGTGGTTAGCGCGATCCACTGAAAATAACTTCGTCGAATATATTCCTTCTAACAGCCAACATTAGACCGCCGTGCTCTTGGACGTATAGTCCAGCAACTCCGCTCCGGATAGGGATTCCTCGGGTTTCATCCAGAAGGCTAGAATAGCTCCCAACAGCAGTAGTCCAATGCTCCCGATAAAGGGAAGATCCCAGTTGCCCGTTTTGTCGATCACAAATCCAAAAACCAGGGGAGAAATGATCGCGGCGAATGCCGTTCCAGTATTCATGAGTCCACTGGCGGAGCCAGCGAACCGGGGCGCGATATCCATCGGAATGGCCCAGAGCGGTCCGATGGTGAACTCTGAGAAGAAAAATGCCAGGCTCAGGCAAATTGCCGCCCAGGTTAAGTTTTGCGAGAACAGCAGAGGAAGCATACAAGCCAGCGAACACAGGAAACCAAACACCACCAGGTTTCTGCGAGCTTTATTTCGGCTTCCGGTGCGGGTCAGTATGCGGTCGCTAACGATTCCGCCCAGCGTGTTGCCAACGACGCCCGCAAAAAAAACGCCAGCCGAGAAAAGTGCCGAGTTCTGCAACTTCAGGCCATAACTATGAAGAAAATAGGATGGAATCCACGCCAGATATAGCCACAATGTCCACGCGTAACAAAAATACACCGCCGTGACCGGCAACATTCGCCACATCAGACTCATCCACGGCACAGATTTTTTTAGACTCCTCTGTTTTGCGGAATAATCAGGAAGCCTTTCCAATTCGCGGCTAGTGATAGCGGGATGGGACGCTGGATCGTCGCGAAAATACAATCCAAACGCGACAGCCCACGCCAGACTAATCATTCCAAGGATAATAAATGATCCTCTCCACGTAACGGATGCGATTAACCACGCCACGATGGGCGGAGTAAGGGCATTGCCAAGTCTCGCGCTTGCATGTGTAATGCCCTGCCCAAATCCGCGTTTTTCCACCGGCAGCCAATCGCTCATAACCCGCGTCGCCGTCGGAAATGTTGCGCCCTCACCAAAGCCCAGGAGCAGCCGAGCACACACCAAACCAGTTAACCCGTTGGCTTTGCCGGTTAACAGTGTCGCTGCTCCCCAGATGATTGCGGAAACGGTCAGTGCCATCCGTGCACCGAACCGGTCGCTCACCCAACCTCCAACAATTTGAAAAATCAGGTACGGATAGGCAAACGCGGAAAAGACCAGGCCCACCTGGGTATTCGTGAGATGCAAATCTTGTTTGAAAACAAATGACGCAGTGCTGACGTTATTGCGGTCAATGTACGTCAACGCATACATGATGCACAGCAGAATCAAAACATTTGTCGTGGCCGAGAAGATTTTTGGGCGCGAGCTAGCCCCGCTCACTTGCGCACCAGGCGAAGGTATCGCGGCAGCGCCATTACTATGCCCGCGCGGCGACTGGCTTGGACTGCGGCGCCAATGAGTCGAGTGCCGCCATGATTCCGCCCTCGGTGTGAGGTATACCGCCCAGGCGAAGACCCATCTCCACTCCGGCCAGAGTTCCAGCCAGCATCAAATCGTTGAAATACCCAAGATGCCCGATCCGAAAGACTTTGTTTGCCAGCTTCGACAGCCCGGCACCTAAAGACATATCGAAGTTCTCAAGAATACTTGCTCGTAAGGCATCAGCGCTGTATCCCTCAGGCGTGAAAACGGCGGTGACGGTATTGGAATATTCGGAGGGATCTTCACAAACAAGCTCGAGACCCCAGGCGCGAACGGCCGCGCGAGTTGCATTTCCGTGACGCTGGTGCCGGGAAAAAACATTCGGCAAGCCTTCTTCTAACAGCATTTGAAGTGCTTCTCGCAAGCCAAAAATCAAATTGATGGATGGGGTGTACGGGAAAAAGCCGTTTCGACTCAATTCCAGGAGCTCTTGCCAGTCCCAATACGATCGCGGCAGTTTCGCCGCCTTGTTCGCAGCCATTGCTTTTTCAGAAATTGCGTTGAACGCGAGACCGGGAGGCAGCATCAAGCCTTTTTGTGACGAGGCTATCATGACGTCGACTTCCCATTCATCGTGGCGATATTCAATCGAGCCGAGGGAAGAAACTGCATCGACCATCAATAGGGCCGGATGACTCAGGCGGTTCATCATTTGGCGAATTTCAAATATCTTGCTGGTTGTTCCGGTGGAGGTTTCATTGTGTACCACCATGACAGCCTTATATTGGTGATCCTTGTCGTCAGACAACTTTGCTTCGATATCCGCGATTACCGCGCCCGTGCGCCACGTGCCAGGCAGATAATCGACGCGAATTCCAAATCGTTCGGCGACCTGCCGCCACAACCGCGAAAAGTGTCCGGTCTCAGACATCAGGACACGGTCACCAGGCGAGAGGGTATTTACGATAGCCGCTTCCCAGGCTCCTGATCCCGAAGCTGGATACATCGCTACCGGGCCGCGGGTTTGGACAATTTTCCGCATGCCCTCCAACGATTCCTTTACGATGGAGGCAAATTCGGTTCCGCGATGATCCATCACTGGGCGATCGATGGCGCGCAGGACACGATCCGGTATGTTGCTGGGACCAGGTATCTGAAGAAAATGCCGCCCTGTATGAATGGTGACCTCCGGAAGTTTTACATCTACTAAAAAGTGCTACGTTTTATCAATTTGATAAACGGCCGACAGCCGGACGACGTAACGGCCACCCTTATTTCTTTTCGGAGAGCATACTTCACGGCGCGCCCCTCGAAGTTAAAACCCATATTAATTTACGTTTAGTATCAGAAATCTCATCCGGCTTCGTCGATGAGCAGGCGCACCAGGGGGCCATGGAATTGACCGCCATAAACATCGGTGTCGCCGACGTCGCCCGAAAATACTTTGCGCGGGATGGAAAACTTAACGGTCAAAATTTGCTCGATATTAAAAAGTCGAACCTCCGCCAATTCCACGCGGTATATTTTGGCGATCGATTCCGGTGACAATACGCCACTCTTTAGAACCAGGTCATAACCGGCACGATCCTTAAACATGATGTCAAACGTCAACTCAAAGGGCCCGGCGTTCTTGCTGCGAATCAATCTTGTGAATTGCCACAGCTCTCGCATGAGTCTTCCCTAAAAAGTTTCCCACGTGGTTCGAAATGGGGCGCAAGGATCATCGAGCTCCCATACGTGGTTGGCGCAGAATCGGTATACCGCCCCCACGTCAACACCGGGCGGCGAAAATGGAAACGCAAAATTGCTGATAAGCCCCTGGTATTCGGGAATGGGATGATGCAGTCCGGAATGCCACACCAGCGGCAAAATGTCCGACGCCAATTCTTGGGAGGACGCCACCACGTCGATAATCAGTCCGATTTCGTGACCTTCCAGTTTGGGATTGGGCTCCAATGGACCCAGTGTCCCATCGCGGCCATACACTCGAAAATTCAGGGTGTACGCTCCTGGCGGCGGTGCCAAATTGTCGCCAATCTTTCGTTCCACCGCCGAATGCAAGCTCGATAAAAAATGATCAAGTTGTCCCAGGATCAACGGGTCTCTGATTCCCGCAATCACAATGGAGCGGTAACCAGCCAGCGCAGCGCCTTCAATTCGAACCGTATAGTTAGCAGGGACAAACTGACCGCCCTCCACGCGGACGGCTCGGTCGCTGACCGCTTCATAGGTTGCCGCGGTGGTATCCAACCGGCCTCCCGGTTCAACCAACATATACGGATCGGCATTTTCATACAGAGTGTGCGCGGCAACGCTCTGCGGCGTGCATCGCAGTTCAGGATTTGGGGGTTCCACGGTGAAACCGTTTTCATCCAGTTCAGCGGCCATGCAATCTGCATACAAGCGCTGCGACACGCTGGCCGCACCACATTCCAGAATTTTTCCCGCGTGAAACGCCACGTGCTTAGGAATTCCCTGCATCACCGGCAAAGCCGCGTAAATCGCTACATCGCTGCATCGTCCTGCGATCACCATTTGGGCGCCGGATGCCAACGCCGATTGAATCGGTTCAATTCCCATCATGGCGACGAATCGCTGGCCCTGCCGGATGACTTCTTCATTGAAGGGAGGCGCCGGCGAAAGCGGCTTGATCTGATCTTTGCGGAGTGCATCGACAAGCGTCCCAGGATCGATCTCGCTATCGATGGATGCGAGTTTGAAATGCCATCCATTTTCGCGCGCCAGTTCGCGAACGATCTCGACAGCCCACTGCAAATGGGGCCGCCCACCCGCGTGTCCAGCAGTACCGATGATCGCGGGAATACCGGCGCGCAATGACTCGCGCAATATAAGCCCAAGATTTCGTTTTACTCCTTGCCGTGGCCCCCGAGGGTTTCCGGAGCCGAGATAATATGGCCCTGAATCCGTGCTACCCCCATCGCAGCCTACAAAGTGCGCTCCCTGCTCCACCGCGCGGACGAGGCTCTCCTCGCGAAATCCGGTACTAAGGTTTCCGGTGGCAGCAACAGCTTTGATCTTTTTCCCCAATTAGTTTCAACGGCCCTAGATGTTTTTGATTGCCGCCGTCAGTGTAGACCGAGCTTTGCCGGCGCACTACAATATAACTAAAACTTAATTTAAGATTTATCACTAATCGCAGTACGATTGCGGCGCGTTACTTCGGCATTTCTTATTTCGCTCCGTGCAACAGGAAACTCACTGCTGTGGAGCGCACTGCGCGGATTGGCTGAACTATGCAAATACATAACCGTCACAAACGTAACATCCTGCTGATGTGTGTTGCTGGCTGCGCCGCTGTATTGGCCGCCGCTTCTGCGCCAATGCTTATAAGCGCCAACGAAAACTCATCATCGCCAGCACAAAACCCACAATCTGATTCCCGCCCCTCCTCATCTCTGGACTTCAAGACCTATCGCGCGCGGATCGAGCCTATCTTCCTGAAGGTGCGTCAAGGTAACGTGCGCTGCTATGACTGCCACTCGGTAATGAACACACGTCTGCGCTTGCAACCACTCACAGCTGGAGACTCGACCTGGAGCGAGGAGCAATCGCGCCAGAACTTTGAGGTAGTGTCCCGGTTGGTTACGCCCAACGAGCCAATGAAAAGCCGGCTGCTTTTGCATCCGCTGGCGCCGGAAGCTGGCGGAGATCCGACGCACACCGGCGGCAAATTCTGGCCCTCACCAAATGATCAGGAATGGCAAATGATCGCGGCATGGATCGGAAATACAGTCAGCTCTGCGACGGCGGAGCCACACGATAATAAAGACGCCGGCGATCAAGCGGGGTTCGAGTCCTTCAGAGCCAACGTTGAGCCCATTTTCTTGAAAGAACGCCCAGGACATGCCCGGTGTTATGGTTGCCATTCAGAAGGTAACCGAGCTTTTCAACTCGTCAAATTATCAACTGGCAACGCGCTCTGGACGGAAGAACAATCGCGGCTCAATTTTCAGAATGTGATGCAATTGGTAGCGCCCGGCGACCCCACGTCAAGCAGGTTGCTGATGCATCCGCTCGCACCTGAATCAGGTGGCGAAGCATTTCATTCAGGTGGCCGACAATTTGCGTCACAGAATGATCCAGATTTTCTAAAAATTGCGGAATGGGTGAAGGACCTTAACCGTCCAGCTGCAACGCTCGCCAATACGCGCAAAGTACGCATCTACGTCACGAATAGCGCAGGGAATACCGTCGATGTGATCGATCCCGCGACCAACAAACAGGTCCAAACCATCTACGGGATTGAGCTCCCGCACGGTGTGGTCTTCAGCCCCGATGGCTCCCGCGTTTACATTAGTAACGAATCCGAAAGTGTCCTCGATGTGGTCGATGGAGGTACCGGACATATCCTGGAAAAAGTACCGCTCGGCGGACATCCGAATAATCTCACCATCGCCAAAGATGGCAAGCGCGTGCTGGTCGGAATTCGGGAGAGTTCCGGCTCGCTCGACGTCATCGACACGGCCTCGCTGAAGAAAACCAAGAGCATCCCGGTGAGTGGCCCAGTGCACAACGTCTATGTGACTCCTGACGGCAAATACGCTGTAGCGGGTTCCATCGACGCAAAGAACTTGACCGTAGTGGATCTGCAAACGGACCAAGCCGTCTGGACTTTGAATCTGGGCAGCGGCGTGCGCCCGATGGCCTTTGAGGCAAATCCTGATGGTTCGACTAAACGGATTTTTGCTCAACTGTCAGGCTTCAACGGATTCGCTGTAGTGGACTTCGCGAAACACATCGAGGAGCAGCGAATCAAGTTGCCTGACCAGCCGGGCGGTTACGGCATTGCAGAAGGTCGCACCGGCACGCCCTCCCACGGCATCGGGGTGACTCCAGATGGTAAATCCTTATGGATAGCTAGCACCGCCGCCAACGCGCTTTTTCAATACGAGCTGCCTTCTCTTAACCTCCTCGGATATGTCGAACTGCCGCATGTTTACCCGCAGGGGCAAAAATCAAGCGGCTCTGTTCCCGAGTGGATCACCTTCACGCCCGACGGAAAAGTTCTGTATGTTTCGAACTCAGGAGATCGCTCCGTTTCAGCCATAGACACGGAAAAGCGTCAACTAGTCGCGATCATTCCCGCGGGAGAAGTGCCCAAGCGGATTAACACCATGGTGGTTCGCTGAACGTTGTGTTTGCGGAAACTTTCCAAAGGCCGTAATCAATTTACCTTCATCCGATTCTCATCACTTGGGTTTAGAACTTGGGTTCCGATCTCCCTCACGACGGCATGAAATAAAATTAATGTTGTTTTCAGCCGCTAGCTTCGCTCGCTGACATACACTACGTCGTCGCGACCTTGCCGGCGCAAACGTTCGTAATACGCAGCTCAGCGACTATCTGAAAAAACAATTACGGGAGTGAAAGATGAAAATCGGTCTCGTCATCCTCTGTGCTTTTTGCCTTGTCGCAACTGTGCCCGCTCATGGTCAGACCAACCCGCCCATGAAGTTGGTACAGACCATTCCGCTGCCCAACGTGGAGGGATACTTTGACCACATGGCCGTGGATATCAAAGGCCAGCGCCTATTCGTTCCGGGCGAGCATCAGCGCACCATCGAGGTCATCGATCTTCGCACTGGCAAAGTCATTCACACCATCACCGGCTTCGGCGGCGACCCGCGTAAGACACTTTATCTGCCGGAAACAAATCAAATCTGGGTAGACGATGGCGACTCCACGGTGAAAGCGTTTAGCGGCGATACCTACGAATTGGTGAAGAACGTTCCCTTGACCGGGCACGATAAAGATAAAGACTCAAGAAAAGTTCCCGACAATGGTGTCTATGACCCCGCCACACACCTGTTTTATCTCGGTGATCGGTCGGACTCCACGCCTAATGCAGGCCCCAAAGGTTCCATCGAAATCGTGGACATAAAAAACGGCACGCTCGTCGGCAGTATTGATGTCGAAGGCAAGAATCCAGCAGGCCTGACCCTTGACCCTTCGTCCTCTAAACTTTATGTGGTGATGGGCGACACCAGCCAGGTGGTCGTTATAGACCTCCAAAAGCGCGCTGTGGTCGCTTCATGGCCAATCACTGGAGGCCCGGAGCCGCACGCGGTCGCAATTGACGCCCCCAATCGACGTTTATTTATTGGCAGCCGCGTGAAGCGCAGCCACATTTACAAGCCCGGCAAGCTGGTGGTCATGAATGCAGACACCGGGAAAGTAATCGATGCTATCGACACCGAGGGCGGTGTGGACGAAGTGGAGTGGGAACCAAAAACGCGCCGCATTTATTACACTGGGACGACCGGCTTCGTCGAGGTTTTCAAACAAATTGACGCAGACCATTATCAGAGTTTAGGGAAAGTAGCTACCGGCGCGCTCGCCAAAACTTCCTTGTTGTCTCCCGAACTCAACCTCTTCTTCGCCGCCATCCCGAAGCATGTCATCCTGACGCCTCCTGTTCCAGAGTCGAAGGAAGCAACCATCGAAGATGCCCATGTCATGGTCTACGAAGTATTGCCGTGATTTTTATTTGACCAAGACCTGTCCTCCTTGCGCAGCTGACGCTGCACCCTTATAACTCTTCAGGTGCGATAATTTCGAATTCGCCGATACGGTGCAACGCTGAGCGAAAGATTCCGGCCAAGGAATAAATTGGTGCCAGCGCCCGGGAATTAGCCTGATCAGGAATGCTGCATCAAGAACTATTTTTTCATTTGCGCGATTTCGAAGCACGTGGTGGCCGCTTCGTGGAAACCGTCATCTTGCCGGACCAGCGATCCTCGGAAGAGAGATGCATATCAAACTGGTCGAGGATGCGCAGAACAGTTTGATCCACCAGATCATCTATCGTTTTGGGATGATTGTAGAAGGCCGGCACCGGGGGGAAAATTACCGCGCCCATGCGCGAGAGCCTAAGCATATTTTCGATGTGAATTTCGCTCAGCGGAGTTTCGCGAACTACCAGAACGAGTTTACGGCGCTCTTTCAGAATTACATCGGCGGCGCGGTGGACTAGCGAATCACCGTAGCCCTGAGCAATAGCGGCAAGCGACCTCACGCTGCATGGGCAAACCACCATTCCGTCGGTGACGAAAGAACCGCTGGAGAGCACGGCGGCCTGGTCCTGTGAGGCATAACATTTGGTGGCCATTTCCTGCACGCGTGTCACCGAGTAGGGCGTTTCGTGTACCAACGTGCGGGCGCCCCAGTTGCTGAGAACCAAGTGGGTTTCGACGTTCTGTTCTTTTAAGACCTGGAGAAGACGCACTCCCAGAATGGTTCCGGTAGCTCCGGTGATGCCGACGATTAGGCGAAAGGGGCGCTTGGCCATAGCGTGTCTACTGCACTCGTAGTCTTCTCACCCAAATGACGTTCCTGCTATCAGCGCACTGCCTAGAGCAACGGCCAACGAAAAGGCACGATGATCAGCAGTATCAGGGACTCGATTACTGTGACACAAAGACCCACGCGAAAAACAGCGCGCGCATTGAAGTAGCATATGAGTATCCGTCTATTAATACTCGAGACATAGACAAAGACCCTGATCAACCGCAATGGTAGGCGAGACGTGGGCATTGGCTCTCGCGAAACTCATCAGGCCAGACATGCAGCGGCCAGCATGCCAATCTCGTTCCCAAGAAAAGTATGGTAGATGAAAGTGGTCCAGGATGGCACCAGCGCTGAGCGAAAACGCTGATGGCCTCCGGGCCTACGGTTGTTTTTGGGGTTCCGACGGCGGAACTTCAGGATGGCCGGACGGCAGATTGGCGTTTGAATTGAGACTATTGGCCGGAATCATCTCTCGAAAATTCGGCAAAGCGCCAGGTGCCTTTCCTTGGGGCTGGGTGTGCGGATTGGCCCCCGGGTCAGGGTGATCGATTGCGCCGCCGGCGGCGAGGGTTTTAATTACGAACCATTGCCCGTCTCGTTTCTCCATCGAATAGGACACTTTCATGCCCGCGCCCGGAGGTGCACCGGTTTTGGGGAGATATTCCACCTGCGCCTGAGCAGTGTTTCCATTTATTGCGACGCTGGTAAGGTTAATATCCATGGCACTGAGATTTATAGTCTTCAGCGATACCAAATGCTGGCGAATTCCGTCGCGGATAAGGTCGTTCTGGCTTGTTACCTTGTGGCAGGCCGCCATGGAAATTACAATGCAGAGCAAACTTAGTAGTGGTCGTTTCATCGAGCCTTCCTCCTGAACAATTCAACAGTGGCGGTGAATCGCCCAATAACCAGACAGCGGCGACTTAGGTGCCAACCAGTTCCAAACTCGGTTTCTTGGCCGCCTTAGCTTCCGAACTACCTTCCAGCGTCAAGTTCTTGGAATTAAATCCGACTCCAATTTTTTTCAAGAACGCTGTTGGAGGATCACCGCCGGCAAAAATCCAAACGAAATCGTTGGCAAGTTTTTGAGTTGCGCCACTCACCTCCAAAATTGCGGACTCTTCCGTAAATTCCACGGGGTTGGAGTTGAAGATGACTTTCAACTTGCCCTTCTTGACGCATTCCTCGAGCCGCTTAACGTTGCGGTCTTTGAGACGGCTGAAGTTCGCTTGCCGGTAGGAAAGGGTCACGGTATTTCCTAGTTGCGTAGCCAGACCCATAGCTGCCTCGACAGCGCTATCGCCGCCACCGATAACCAGGATTTTTTTATTGATGTAGTGGTCCGCTTCGATCAACCGGTACATCACCTTAGGCAAACCCTCGCCTTTAACACCCAACTTGCGCGGACTTCCGCCCTTCCCTAGGGCCAGCACCACGTAGCGAGTGCGATACTGGCTCTTGCTGGTGTGAACTACGAAGGTGTCGTCTTCTGCTTTCTGAATGTCGGAAACTTTTTCACCTTTCGAAAATTTGAAGTCTGCGCGACGCAATACCTGGTCCCAGAATTTAAGCAATTCTTCCTTGGATAATTCCCATTTCTTGAATTTTCCGTACATCGGAAATTCGACCGGACTGGTCATCACCAGTTTCTGTCGAGGATACTTGGCCACCGTACCGCCGATTTCGCCTTCGTCCACGGTAATATATTTTAGATTTTTCTCGATGGCCCGCAGAGAAGCACTGACGCCCGCCGGACCTGCGCCAACAATCAGCAAATCGTGGACATCAGTATTGTTCCGAGAAACTCCGCTGGCGGCCAAACGCGTGGCGATGTGATCAATACAATCACGGCCTTGATTAATAGCGTTCTTGATCAGCGCAAGGCCACCGAGTTCTCCGACGATAAACATATTCTTGACGGTGGTCTCATTTCTGGGAGTCAAGATCGGCGTGTCTCCGTTAACACTGGGGTCGGCCATGACCATGGTGATCGCCCCGACCGGGCACGCTTCCATGCATAGACTGTGTCCGATGCATTTGTAGCCATTAATAATGACGGCTTTACCGCCAAACATGGCAAGTACATCTCCCTCGGGACAAACCAAGGTGCACGAAGCGCAGCCAATGCAGCGATTGCCGTCAATCTTAGGGTGCTGCGATTGCGGCCCATGCGAGATAATTTTGCCTTTTTCCGCGGCGACGACCGCCTCGGCGTCGCGCTTCTTAAGACGACGGAGATGCGTGATTAGAAAAAAAAGAATAATTGCTACAGCTATAGAAAAGGAAATGAAGTTATCCATTGGAGCTCATATCCGGTAACCCATTATCAATACCAATGTGATGTGAATGATGGCCAAAATGGCAAACGCATAACTGAACGGCCGATGAATGACATGCCAGAGCTTGAACACTTGCTGGGTGCGGCTTAGAAATAATATGTGTTTTGACAACGCTGCCTTCCGCTGGGCTACGTGAATGGCGCGCTCTACTTTCAAGTTGCCGGTAGAGAAAAGCCCAAAACCGGATACCAGCCATTTACCAAGCCCGACCTGCCGAAGCCGCAAATGCGAGGATATGAAGGGACGCTTAAAATCGATGACAAACATGGAAACCACTGAGCCCACGAGGGTGGTCTTGGCAACTTCCGCAGCGGTAGGCAAAGCATACAAAGCATCCACGGAAAATCCAAAAGTGTTCTGCTGCTCCTCCAGTTCTTTCTCGAGTTTCTCTTCGTTATCCACCATTTCTTTTTTAGTAAGTTCCGCGGCAGTCAGACTGTGCGGAATTTGCGAGTAAAGGTATCGACCGACAAATCCGCTCAGGGTTACGGCCAGCATACTGTAGAAAGCCATGCCGGCGATGTTTCCAAACTTAAATGAAGCATGGAA
>DASYJM010000327.1:0-4668 GCA_035996445.1 Candidatus Acidiferrum sp. | reverse complement strand
GGAAGCCGATGGGAAAGCCGCAATGACGAAGCAAGCGCGTGCCGAATCGTCCTCGCCTGGCGAGAGGTTTCTTACGCTCTCGGAGGCAGCGGAAGTGCTGCGTTTTGAGCACAAGAACCGTCCGGGAATACGTAAAACGCGCCATACTCGTCGGAACCGAAGAGATGGATGGCGGTCTGCTGGGTACTAGACATCACTCACGCCCTAGCAGGTTCACAGAGGATCGATAATGCGATTACTGGTTGGAATCAATCATCAGATTCGGTGGACACGAGTCTGGAGCGCTGGCTCTTCAGCTAGCGGCGAACTTGAGCGTTTCGAGAAAGAGCAAAAGGACCTATTTCGTGAACTGCTAAGAAGTAAAATCGTCGAAAGAGGAGTTACCTTTGTTGGCGAAGAGACCAAACAAGATGAGCCATCGATTGCCGAAAATCTCTGCGCATCCAATCGATGTGACTACGATAAATGTTGAGATTCCTCTGACAGAAAGAATTGAGCGAAATATTCCAGTCAATTACGAAAACGACCCGGCAATATCTGATGCCCAGAGGGCACAATGTAACTTAGCAAGAGAGGGTTACATGTTCACAAAAACTATTGAGGGAAGCGAAAGGGGCGGAAAGGATACTTCTGATCGGCGGGCGATCCCATGTCCGAGCTTTGGCGGATCGGTTCCGCAAGGCAGGCTACATTGTGGACGAAGCAGATGTCTGGGACGAGCCTTGGTACATCGAAGATTGGATGGCGCACATGATGCGGATTTGAATATTCGTACAAATTCGTTGTCAACTTGCGACGCTGGAATTTCGATGGGAGAAATTACACTTCGATGCGGTTCGCTGTCTTAACGATGTGCAGAATCTCATGGAACGTGAACGATACATCAATGTAGTCGACAGAAGTGGACATGCCGCATATTGGCATGTAAAACGCCCTTACTTCGGTACGGCAAGTCGTCATACCTATTCCCGCTTCCGCAAAACTAGCTTCTTTGGTTCGCTAGACGGCCTTCGTGCAATTAGCATCGCGGGAGTCATCTGGATTCATTCGTGGGCGGACACGCCTTACTACGCCCAGCTCGAAGCCATGCCCGTGCTGCGTCATGGCTCGTTTGGCGTACATATTTTTTTCGCTATTAGTGGCTTTCTGATTACCACGCTTTTATTACGAGAACGGGAGAGATTCGGCCAGATTTCTATTCGCGATTTTTACATTCGCCGCATCCTACGCATATGGCCGCTCTACTACGCCACGCTTGGGCTATACATCGTGTTGGTGCTTTTACTCGAACCGGGGTCGCGCAGCCGCGGCAACTTCCTTCACTACCTACCTAGCTTCTTAACCTATACATACACTTGGTTCATTTCGCCGAAATGGCCGTGGGGACACTTTCACCTTGCCTGGACGCTGGCGACGGAAGAGCAGTTTTACGCGTTCTGGCCAGTAGTGCTGCGGGTTTTCCGGGCAGCTTGGTCATCGGTGGTGATCGTGACACTCATCGCGCTGCAGATCGCGACGAGCTACGGCTGGACCGATCGCATCCTCTCCCCTGACTGGCTGCCCACCCGGATCGTGCTCAATGTCTCGATCGCTATCTGCCTGGGCGTGCTGCTGGCGCAAGGGCTGCATTCCGAGCGCTACTTCCGATGGTGGTATCTGGTGTTTGGTCAGAAGTGGTCGGCACCAGCGGCCCTTGTTGCTCTAGCGATTTGCCTTTTTCCGGAACGCGTTCCGTTACTTCCTGCATTTGTCGCCGCAATGGCTCTCGTGGGCACTTGCGTGATTCGCGAGGACAACGGACTGGCCTTCATGCTCAGACAGCGTCCAATTGCATACATTGGGGTCTTGAGCTACGGGATGTATCTGTTCAATTCATTGTCGATCCATCTAGTTCAATCCGCGCTTGGCAGCGTCTTCACGCCCCATCCGCTACTAGTTTTCCCTCTCGCTTTTGGGCTGGCCATGGGGGCCGCTTACGTGAGTTACCGTTACTTTGAATCCAGATTCCTTGAACTAAAGATCCGCTTCTCTCCCCTTCGGAGCACAACGTCCGCCGTTCGACTTTCGGAATTCTAACCGCTGAGCCACAAGCTCGGTATCGATCGCCGTACCCCATTCTGAAGTAGTTGATTCAATTCGCGCACTGCAATCGCTAAGGGTCCGGCATCAAAGGTGTGCCCAATTTTGTGCCCACCCCCAGTTAGACACCGTCGCAAACGGTAGTAGGGAGGGAGGGTCGAGGATTGCTCGTACAAGCACGCTAAATCAACACCATAGCAGTTGGTGACACTTCATCGCAGATCACAAGGTGACAACTGATAAGGGCGAGGTCGGTGGTTCAAGTCCACCCTGGCCCAGCAGTAAGTACGCGGCGATTCTCACCTTTCCCCTTTTCGGGGACCTCCCTCAAAAAACCGTTTTGTCAACCGTTTGTCAATTTCACGTTTCGCCGGATCCCATTGCACTCAGGGTAGTCCGAGGCATCCTAGCTCTCGTAACCATCCTGGGCGGACTCGGTCCTCAAGAAATAACTCGCCCCGAAGAGCACTTCTGTATCCTTTCGTTGACTCAAGCGTCTAATCCTCCTAGAGTCGAAATAGGCCAATGAGCAAGAAACTACTCATCGTCGTGGCGTTGATCGTCTTGTTGGGCCTGCAATTTGCGGACTGCGCGTCGGCGATGACGCAAGATCAGCAGAGTATGCAGTGCTGCGGTTCGATGCCCTGCGATCCGTCCAATCAAAGTCACGATTGCTGCAAGGGCATGGTTTCTTCACAGTCTCCTAGTGTGCTGCCTGTTTCGCACGTAACGCTCCATACGCCACTAATGGTTGTGACCGCTATTCTTGCTTCGCCCCAGGCGACGCCATATCCCGAAGGTTCTCGCTCGGATTTCGAGGCTCCTCAGCATTCACCTCCTGAGCTTTACACCCTTCACTCTTCCCTCCTGATCTGATCCGCTGCTCCACGGTGCGGCAACGTGCCGTCCTGTCTCTTGTTGTGTCTCTGCTGTTTCCCTTAACCCGCCGATGTGTTTTCGGTCGAGACCTAGTTGGGGTGGCTCGCCGACGGTCCGCGGTTTCGTCGTGCACGTTCAGGAGAAAAAATGTTTCCCATTGCGAGAAGGAGTTTTGCTGCGCGTTTGTCGCCCGGAGCTTTTCGTCGAAATATTTGCGTGATTTTCATTTCCGCTGTTTTCGCAGGGCAAGCTCTTGCGCAGGAGTCTGCCCCATCCCACGTGGGGCCGGTCACTCCGCTCTCCGAGTTGCTCGCGGAAGCGGAAAAGAACAATCCGCAAATCGAAGGGGCGCGGCAAGGCTGGCAAGCGGCCAAGCAGGTGCCAACCCAGGTCTCGACGCTCCCCGACCCACAATTCAATTTGCAGCATGTGAGCGTCGGCAGCCCGCGACCGTTCGCCGGATACACGAACAGCGACTTCGCGTACATCGGCCTCGGTGTCTCGCAGGACATTCCCTATCCAGGCAAGTTGCGCCTGAAGGGCGAGATTGCGAAACGCGAAGCGGATGTTTCGCAGCAGCAGATCGAGACCGTCCGGCGTACCGTCCTCGCAGAACTTAAGGCGGCGTATTTCGGCCTAGCGTACCTGTCCAAAACACTGACGATCCTCGAACAGGATGGTGAACTGCTCAAGCAGGTGGAACAAGCCGCCGACGCTCGCTATCGCTCGGGCATGGGGACGCAGCAGGATTTGCTTCAAGCACAATTGCAAAAGACCAAGCTGCTTCGCGAAATCGCGATGCACCATTTGGAAGTCGGCAAGCTCGAAGCGCAAATCAAACAGCTTCTCAATCGTCCGCAGGATTCTTCGGATATCGAGCCAAGCGAACTCACCGAGACTCCGCTTGTGCAAACGTACGCCGAGCTTCTCACCGCTGCACAAGTTCAGAATCCGGAAATCGCTGGCGCAAAGAAAATGATCGAAAAGCAGTCGCTACAGGTGGACCTCGCGCGCAAGGATTTCTATCCCGATTTCAATGTGCAATACACGTGGCAACGCACTGACCCCACGCAGTTCCGCGCGTACTACATGCTAAGCGTGGGCGTGCGCGTGCCCATCTACCGCGGCCGCAAGCAACGCCCTGAACTCGCGCAAGCGGAAGCCGAGAAGCTTCGCGCGGGAAGCGAACTTCAAGTGCATTCGCACCAGATCGCAGCGGAATTGCGCGCGCAGTACGTACTCGCGCAACAAACTTCCGAACTCCTCAAGATTTACCGCGGAGGACTCTCACCTCAGTCGCGAGCGGAATTCCAGGCCGCGCTAGCCGCCTACCAATCAAACAAACAGGAGTTTCAGGCCTTGCTGACTGCGTTTCTCGACGTGCTGCACTTCGACGAAGAGTACTGGCAGAACGTCTCCGAATACGAGACCGCCATCGCGCGGCTCGAACAAATTACGGGATTGGCGCTTCGCTAAAAAAAGGAAAATGAACATGCGAAACTATCGAAATGCGTTTGTCTTCGCGCTCGTAGGAAACCTCGCTCTCCTCGCTGTTCTTTGCGGACTGTGGTGGCGCTCCGAGCAGAACAGGAAGGTGGAAGCGACTGTTCAGCCGAGCCCCGGCGAAACGAGCCAGAACTCTCCGAATGGATGGGAAAGCTCCGCGATCGCACCACACGAAGCGGCGCTCGTTCCCGTGCAGCTTTCGCC
>DASYJM010000326.1:0-4050 GCA_035996445.1 Candidatus Acidiferrum sp. | reverse complement strand
TGGAAAACGCGAATAAGCCGTCCTCGTCCGACGTTACCTCCAGGCCCGAAGATTGGCCTTCACGCGTAAGCTTCACGACGGCTCCGGCAATATTGGCCCCGGATTGATCAACAACCTTGCCGCTAATGCTTCCCGCTTGGTACTCAGCGTGTTGTTGCCCGCCGGCGGAAGCCGGTGTTCCCTGCGAGTCGGCTAGCGCACCCTTCGTTGTTTGGTCCATCGGAGGCTGTTGAGACCGTGCGGGAAAGCTGCAAAGCAGTACTGGCAGGCTTAGCCAAACCAGCTTTCCGAGGCCAAGAATCACGCTTTCTTTCGCAGAACCCACGGACATTTCTTGCTTTCAGCTCCCGCTCCTATGTCGGTCGTCCGAAATTCGATGCTGCTGCGGCCCACTGAGATACATACTTGTTACGCTGCCGCGGCTCCGAGTACCAGCGAAGGGGTTGCCGCCGAGGTTTGTGGTCACGGGCCGCAGCAACAGAAAAGCGCGGTTTGTTATCCGGTTCGTTCCGACACTTCTCAACCTTAGCAGTTCATTTCTATGCTCTAGACTGGGCAGCGGAGGCGCAACATGTTCAAGACCCGTACCTTGTTCGTGGTCAGCCGAGACAAATCGAGTGTTCTCCATGAGGCAATGGTATTTGAAGCGGGCGAAATCCAAGATAAGGGGTGTTGGGCGTGCACCGCGCTTCCGGTATGATTTGAGGTGCTGTGAATATCGTTCTGAATGAAATGGAAGCCAGGGTGCTCGGGGCGCTGCTGGAAAAAGAAATCACCACTCCGGATTATTATCCGCTTTCCCTCAACTCCTTGGTCAACGCCTGCAACCAGAAATCCAATCGCGACCCGGTCATGAATATGGACGAAGACTCCGTTCGCGATGCACTGCGTACACTGCACCTCAATTGTCTGGCTCGCTCGGTAAGCGCCACGGATAGCCGCGTCACCAAGTACGAACACCGTCTACAGGAGGCCTTCAACTTCGATCGCCGCGAAGCGGCCTTATTCTGCGAGTTGCTGCTTCGCGGCCCACAAACACCGGGCGAACTGCGGACGCGCGCCGAGCGTATGCATCAATTCGACGATTTGAGCGAAGCGCAGTCGGCGTTGCAGCGACTGATGAACCGAGAGCCACCGCTCGTCAAGGTGCTCGCCAGGCAGCCCGGCACGAAGGAATCCCGCTACATGCATTTATTGTCAGACGATGCAAAGCCAGTCAGCTCTGCGGCTGGACGCGAAGTTCCCGCGGCGCCGGAACAGGAAAAAATGGATGGGTTATCTCGCTTGTCCTCAGAAATGGCCGAACTTCGAAGGGACATGGCAGATCTAAAGCAGCAATTCGCGGTTTTCCGAAAGCAGTTCGAGTAGCGGAGTTCTATTGGGCTGGCGCGCTCGAGGCGCAACCACGTTTAGTCCCGCGAGTTCCGCGCGCAAACGTGCCGCTTCGGCGCGATACTGGTTCCCTTCTTTGCGCAGACGCAACGAGTCCATCGCCGGAGATTTACCCTCTGCCTTCTCGAGACTCGACCCATTTCCCTGTTCGGGTTGATGATAAGCCCGCTCACGTGCTAGACCGATTGCGAAGTTCTCAAAAGACCGTTGTCCGCATAGTCGCGAACCAAACCAAAACGTCAACCTAATTCCACTTGCCTGGTGAGCGCTTTATTGTCCGTTTGGATTATTTCAAGGTTCCGATTACGTGACTAAATCGGGAGTTGGCCCGACAGATGCAGGACTTTGTGAGATTATTCGACCAAGATAGCGGGGGGTACGCCATGAAATACCGAATTGCAATATGGGCGACTGCGGGCTTTCTCGTTGCGAGTGGGTGGGCGGTCTATCTCTTAGTGAGAAGCAAAGACCATCTGATAGAACCGATAGTCTCCGCTCTCATCCGGTTAACCTGCCCCGTTGCGATTGTCGGCTCGGATTATCACGTTAGCCTCTATGCGGCTCTTGTTGCAAATATCGCGACGTATGCACTGGTCGGTCTAGTGGTGGAAACCCTGCGGCGGCAATTAAAACATTCAAACGAATTCAACACAGGAACGCGTTAATCCGGCAAACGGGTTTGGGTAAAAGCACTTGTCCGGCTAACGCGACTAATTACCGCTAGTATGAGGGTTCATCCCGCGCGAAACACGCTGAATTCACAAACTGGTCCAATAGTTTTGCTTGTTTCGGAGGCGTTGGTTTATATCCTGCGGCATCTCCGCTGGAAAACCTAACGTATCTCCACCGTTCCCCGCTTTGCAGATCGCCCCAATGGTCTGTACCGCAAATACGCCCTGTTGCGTCCCGAATATTTCTCTCTTCAACATGTTCGGAAAAAACGGGGTACGCAGTTTTCAAGTCTCTGAAAATGTCATCGTCACGCCAGACCACTATATTTGCGTCGGAATCTCTTAATTTAACCACGTACAACGTCCCAGGTGGCATGTCCCGCGGACCCACGTGAACTATGAACATTTTCTCAGGGGCATGGAACCGAATGCCGAAATCAGACGCAATACGATGCACACCGGAAGTGCTGTTTGAACATGCAAAGATAACAATTGCTAGCGGTGGTTTGGTGACGTGGAAAAAGGGCGAAGAGTACATGTAAATTACAAAGGAAGAGGCAAAAACCACTGCCACTACCGGAACCAGCCATTTCTTCGGCTGCTGCGACGAGTTTTGCTTTGGCGCGGCACTTCCGTTGGCCACAGCTCCCATGGGTCCACCTTACATTCATAGACACCGACGCCATTGTTCCTGTGCCCAAGTTAGAACCAACTCCATCTGATTAGCGCTGCCGGCTCAACCGGTCGATGCAACACTTTGTTGAAGTTTACTGGCGGGGGTTTGAAATCCTAAGGGTTTTCTTGGGCGCCTCGAGTCCTGCTAACGCTAGTGCGTGATCCGCTCTGAATGGCGAATCGCGGCACTTTTCTGACCCAATCCACGGCGAGCAGGCCCAAGTCGCAACTAACACGTTGAGTTGTCGTACCAACTGAGGACTCGAAGAGCGCGCAGTGTATTCCAGCGGCTTGCACTGCCGACGCCGGTCTCCATCTCCAATGGAATATGTTCGGGATGAAAGAGATTGAGCGGCCAGCGCCCGTTCTGGTGGCGGCGCTCAATCACAATTTCGATGGCATCACTGACGCGGCTGTCGGGTTCGATTCCTGCATTCCGCAGATAATCGAGTCCACGCAAGACGTCGTAATGCCAAAACGGCGGGAACGAGAAGCGGAGCCAGCGTTTGTTGATGACTTCGCCGGTTCGAAGCGAGCGGAACATGCGGCGCTCGAGCAGATAGTTTTCGGCCTTCTTGCGGGCCTTAGTGACCGCCGCCGATTTACGCCCTGCTCGTTCGTATTCGAGCAGTCCTTCGAGCACGCAGATGGTGGTATGGAACGAAGAGTGCCGGCTTTTGGGCGCTTCGCAGTTCCAGCCGCCATCTTCCAGCTGCTCGCCCAGGAGCTGATTGGCCAGTGCGTCGTTCGATTCTTTGAAATACGAACCGATGCCGAGGATTCTGCCATTGATGCAGGGTTCCGTTTCGCCGTGAAGGTAAGGCCGGTTGTTGAGTCGCTTAAACACGAGCCCCTTGTCGATGCGGTCGATCATTTTGCGAGCCTCTTTGCTGGCGGAGTCGAGACCGAGGCTCATCAAGACGGCGAGAGTATAAAGGGTAATAAGTAAGTTTCGGTCCTCCTTCGGCAAATCGTTTCTCCACCCGCGGGGGCTCCCGCCCCAGTTGCCAGCAGGAGATTGGAGGGCGAGAAGTTGGGCTCCCCAGCCTTCGGTTGCGACGCGCGACCGCTCGGCTGCAATCGCCTCGGGGGCTTCACCGGTGAGGTCCCTCATGACCTGCCAACGGATGGCTGGGTCAGAATCGAGCAGCCATTTAATGTGCGCGGGCCGGGGTGCGTAATCGTGCAGGCGCATTGGTCCGTTATAGCACGTGATGAATAAGTTTGACCCGTGCGCTGAATGCATTCGCATTGGCTCTTGCGCGTGGCAGAAGTGGGGGCAGAAGACCTTCCGGCCGTATCGTCGGCGATT
>DASYJM010000325.1:0-47020 GCA_035996445.1 Candidatus Acidiferrum sp. | reverse complement strand
CCAATGATGGCAGCGTGCGGGTGACCAGTGGCGACAACAAAGAGGTGCAATTCCGGGTTGAATATCAGGGGTATGAGCTGAACAAGAATCTGCGCGTGGATTCCCGTCAGGACGGGGACAAGGTCGAACTGGTAGCGCGCGTTAGCGGGCATTGGGGGGCATTTTCCTGGGGCGGCCACAATAGAAACCTGCACATTGAAGTGCGCATGCCTAAATCCGGCGATTTGCAAGTTTCGACTGGCGATGGCGCGGTAGAGGCTTCTGGAGTGGACGGAAACATCGACATCTCGACGGGCGACGGCTCTCTGAAGGCCCACGAGCTGATCGGTACGATTGATCTGCACACCGGCGACGGGAGCATCACCGTGGACAAACTCAAGGGCGATATCAAGTTGCGAACTGGGGATGGCAGCATTGAAGCTCACGGACTTGATGGCAAAGTGACTGCCGACACCGGGGACGGGCACGTCAAGCTTGAGGGGCGGTTCGACAGCCTAAATATCAAAACCGGGGATGGCAGTGTCGAGGCACTAGTGGACAACGGCTCACGGATGAACTCGGCGTGGAATATTCGTACTGGGGACGGTAGTGTGGATATGACGTTGCCTGGCGACCTGCAGGCCAATATTGATGCCAGTACGGGCGATGGGCATATCAGCATGGGAATGCCTGTGACGGTGGAAGGCAGCTTTAGTAATTCGCAGATACACGGAAAAATGAATGGCGGGGGACAGCCGCTGGTCATTCACACTTCCGACGGGTCGATTCGGCTCAGCAAGACTTAAACGAGTGTCGCGTCGAGTCAAAAAGTACCGGTACTGTAATGCAGCTCTGTCGCTCCGGCAAGTAAGCAAAAACCGGTATTAACTCAGGTTAAGGCCGCGATTAGCATCGAATTGCATGGGTTATCCAGCCCATGCAGGGGGATTCGATGGTCGTATTCCTAATTACTACTTCCATTCTGGCCTTGGTAGCCGTTACGTTTATCAGCGGATTTAACGCCAGTCAGGGCCGCCGCGCATAGAATTCCTGCAACAAAAGTTGTGTCACATTACTCAAATGTTTGCACACTTGTGCAACATGCGGGCGACGTTGCGTTGATAGCACTAGCCTTAGGATGGAACCTCGCATGCAGTATTGAGAAGCGAGGCCCTTTCGACCAATGATTGTCATCATTCTTCTGTTCGCCGTGGGCGGTTTGCTGGCGGTTAGCTTTGTCGGCGATTTGAACCAAAGTAAGCGTTAGTCCCCTGCGGTAAGTCCTCGTCATACCTTGGCTTCTCTTCAAATAACTGGGCGTGTTGCGTTTCCTGGCCCTGCTGGGATATTACTAGCCGCATGAAAATTTCAAAATTCTTGGCGAACGCTTTTTTGTACTTCGGGTGTGTCTGGGCACTGGTCGTAACGTGCCCGCAGCAGGCAGCGGCGCAGACAAGTGGCGCTGGGTTGCGCGATTCGGGATGGCCGAGCTACGGGCACGATGCCGGCGGGACTCGGTACTCCCCAGCGAAGCAGATTAACCTGGATAATGTGGCGCAGTTGAAGCTGGCCTGGACGTATCGCACGGGCGCGTTGGATCACATTGAGGGCGATTTGAAGGAACATGCCGCTTTCGAGGCTACCCCGATACTGGTAGACGGCAAACTTTATCTCTCGACTCCATTGGATCAGGTGATCGCGTTGGAGCCGGCCACTGGAAAGAAAATTTGGGAGTATGACCCTAAGCTGGATGCTCGCCATGGGTTTTCGGAGGTTACGTCGCGAGGAGTTTCCGCCTGGAAGGACTCGGCAGCAAAGACGGGACAGCCATGCGGGCTGCGGATATTCATTGGGACTTTGGATGCGAGATTAATCGCCCTGGATGGCGGGACGGGTAAACCTTGCGAGGATTTCGGTGCCAACGGGCAGGTCGACTTATCAAAGGATGTGAATCTGCGAGATGCCGGGCAATACCAGGTGACTTCCGCTCCCGCTATCGCCAAGGACTTGGTGATCACCGGATCGTCGATTGGGGATAACCGGGCGGTGGAGTTGGAGCGCGGGATCGTGCGCGCGTTCGATGTGCGAAGCGGGAAACAGCGCTGGTCGTGGGATCCAATTCCGTGGGCGTCGAAGAGTTCGCCGCGGACTGGCGCGGGGAATGCGTGGTCCACGCTTTCCGTGGATGCGGAGCGCGACCTGGTTTTTATTCCGACGGGAAGCGCCAGCCCCGATTATTTTGGTGGATTGCGACGCGGCGATAACAAGTGGGCGAACTCCGTGGTGGCGTTGCACGCATCCAGCGGGGAATTTGTGTGGGGCTTTCAGGTGGTGCACCACGATTTGTGGGATTACGACGTAGCTTCGCAGCCGACTTTGTTTACCTGGCGGGATGGGACGCCGGCGGTTGCGATCACGACCAAGATGGGGCGTGTGTTCGTGCTGAACCGGCTGACTGGTGCGCCGCTGTTGCCAGTGGAAGAACGGCCAGCACCGAAAAGCGATATCCCTAGCGAAGATGCTTGGCCTACGCAACCAGCTTCCACGATATCAATGGTGCCGGAAAAAATAAGTCCCGAAGATGCCTGGGGTAAAACTCCTGAAGAGAAGCAGGCCTGCGCGGACAAGATACGAGGTGCGCGCTCGGAAGGGATTTTCACGCCGCCAAGCCTCAAGGGCTCGATTCAGTTCCCGGGAAGTGTGGGCGGGGTGAACTGGGGCAGTGCCGCTTACGACCCGCAGCGGCATTTGCTGGTGATGGACACCAACCGATTGGCTTTTTTTGTGCGGTTGATCCCGCGAGAAAAGTACGATGACGACATCCACGCGTCCACCAGCAATGACCGTGCTCACGGTGAATGGGGACGGCAGGCCGGAACGCCTTACGCTATGTTTCGAACGCCTTTGATCGGGCCGAGTGAGACTTTGACGCTGTGCAGCCCACCGCCTTGGGGAACGGTCGCTGCGGTCGATTTGTTTACCGGGAAGAAGGCGTGGGACGTGCCGCTGGGAACCTTTGTGCCCGGCATGAACACCGGCACGGTTACGTTGGGGGGACCGATTGTGACCGCCGGGGGCGTTGTGTTTTCGGCAGCGACGATGGACAACGCTATTCGCGCGTTTGATGCGGAGTCTGGCAAAGAAATTTGGAAATACGAGTTGCCGGCTGGCGGGCAAGCTACGCCTATGACCTACACCCTGAACGGCAAACAATATTTGGTCATTGCCGCCGGAGGACACGGGAAGCTGGGAACCAAGCAAGGCGATTATGTGCTGGCGTTCACGCTGCCGTAGTTTTTCCCGGGCGATCATTCCTGCTTGTGAAAATGGAAAAGTTCAGAGTGCCCGGCCCGCGGCTGCGCCGCTGGCCCAGGCCCATTGAAAGTTGAAGCCGCCTAGATGACCAGTTACGTCGACCACCTCGCCAATAAAAAATAGCCCGCGAATCTTGCGCGACTCCATGGTTTTACTGGAGAGCTCGTCAGTAGCTACGCCACCCAGGGTGACTTCAGCTTTGTCGAAGCCTTCCGTGCCTGCGGGAGTGATGGTCCATTGATGCAGCTCTGCTTCAAGGCGCGCAAGGTCTGCGTTGGTCCACCGCGTGGGGAGATGGGCATCAAGCCAGCGTGTTGCAAATCGATTCGGCAGCGCGAGTTGAACTGCGGCGCGTGCGGCGCCGACGTTTCTCGTTGATGAGGAACGCAGCGATGCGAAGACCTCGCGATCCGGAGCGAGATCGATGCGCAATGGTTCGGCTTTGTTCCAGTAGGAGGAAACCTGCAGGATGGCGGGACCGCTTAGACCTTGGTGAGTGATGAGCATGGCTTCGCGAAACGCGTGATGATCGATTGAGGCGATCACATCGGTGGAAACACCGGCTAAATCGCAGTAGGTGGATCGGTCAGCGCTTTCCAATAGAAGTGGCGTGAGAGCCGGGCGCGTCTCGCGAATCTTTATTCCGAACTGACGCGCGATTTGATAGCCGAAATCCGTGGCACCCATTTTGGGGATGGTTAGTCCGCCAGTGGCGACGACGAGGACGGGGGCGGAAAATTCATTGTCGGTGGCGTGCACGATAAATTCCGTTGCGTGACGAACTTCCTGAATGGCGGTGTTGAGAAAGAGGTCGACCTTGGCGGCGCGACACTCCGCTTCGAGCATATCGGTGATATCGCGAGCTGCGCGGTCGCAGAAAAGCTGGCCCAGAGTTTTTTCGTGGTACGGGATGGCATGGCTTTCGACCAGCGCGATGAAATCGGCCGGTGTGTAGCGCGCCAGCGCGGATTTGGCAAAGTGCGCGTTCGCGGAGATGAAATTCTCGGAGCGGCAATGAAGATTCGTGAAATTGCAGCGTCCGCCGCCGGAGATAAGGATTTTTTTGCCGGCGCGCGCAGCGCGTTCGAGGACGGCAACCCGCTGTCCACGCTTCCCTGCTTCCATGGCGCACATCAGGCCAGCGGCGCCAGCGCCGAGAATTAGGGCATCATAGTTGTGAGCCATTTTCGATTTGTGCGAGCCGCCCGCCAACGCTAATCGTGTGCTCGCACCGTAGCAGGGTAAACTAACTACCGGAGCAGACCCCAGGAATTTGCCACCGATTATCAGCGCACAGGGATTATCCAAGAAATACGGCAGCACGCCATTGTTTCGAGACATTTCGTTTACGGTTTCGAGTGGCGACTGCATTGGCGTGATCGGGCCGAACGGTTCGGGCAAGTCCACGTTGCTGGAGATTCTCGCCGGGCGCGTGACACCCGATACCGGAGATGTCGCGGTGCGCAAAGGAACGCGCCTGAGCTGCGTGTCGCAGATTTCTGATTTTGCTGCGGGGGACACGGTGCTAAGCGTGGTGGAACGGGCGCTGCAGAACGCGGCGGTACCGCAGTCCGAGCGAGCCGGGCGTATTGCTGAAACACTTGGTCGGGTCGGCTTTACGGATCGCGACGTTCCGGCCACGACCCTTTCCGGAGGATGGCGAAAACGTTTGGCGATCGCGGAATCGCTGGTGCAGCACCCGGATGTGCTGCTACTGGATGAACCAACTAACCATCTGGACCTCGCGGGAATTGCGTGGCTGGAGGGTTTGCTGCGCAACGCCGCGTTTGCATGCGTGGTGGTTAGCCACGACCGTTATTTTCTAGAGAATGTGTCCAGCGAAGTGGTGGAGTTGAATCGCCTGTACGCCGATGGTTTGCTGCGGGTGAAGGGAAACTACAGCACATTTTTGGAGGCCAAGGAACTATACCTCCACGCGCAACGCAAGGAGCAAGCAGCGCTCGCGAATCGCGTGCACACGGAAATCGAATGGCTGCGGCGCGGACCGAAAGCGCGGACGACAAAGTCGAAAGCGCGTATAGATAAGGCTCACGAACTGATCGGCGACCTCGCTGATTTAAATGCAAGAACTCGAAGCACCACCGCGCGCATCGATTTTTCCGCCACCAACCGTCAGACCAAGCAGCTCATTACGCTGGACTCAGTGACTTGCGAACTGGGCGGACGCACTTTGTTCCAGGACCTGAATTTCGCGGTGACCGCGGGTATGCGCGTGGGCCTGGTGGGCCCGAATGGCAGCGGGAAGACCACGCTGTTGCGATTATTGCGTGGCGAAATGGCGCCCACGAGTGGCAGAATGCAACGCGCCGAGCCGTTGCGCATGGTGTATTTCGACCAGAGCAGACAGCTCGACCCCGATTTAACGCTGCGGCGCGCGCTGGCCCCGGACAGTGACGCGGTGATTTATCAAGGAAGCGTGATTCACGTAGCTGCGTGGGCGGCAAGATTTTTGTTCGACCCTGAAGATCTGAATCAACGTGTTGGTAAATTGTCCGGTGGGGAGCGGGCTCGCGTTTTGATCTCGCAGCTGATGCTGCAAGAGGCGGACGTGCTGCTGCTGGATGAACCGACCAACGACCTTGATATCCCCACGCTGGAGATATTGGAAGAAAGTTTGCTGGAGTTTACAGGAGCGTTGCTGCTGGTGACGCACGACCGGTACTTGCTGGATCGCGTGTCGACGATTGTGCTGGGTCTGGATGGACGTGGTGGCGCCGAGCGCTTCGCGGATTATTCACAGTGGGATGCGTGGCAGAAAAAACAAGCCTCGACGCGAGGCACATCGTTAAGCAAGGGGTCCAATAGAGCGCCAAGTCCAAGCAAAATACGCCCGGAGGGTTCGAACGGTCGCTCGAATGTTAATGCGCAAGTCGCGCCAACGATCGCAAGCAAGCGAAAACTTTCTTACCAGGAAGCGCGGGAATTTGCCAACCTCGAAGATAGCCTGGTACAAGCGGAGTCGGAACTTTCTGCAACCCGCGCCGAGCTGGCCGATCCTCAGGTGGCGAGTGATGGGCCGCGACTGCTGGAAACCTGCAAGCGCATGGAAGAAGCTCAACACAAAGTGGAACGACTTTACGCGCGTTGGGCGGAATTGGCCGAGAAAGAGGAATGAGGCACGAAGCAAAGTCATAATCGCAATCGGATAAAACCATGTCTCAAGGTGAGCATCGTTCACGCGGCCTGCTGGTCATCGCGGCATTCAAACTTCTAAAAGGGCTGGCCCTGCTGGCAGTGGGCATCGGCGCGCACACGCTGATCGATAAAGATCTCGTAGCGGTGGTGGAACACTGGGTAAATGTTTTCCGCGTCGATCCCAACAACCACTATCTGCATGCGCTGCTCGAACGATTCACGGACTTGAGTCCCCAGCGGCTCAAGGCAGTGAGCTTTGGTACGTTCTTTTATGCGGTGCTGCTGCTCACAGAGGGTGTTGGCCTGGCGTGGGGCAAACGGTGGGCCGAATATTTCACGATTATCGCGACATCGTCATTCATTCCACTGGAGATCTACGAGATTTTCCGCCACACCAACGTCACAAAAGTTGTAGTTTTGCTGATTAACGTGGCGGTTGTTTGGTACCTGGTACTCGAACTCCGGCGCCATAAAGAACCCGAACGGCAATTGGCTTTTTCAAAATGATACGATCCTGGTGATCTGCTGGACCTGGGACGCCCGAGTCGCGAGGTTAGTCACGGCAGGCACCTTCCCGTACCTTAGATTGAAAATACAGGGACATACCGATGTATTGAACAGTCTCCGCGCGGCGATGATAAGGGTAGCCCAGCGGAGAAAAGATGGCCCGGATTTTAATCGCCGATGATCACGCGATGCTGCGCAAAGGTTTGCGCACCGCGATCGAACCGCACCCGGGGTGGGAAGTTTGCGGCGAGGCGACCGACGGACAAGAGGCCTTCGAACAAACCAAACTATTAAAACCTGACCTAGTGATTTTGGATGTTTCCATGCCCATTCTAAACGGGTTAGAAGTGGCCCATCGAATCTCTATGACCATGCCGGAGGTAAAAATACTTTTGTTTACCATGCATAATTCGCCGCAATTTGCGAAAGATGTGACCAAGACGGGTGCTCATGGTTACGTGTGCAAGGCCAGCGGAGAGGAGTTGTTGACCCAAGCGATGGAAACAGTGTTGGAAGGGGAAAACTTTTTTGATACTGATGGGCTACGAGCGAGATCGCTGGCCAGTGGCACGTAGGGAGGCGGATCACAAATGCCGTCGTCCAAAGATGCCGAGAAAAACAGGACAAATCGGCTGAGCAGCGGAATAGTAGAGCTGGACCACATCCTGGGCGGCGGCTTTCCCGCCAAGCGTCTTTTTTTGATAGAAGGGGAGCCGGGCTCCGGCAAAACAACTCTGGCGCTGCAATTTCTCCGGGCCGGCGCGGAAAACTCCGAAAAAGGGTTGTATGTTACGTTCTCGGAATCTGAGGATGAGGTTCGCGCTGTAGCGGAGTCTCACGGTTGGACCCTCGACGGAATACACCTGCAAGAGCTGAGCACGCTAGGCGATCGACTGAAAAATGAAGAACAATACACGGTTTTTCAACCGGCGGACGTAGAGCTCAGCGAAACAGTACAACGGGTGGTTGACGATGTGCGTCGCCTGAAACCTCGACGGGTGGTAATCGATTCCCTTTCCGAAATCCGATTGGTGGCGCGTGATCCGCTGCGTTACCGCAGGCAGATTCTGGCGTTAAAGGAAATATTGTCGGAGTGCGACTGCACTGTTTTTTTTCTGGAAGACTATACCGTCGAAAACCCCGACTTATTGCTGCAAAGCATTGCGCATGGCGTGTTACTGCTGGAAAAAACGCAATCCGAGTACGGCTCGGTGAAACGCACGCTGCAAGTCACCAAATTGCGTGCTGGGCCGTCGCTGGAAGGCAGTCACGATTTCGCGATTCGCCGCGGCGGCCTGCAAGTTTTCAGAAGGCTGATCGCCAGCGATTCGCTGGATGGCGTGCGGCCGAGAGATGCAAGCGGCATCCTCAAAACAAATAATGAAGAACTTGATCGCTTGATCGGCGGTGGCGTGCGCTGGGGGACCGGACTAGTTCTTGTGGGCCCAGCCGGAACTGGGAAATCCACGGTCGGAATTCAGATTGTTTCGGCTGCCGCGCAGCAGGGTTTTAAAACTTGCGCATTCTTGTTTGACGAAGCCAAGGCGACGTACATAGAGCGGGCGAAAAATGTGGGGCTGGACCTCTCTGCACACATGCAGGAGGGGACCATTGAGGTGCACCAGGTCGATCCTAATGAGCAATCGCCAGGGGAATTTGCCTACCGGGTCCGCAGAAAAGTGGAAGACGACGGCGTTCGCGTGGTAGTGATCGATAGCCTAAACGGATATCTAACGGCCGTGACCAGCGAGCGCTTTCTGCTGGCGCAGCTCCATGAATTGCTGGCGTATTTGAACGCACATGGGGTGCTGACGATCATGACCACCGCGCAGCACGGAATGCTGAATACCACGGACACCACTTCCTTCGAACTCACCTACCTTGCCGATTTGGTGATTTATTTGCGGTATTTTGAAGCGGGCGGAAGCGTGCGCAAAGCCATTTCGGTAATAAAGAATCGCTTGTCAGCACACGAAACAAGCATTCGGGAATTTGAGATCACTGACAAAGGACTGGAAATCGGCCCGCCGTTACGACCATTCGAGGGCATCTTGACGGGTATTCCCAGATTCCTGGGAGAGAGTGAAGACCTCTTGAATAGCAAACCGAAGTCCGGCTCCAAAGGCGCCACTGCGGGATAGACGGACCGATGCAAACCGGAAACGTACTCATTTGCGCGCCTACCGGAAGAGATGGTTCGCTGTTGCAGCGTTACCTACTAAAAGATCAGATCCACAGTGCTTGCTATGCATCGATTGAGCGGCTGGCGGAAGCTCTTGATGACAGCGTGCAAGCGGTAATTATCGCCGAAGAAGCGCTGGTGCCTCGCGGCGTCGAACGATTATTCGCCTTTCTAAAAAATCAGCAACCGTGGTCCGATGTCACGGTGATTCTGTTGACCAATGGGAGTGAAGAAAGTTCACAGGTCAGCTCCGGCTTGGTTCATCTTTTCGGGGTTCACGGGAACGTAAATATGTTAGAGCGCCCTGTTCGCGTGCCCACGCTCATCAGCGCGGTGCGGTCGGCGCTACGCGCGCGGGGGCGCCAATATGAGGTGCGCGACTTACTTAGACAGCGGGAGCAAAACGAGCGGGTGTTGCAAGAGGCGCGCGAGGAACTGGAGCGCCGCGTATTGCAGCGCACCATGGAAATTACAAAAGTGAACTCGGATTTGCGACGCGAGGTGTCTGAGCGGTTAAACGCGGAAAATGCGCTTCGGCAACTGAGCCAGAGCATCGTGCGGTTGCAGGACGAAGAACGGCGCAGAATCGCGCGAGAGTTGCACGATAGCGCGGGGCAATACTTAAGCGCCGTGACTCTTACGCTGGGACAGCTGGCGCGGCGTTTGGCGCAGTCCGATGATAGGAATAAGGAGTTGGTGCAGGAATCGCTCGACCTGGTGGGCAATTGCATCCGAGAGGTGCGCACCATGTCGTACCTGCTGCACCCCCCGGTGCTGGATGATTTCGGATTAGTTTCGGCACTGCGCTGGTACGTGGACGGGTTTTCGCAACGCAGCGGAATTAATGTGCGGCTGGATTTGGCTGAGGAGTTTCCGCGTTTCAATCGCGAACTGGAGACGACCTTGTTTCGCATTGTGCAGGAGGGCCTGACCAACGTGCACCGGCATTCCGGCGGGCAAAAAGCTTGCGTGGAGCTGAAAATCCATGAGCGCCTGATTGATACCACGATCACGGACGACGGGCACGGCATGTCGCTGGAAGTGTTGCGCGACGTGGGTAAGGGGCAAGGCGGTGTCGGGCTCATGGGCATGTATGAGCGGGTGAAGAAGCTGGGCGGCACGATTCATATCGTTTCGGGGAAGTTAGGGACGACCATTAAAGCGCAACTACCATTCATGGAAGTTCGCGAGTCAAGCGCGGCGGTCGCACCGTCTTAGTGGGTGGCCAGGCAGATTTGTTCCATTTCCTGGAAGGGTAAAAGTCTATTTCCATAGAAAGCCCCCCGTTGTGCGTTATGCGAACCAAAGGTTTCGCAATTGCATAAATGCGCTGCTGCTAGAGCTAAAATCGGAGTATGCAACGCCGGGTCTTCTGGATTACGTTTTCCATCCTAGGAATAGTAGCGGACGTGGTGCTACCGCTGTGGTGGGCTTTGGGCGCGACAATTCCGATTGGTTGCCTATGCTGGTGGGTGGCGTACCGCAGCGACTGGTTTTAATCCTCAGCCTGCCGCGAGCAGGGCTCCGTTTCACTCTTATTAGTGACTGTGGGTCAGCTCCCGATTAGCACGTTATTTCAAGCTTGAGCTACTACTGCTGGGGAATCTATTCGCAACTATCAGCGATTAGACTCAGGTCACGAAGATTCAGCGTTGATTTGCGGCGTTCAACTTGATCTCCGCGATGTCACCCTTTATTTCCATGATGGTGCCGAAGGGTTTTGACGCGTCGGCCCAGCGCTGGAGGATATACCCCGCTCTTGCGCCTGTCACCGGCGAGGGCAAACCGCGGGTGTCGAGGAACAGGTTGTTGGCGTAGGCGTTGTGAATATCGGGCTCGCCCTCGCCAATGGGGTTCAAGACCACAGGCCGTAGTGAAATCGATTGCAGTTTGTTCCCCTGAAATTGGAGGTGCGCGACGGCGCTCTCCCAACTCATGGGTTCGTCGATGTATGTCAGCGTGGGCGGCAGATTGTAAATGAAGTTGCCCAGATCGTAGAAGATCGGCCGGCCGCGATAAATCTCCACCGCGTGTAGCAGAGGCGCACCATGCATCACTATGATGTCCGCACCGGCATCCACCTCGGCATGCGCCCACTTCTTGAGCCAGTGATTCGGGGCGAGCCGTTCCTGCATCCCTTCCGTGAAAATCGTGGAAAAAGAGTGATTCCCAAAGACGTGGTTGTGTTGGTAAACGATCACGAGGTCTGCGTGTTTGCGTGCATCACGAATGCTCTGTAAGACGCGTTGCGAATCCTCCTGATTCGGGGTGTTCTCGGGCGCGCCGGGCAGATCGCTTGTCGCCTCATTTTCTTGGTCGCCGGCTTCGACGCGGAGCTCATTTACCCCCGGCCGTTCTGCGGCGGCGCTTGCCCCTGGCCTGATCAGGCCAGACGCGCTGGCTATTAATGCGATCGTGCCGTTCGGTGTATGCAGATAGCTCGGCGCTGCAGCTTCGGCCAGATTGTTTCCAGTTCCGGCATGAACGATCCTCCGGGTGTCCGCCTCCCGAATTGTGTTTTGAATGCCCTTTGCGTTTAGATCGAATGCATGGTTACCGGATAGGGCCAACAAGTTAAAACCGAAAATTTTTAGAGCATCGAGTGCTTCAGGCGGAGTAAGAAATCCCCTGCCCTCCTGGACCGTCTCGCCTTGCTCGGCGACTGCGGATTCCAAGTTGGTGAACACCACATCGCCCTTCAGGAGCCCTTGGATCACCGGCACCGACGCCGGTGAAGTCGCGCGAATATCGGAGCGAATCATCGACTGCCCCGTCAAGGTGACCGTTATCGCAGTTGACTGCGGCCGCGGAGCAGCGCCCATCGCGCACGCGATTGCGAACAGAACCGTAAGGCACGTTGCTCTCGCCGTCAGCCGGCCAGTCGTGTGCACTATTGCCATTTGCGTTGCCCTCGCATTTTAGATGAGCGCTCGATGTGCTCTCGAGTTTGCGTATTTTTCTATCAAGCCAGCAGCCGTTCGGGGGTGTGCGGCGACCTGAGGATATAGCCCTCACAAAAAGCCATGTGAATAGTACGCCTGAAGTTTAAGCGACACGATGAGGACCTTGCTAGAGCTTTCTAACTGCTGATCAGTGGAATTTGCAAATCGTGGACGCTTCGCTCATCATTACTGGTTTGTTTGCGGCAGTGAAGCGCTTCTGCACCATTGTTTCAATTTATGACGTCAAATTATGGCGGTTTCGTGCGCGATGGCCTCGTAGCAATCGCGACTTTAAAAGGAGAGGCATGAAAAAGCCTGGAAAAATCGCTCCTGCCAAGGGGAAACTCGGAGTATTGCTACCGGGAATGGGCGCGGTGAGCACTACATTTATGGCGGGAGTGGAGTTGGTACGCAAAGGTGAATCGAACCCGGTGGGGTCGCTCACGCAGTTGGGGACCATTCGGCTCGGCAAGCGCACGGAAGGACGCACGCCATCGATCAAATCGTTTGTGCCGCTTAGTGAATTGAACGATCTGGTGTTTGCAGGATGGGATATTTTCAACGACAACGCCTACGAGTCTGCGGCGAACGCGGGCGTATTGAATGTACAGGACCTGGCGAAGGTGAAAACTTTTCTTTCCGCCATTAAGCCCATGAAGGCGGCCTTTGATCACAACTTCGTAAGGCTTATCGACGGGCCAAACATCAAAAAAGGCAAGAATAAGTACGAACTGGCGTTGCAGATCAAAGAGGACATTGAGAAATTCCGCAAAACGTCGGGGGTTTCGCGACTTGTGACGTGTTGGTGCGGATCCACGGAGTCATTTTTGAAGCCGGAAGAGGTTCATTCCACGCCGGAAAAATTTGAAGCTGGGATGAAGGCGAATCACCCGTCGATCGCACCATCCATGCTGTACGCCTGGGCGTCAGTGACGAGCGGTGTGCCTTACGCGAATGGTTCGCCCAACCTGAGCGTGGATATTCCGGCGATTCAGAAGCTGGCACAGAAGAATGATGTGGCCATCGCGGGAAAAGACTTCAAGACCGGTCAAACACTGATTAAAACTGTGCTCGCGCCAGCCTTTAAGGCCCGGATGCTGGGCCTTGACGGTTGGTTCTCTACTAACATTCTGGGAAATCGCGACGGAGAGGTGCTGGAGGATCCCGGCTCGTTTAAGACCAAGGAAGAATCCAAGCTGGGCGCGCTCGAGTACATCTTGCAGCCGGAACTTTACCCGCAACTTTACGGAAAGATGCATCACAAAGTGCGCATCAACTACTATCCTCCGCGCGGCGACAATAAAGAGGGCTGGGACAATATAGATATTTTCGGGTGGCTCGGCTACCCCATGCAGATCAAAGTGGACTTCCTGTGCCGCGATTCGATTCTGGCCGCCCCCATCGTTCTGGATTTGGTATTGTTTCTGGACTTGGCGCAGCGCTCCGGGATGCGCGGGATTCAGGAATGGCTGAGTTTTTACTTCAAGTCGCCCATGACCGCGCCGGGCCTTTATCCGGAACATGATTTGTTTATTCAGTCGATGAAACTGAAGAATACTTTGCGCTGGATGATGGGCGAAGATTTGATAACACACCTGGGACAGGAGTACTACGATTGATGCCGGTCTACTTACATCAGGAACGAACGGTGATAATTACTTATTTCGATTTGATGATTCGGATTTTCCGTTTTGACGGTGGCTGCTATCGAGATTACCCTAGCGCCCAGGCAGGAACGCCGCCAACGTAAATAGCCACGGTAATTACCTACAATTCCCTTTTCAAGGAGCATCATGCCCAACGAACTGCGCAATTTTCTGACTCATTCCTATGACGAACTCGAGGAAATGAATCTGAAGGCCAAAGAGCAACGCAAGGCCCGTGTTGCCCCGCACAAAATCCAGGAAGAGCGCATCAAGTATCTGAACGATGAAAAGCGCATCAAGGCGGTAACCGTGCTGTTCAGCGACCTTGAAGGCCGCCTGCACATGCTGGACTACGACAAGAAATTTTTGATCAAAAGCTGGGACAACCTGACATTTGACGGCTCGTCGATCCGCGGATTCACCGCGCAGCGCGAGAGCGATTTGCGGCTGGCTATGGACTGGGGGGCTTTTTATTGGGGGCCGTCGGACATTTTTGGCGCCGGTAAGGTGCTGGTCTTCGGCGAGGTCATCGACAAAGACGGCTCGCCGTACAGCGCGGATATTCGCGGGGTGCTCAAGGGCTATGCGAATGAATTATACAAGACCGACGGCTACACCTTGAACGCCGCGAACGAAATTGAGGGATTTTTATTTAATGGCGCAGATGCCGAGGCGCGCTATCACGAAACGAGCAAATTCGACTACGTGAATACCGGCGGCTATTACCATTCGCTGCCGGGCGATCCACTGCGAACTTTTATCGACACCACGGCGGAAGTGCAACGCGCGATGGGATTCCAGAATGAGAAAGATCACCCGGAAGTGGCACCATCACAGTTTGAAATTAATTATAGCTACGGCGAAGTAGTCGCCGCGGCGGATCAGATTCAACTTTACAAACTGATTTGCCGTCAGGTAGCCACGGGCATGGGAATGACGGCTAGCTTTTTGCCAAAGCCGGTGGTGGGCGTCAATGGAAATGGCATGCACACCAACGTTTCCATCAGCAAGGGGAGCAAGAATCTCTTCTGGGATCCCAAGGGCGAAGAAAAACTCAGCAAGTTTGGATGGGAATTCGTGGATCGCATTTTGACCCATGGCAACGATATTTGTTTGCTGTTGAATGCCAGCGTGAACGCTTACCGGCGCCTGGATCCGCATTTTGAAGCGCCCAACCAGATCAAGGCTTCGCCGGTCGATCGCGGCTCTATGATTCGAATCCCGATTGGTAATGAGAAGAGCTCGCGCGTGGAAGTTCGTTCGGTGGCGCCCGACGCCAACCCTTATCTGGTGATGTATTCGATTTTCAGATCGGGGCTGGACGGCGAAACGGCAAAAATCAAGAATCTGCGGCAGGCGGAGCGCTATCTGCCCGACAATATCTATACCGCCATCGACCATTTCCGGAAATCAGATTGGGCCACGAAGTTATTGGGCGCCGATGTGAAGGGACGCTATGTGGATTTGAAGGAAGCCGCTGCCGACCGTTGCTCGCGGCAACTGGGCACCTTCGTAAAGGTTCCGGAAGTGCAGTATCACCATGAAGTGTATAACCAGTTTTTGTGGAATATGTTCTAGAAGCGAATACTTGAACAATTTATTGAGGCTTTCCATGAGGGGGCGGTGTTTTTGTGATGCTGCCCCTGATCTTTTCTGGCGCTCATCTTTGCGCGCGCATTATGCATAGGTTGTGATATCTTTTTCCATCCTGCACTGACGCAAAATAAAAAGAGAATAACGACTTAATTTCAATGACACCGCCGGAGGATTCCAGTTCATGAAGAGTTCGTACAACGGGCAGATGGTTCCTGCGGGTGGTCAAGCTATTGGCTATGTTGGAGGCGAGCTGCAGGTGCCGGACGTGCCGGTGATTCCATTTATTGAGGGCGATGGTACCGGACGGGACATCTGGAAGGCCTCACGGCGCGTTTTTGATGCGGCTGTGGAACGCGCCTATGGCGGGAAACGCCATGTGGCGTGGTTCGAAGTGTTCGCGGGAGAGAAGGCCTTCAACGCTTTCAAGGAGTGGCTGCCGAACGATACGGTGGATGCCATTCGCGATTTTCGCGTGGCCATCAAGGGCCCGCTGACGACGCCGGTGGGCGGCGGGATTCGTTCTTTGAATGTGGCGCTGCGGCAGATTCTGGATCTGTATTCGTGCGAACGGCCGGTACGTTACTACGCGGGGGTTCCCTCTCCTGTACGGCAGCCTGAGAAAATGGATATTGTCATATTTCGGGAAAACACAGAAGACGTGTACATCGGGATTGAGTGGAAGTCTGGCACCGCGGACGCAAAGAAGCTGCTGGAATTTTTGAATCACGACATGTTGAAAGATGGGAAAAAGCAGATTCGCTGGGATTCTGGCGTGGGTATCAAACCGATCTCGCCTACCGGCACGAAGCGCCTGGTGCGGCGCGCGATTAAATTTGCGCTGCTGAACAAGCGGCCCAGCGTGACTCTGGTGCACAAAGGCAATATTCAGAAATTTACCGAAGGCGCGTTTCGCGACTGGGGGTACGACCTGGCACGCGAAGAATTTCGGAGCCAGACGATCACCGAGCGTGAAAGCTGGATCATCGACAATCTCGATAAAAATGCGCAATTGAGCGTGGAAGAGAATGCCGCGCTGGTCGAACCGGGACTGGAGCAAGCCACCGACGATTTCAAGAAAACGATTTACGCCGAAGTGAAGCACACGATCGATACGATTTACGGCACGCACGGGAAAGGACAATGGAAGAAAAAACTATTGATTAACGATCGCATTGCGGATTCCGTGTTTCAGCAAGTGCTGCTTCGCGCGGATGAATACAGCGTGCTGGCGACATCGAACCTGAATGGCGATTATCTTTCGGATGCGTGCGCAGCGCAGGTTGGCGGGCTGGGAATGGCGCCGGGTTCGAATATCGGCGATGGATTTGGGGTGTTCGAAGCGACCCATGGCACAGCACCGAAATACGCCGACAAAGATGTGATCAATCCGAGCTCGGTGATGTTGTCGGGCGCGATGATGTTTGATTTTCTGGGCTGGAGCGAGGCCGCGAAATTGATTGAAGACGGCATTGCCAAGACGATCCAGCAGAAACGCGTCACCTATGACCTGGAACGGCTGATGCCGGGCGCCACCAAGGTAGGTACTGCGGCTTTTGCATCGGCAATTATCGAGAACATGAGCGGAGCGGCGGTCGTTTCATCGCGCACGTGACATTGCACGTAAATTCGCTTGCAACATCGCGCGAAAACATCGCCCCTGCCATGCAAATGAAATTAGGAGACTGTGGGAATGCGTAAGAAAGTTACCGTGGTAGGCAGCGGATTCGTGGGCTCGACGACAGCGCAAAGAATTGTGGATGCGGACCTCGCAGACGTAGTGATCACGGACATTCTGGATGGCGTGCCGGCGGGGAAAGCTTTGGACATGATGGAGTCGGGGCCGATCACGCGAACGGATTCGCACGCCACCGGCATTTCCACCAATACTGGCGACTACAGCGGCACCGCCGGCAGTGACATTGTGGTGATTACCGCGGGCTTTCCGCGCAAGCCGGGGATGAGCCGCGATGACTTGTTGAAGGCCAACTACGATGTGGTGAAGGCCGTCGTGGAACAGATCGTGAAGCATTCGCCGAACTGCATCATTATCGTGGTCACCAATCCGCTGGACGCCATGGCGCAGGCGGCGTTTAAGGTCAGCGGATTTCCAAAAAATCGAGTGATGGGAATGGCTGGTGTGCTGGATTCGGCGCGCATGAGCACGTTTGTGGCCATGGAATGCAAAGTGAGCGTCGAGAATGTGCACTCCTTTGTGCTGGGTGGACATGGCGATGACATGGTACCTCTGCCCCGATACTCCACGGTGGCAGGGATTCCGCTTCCCGATTTATTGCCGAAAGAACGTATTGACGCGATTGTGGAGCGTACGCGCAAAGGTGGAGCGGAAATCGTTAATTTGTTGAAGACCGGTTCCGCGTATTACGCGCCTTCCGCGGCTGCGGTGGAGATGGTGGAGGCGATTCTGAAGGACAAGAAAAAAATCCTGCCCTGCGCGGTTTATCTTGAGGGCGAGTACGGGATCAAAGGCTTGTTTGTCGGCGTGCCGGTGAAGTTGGGCGCGAAGGGCGTCGAAGAAATTATCGAGATCAAGCTGACCGCAGAAGAAAATGCGGCGCTGCAAAAGTCTTCGGCTTCGGTCAAGGAATTAGTGACGGTGCTTGGTTTGTAGCCTGTATTAACCTATCCGCTTTAGCTGCAAACTTGCGACGCAGCGCTCCTGTTTCAAAATCAGGGATACATCTCTGCGCCGGCCGAGTTTTGGGTTCGGTCACCAGCCCCAGATTTTTTGAGCTCCGATTACCAATCCTAGAGTAAAGACGGCGATCACGACTTCGCCGATAGCACCTACTGCGAAGGGGCGTAAGCCCTGTTTGCGCATCTCGCGGAAATTGGTACGTAGGCCGACGCCTGCAAAGGTGAGCAAAAAGGCCCAGCGGGAAAGATTGCCGAGCGCGGTGACCTGGTCTTTTGAGAAGAAGTGATAGGTGGCGAGCACCGAAATCAGCAGAAACCCTAGAACAAATTTGGGAAATTTCTGCCAGAGAAATGCCACTTTGTTCGTCACCGTCTTGGCCTGACCCTGGCTGGCCCAATAAATGGCGTAGGCCAAAACGACGAAACCGATCATGGCGTTGCGCGTGGTCTTGGCTAGAACGGCAAGTTTGCCTGCAGCGTCCGAATAGAGCGCGCCTGCGGCGGTAGCTTCCGCGGTGTTATCTACCGCGAGCCCGGCCCAGAGACCGTAGGCATGATCGCTCAAATGAAGTGCGTGGCCGATCAACGGAAAAGTGAAGAGTGCAAGCGCACCGAGCGCGAGGATGGCGGCGATAGCGAACGAAGAATCTTCCTCATCGGCGTCGATGGCGCCTTGAGTGGCGATGATGGCGCTCACGCCGCAGACTGCGGAGCCCACCGCCAGGAGTGTTGTGAGTTTGGGCTTGAGATGAAATATGCGGCCAAGGAAGGTCATGAACGCGATGGCGCCGGCTATTTCGATGGCTACCAGCGCGAGGCTGACACCGCCGAGTTTTAAGACATCGCCTAGCAGGAAACGCGCACCGAGCAGGACGATGCCAACTTTTAGCCAGAATTCATAGGTGGCCACGCCGGCGCGGAAAATCGCGGGGACACCAACCGTGTTGGAAATCGCCAAGCCTAGCAGAATGGCCCACAAAACATATTCAATGTTGGGAAAAATCCAGTGGTGGGATTTGGCGTACTTGCCCACGTTTTGCTCCAGCAATTTTCCGGCGTAGCCGATGGCGGCCAGCAGGAGAATGCCTGGAATAACGCGGAGGAATTGCAGGTTGGGCTGCGCTTGCTTTACTTGCACCTGTTTGGCCTGTGGGATTGCAAACGTCTCTGACATCAATGCGCTCCTTCTAGTTCGCGAATATTTTTTCTGTCGTAGCTGCGGGCTCACCAGGGAATGTGTTTCACGACGCCGAAGCGGATTAAAAGCGCGGCTAGAAAAGCCGCCATTACCGCCCAGGTGTCCCATGAAAATCTTGTGGCTGAAGATCTGTCTGATTTTTTCTCAAGTGTGGCTTTAGATGTGGTCATTTCTTTTTCTCCAATATTCAGGCGATGGATTCCGGTTGCCGAGACGTCTCTAAGTCGCGCGGGGCCCAGAAAGATTTGCTGATTTCGTTGATTTCGTGCGACGCGACGCGGCCTACAATAAAAAGTGCCGGCGCGGGTAGTTTTTCTTCCGCGGCGAGGCTGCCGACGGTGGACCAGCGCACTTGCTGCCCGGCATGAGTGGCCCGCGACACAATTACGCAAGGCAAATCGGTGGATAGACCGCTGCTCTGCAAGCGCTCGGCAACTTCGGCGTAATCCGAGCCCGGCATGTAAAGCACTAGCGTGGTGTTGGCTGTCAACTGGCTCCATTCCAGATCGCCGCGCTCAGGGCTTCGCGAAAAGGTGCTGAAGAGCACTTGCGAGGCCACGCGGCGGTCGGTGAGCGAAATTCCGGCCGCCGCGGCAGCGCCCAGTGCGGCGCTGATGCCGGGAACAACTTGGTGCGGAATATTCGCGCGGCGGAGCGCTTCCAACTCTTCGCCGGCGCGACCGAACATAGACGGATCGCCGCCTTTGAGGCGCACCACTGTGGTTCTGCTTTCCGCGTAAGAGACCAGCAGCGCATTGATTTCGTCCTGGGTGAGCAACTTGCGGCCGGCGCGTTTGCCGACGTCGATGATTTCGGCGCGTGGGGAGATCATGGCTAGAATCTCTTGGCTGACGAGGGAGTCGTGCAGCACGATGTCGGCCGCGGCGAGCAGTCGCGAGGCTTTTACGGTGAGTAATTCCGGGTCGCCAGGGCCCGCTCCTACTAAATAAACTGTTCCGGGAGTGCGACGCCCTGATTTCGTGGGAGAGAATTCGCGCGCTTGCGAACGGACAAAACGAGAAAACATCTCCGCACTCGCGAGGCGATGAAGAATGGCTTTATTTTCTTCGAAGTTTTCTCTTGGATCCGAGGCGGAGCGTAGTTTCTCGCGAGCATCGCCCAGGGAACCCAGCCACGCGGCGTATTCGGCGGGATATTGTTGCTCCAATTCCTTGCGCAAACGCTGCGCGAGTGCCGGGCTCTTCCCGTTCGTGGAGATGGCAATTTGCAAATCTCCCCGCTGGACGATAGAGCCATAGTAGAAATGGCAATTGGCGATGTCGTCGACGGCGTTGCAGAAAATGCCGCGGGCTTCCGCGGCCTGAAAGACAGCGGCGTTCACGGCTGGAATCGAAGTGGCGGCGATAACCAAAGAAGCGTCTTGCAGATCGGCAGGTTCGAATTCCTTTGCAGACCACTCGATTTCGGCGTTGTCTACCCAAGCTGAAACCTGTGAATTAACATCCGGTGCTATGACCTTGACGCGTGCCTGAGCTTGTAAGAGGCCGGGGATCTTGCCGGCTGCGATGTTGCCGCCCCCGACGACCACGACGGGTCGACCCTGCAACTTCACGAATATGGGAAAGAGGCTCATGGTTTTCTCGGCCTCACCCCTCCACGCCGTGCGGCACGGGGCCAAGCGCAATATCGCGCTCGACGGCACCGACGAAGGTGCCGGCCAACAGTGCGCGCAGCTCCTCGTTGGTATGGCGGCCAAAAAACTGGCGAAGATTTTCGTTCCCTTCGCGACGCGTGTTGAAACCTTCGAGTAGCCTTTCAATGGCGTCGGGCACGGTATCCGCTGTGCAGCGGTAGCCTACGGGGCGCGCGACGGACGCGAACTGGCCCACGCTGCCGCCGACGCAGAAGTAGTAGGCGTCCACCATTTTGCCGCCCTGCTTGATTTTTTTACCCTCGATGCCGATGTCGGCGATCCAGTGTTGGCCGCAACTATTGGGGCATCCGGTGATGTGCAACTTGAGTTGTTCTTCGAAGGCGGGCAAGCGCTCTTCTAACTCTTCGGTCAGCCAGCGGGCGAAGCTTTTGGTTTCCGTAAGCGCCAGCTTGCAGAATTCGGAGCCGGTGCAAGAAATAGTGCCGCGGGCGAAAACGGAAGCCTGAACCGGCAAGCCCGCTGCAGTAAGGGTGTCCGCGACGAGCGAGGCGCTCTCTTTGCGGACGTTTACGATCAGCAGGTTTTGCATCACGGTATTACGAACGTGACCGTCGGCATAGCGGTCCGCGAGGTCAGCGGCGAGGTTTAATTGTTGGGGAGTGATGCGCCCGCGCAATACCGACGCACCTACGTACACGAGACCGGGCTGCTTTTGGTCATGCACGCCGACGTGGTCACGGTGGATGTCCGCTGGGATTTCTTCCCTTTCGCCGGGATCGAGGGAAAAGCCGATGCGTTGCTGCAATTCCGCCAAGAACGTGTCGGCAGTCCAGCCATGTTCAAGGAAGAGAAATTTGAGACGAGCCTTTTCCCTGCTCTGACGCAAAACTTCGCTGGCGCGGAAAATTTCCGCCACGCCGCGAACTACCTGGATGACTTGGTCGGGCTTGATGAAAGCGTCGAGTGCCACCGCGAGGTGCGGATTGGTGGAAAGACCGCCTCCGACGCGCAGTGTAAAACCTACCTCGGATTTTCCGTCACGGCGTCGAGTGGTGGCGGTGAGGCCGATGTCGTTGATTTCGGGATAGGAGCACCAGTGGCGGCAACCGGTAATGGAGATTTTGAATTTGCGGGGCAGATTGTAAAACTCGGAATTGCCACCGAGTTCGCGGTCGATTTGCAGCGCGAGCGGGGAGGCGTCGATAATCTCCTCGCCATCGAGGCCGGCGAGCGGGCATCCGGTGATGTTGCGGGCGACGTCTCCGCAGGCGCCCGTAGTGGTGAGGTCAACGTTCCAAAGGCTCTGCAGAACAATTGGTAGCGATTCTATCGTGACCCAGTGCAATTGAATGTTTTGACGTACGGTGATGTCTGCGACGCCGCGGCCGTATTTTTCTGCAAGATTCGCTATGGTGCGCACTTGTTCGCTGCGCATCAAACCGTTGGGAATGCGGATGCGCACCATGAAAAATGGCATGGCCTTGCCTTCGCCATTTTTGCCACCGATTACTCCGACTCCATCGCCCTGGGTGTAAACGCCCCAGGAACGAAAATAAGTGCCCAGCCATTCGGGCGGAATGGAATCGAATCCGGTGCGAGCGAACTGCTGGATCTCATCGAAATGGTCCCAGGCATTTTTGGAACGCTTGAGGCGCTCGACGCGCTGTGCTTTGGTTTCCGGCGGCTTAGCTTCGGGCGATTTATCTGGAATAACTTGAGACATGGACGACTCACCTGTGAATGCTTCCTATAAACGTTTCCCTGAGCGTTTTCCCGTAAATGTGCGCCTAAAAACAAAAAGCCCACGTTCACCAGTTCTCTGGCAACGTGGGCTTCGGAACTTTTTAGTATTTATGCGCTAAGTTCGGAAACTTGTTTGGCCAGAGCTGTGGTCGGTGCAACACGCAGCGTTGCATGCGCACGCACAACAGAGTATCTGGCAACAAGTACTCATCAAGAATTAGAGTACGACGGTTAGAGAAGAACTGTCAAATCACAGTATTGTCAAAGATTTGTTTATAAGTATTCAAATTGCTGATACTTGGAAACCGGGCGGACTGGATCCATCGATTGCCACAAATGCCGCTAGGGTTTGGGCACGGTCTTCTTGGCGGGTAAAGTCTTATGGGTTGCAGCGCCGGGAGCCGGTGTTAACGTGGTGGTCTTGATGTAGTCGAGCTTGGGGAAGTTCTTGTCCAGATAGGGTTTACCCTGCTTTTGAATTTCGTCCTGGTTGGGCCCGCTGCCGCCGGGGGCGCCTTCGCCGTAGTCGGCGTACAAGGTATCCACGACGTTCATTCCATCGGTGACTTGGCCGAACGGAGCAAAACCCATGGTGTCCAGGCGTGGGTTATCGGCTAGATTGATGAATAGCTGCGTAGTGCGCGTGTTGGGGCCGGCGGTGGCGAAGGTGAGGAAGTACTTTTTATTGCTTTGTGTCACCGGGTCGTCCTTGATGGTGGCTTTCTCCCACACCGCGTTCACAGGGGGATATGCGCTGATTCCAAATTGCGCCACGAAACCCTTGAGTACACGGAAAAAACTCTCGTTGTCAAAAAAATGGTGCTTGGCGAGATCGTAAAAGCGGTCGGCTCCCAGGGGGGCCCACGCGCGGGTGACGGAAACGGTAAAATCGCCTTTGCTGGTGTCAAATTTCACTTGGTAGGTTTCGGGTGCCTTATCCTTTAACAGGGCAGGGCGGAGCAAGGCGCGGTCGTAGGTCTTTGCGGCCGGCGACGGGGCGGTCTTCGAGGGGGTCGTTTTTTGGGCCGTGGAAGATTTCGGTTTAGCGGGAGCGGCGGTCCCAGTTTGCGCGGACGCTGGGATGGCCGCGGAAAAGATACCCGCTGCAATTAGGATTGCGAATTTTCTCATTTCCCTTCCCTCTCTATTTTACTTATAAAAAACAGATTAGTTTTTATTTTTTGCATTCAAATCGCGGCTCACGCGCTCCACTTCAGTCATAACTCTCAGGGTATTTTCGCCTAGAATTTTCTTTACGTCACTCTCGGAATAGCCTTTTTTGAGCAAAGCTTCGGTGATGAGCGGCAACTTCGTGGCGTCTTCCATGCCGTAGGGCATGTTGGCGCCATCGAAATCGGATCCCAGGCCGACATGGTCGGGGCCTGCAACTTTTACGGCGTGCTCGATGTGCTCGATGATTTTTTCGTAGCCGATTCGCGGCAATTCTCCCTGCTCGACGGCTTCGCGGGTGAGCTTGTCGCCTTCGAGCAGTTGGCACGCTTCGTTATCGCCACAGCGCTTGAGCACTTCCTGCTCAATGGCGGCGTTGATTTTCGGATCAGCCTTTTCCGCGTCGCGAAATTCCTGGCTTAGAAAACCGACGTGATAATTAATCTGGACTACTCCACCCTTGGCGGCGAGAGCCCTCATCATTTCGTCGGTAATGTTGCGAGGGGCGTCGCAAATCGCTCGGCAGGAGGAATGCGAGGCGATCATGGGCGCTTTGCTGTTGCCTAAAGCGTCGGCAAAAGTTTTGTCACTCACATGGGAAATGTCCACCATCACGCCGAGACGATTCATTTCCCGAATAACGTCCTTGCCGAAATCGGTAAGACCATGGTGAACAGCTTTGTCGGTGGAGGAATCCGCCCACTCATCGTTTCCGCTGTGCGTAAGCGTCATGTAGCGAACGCCGAGGCCGGCAAATTTGCGCAGCACCTCGAGATCGCTGTTGATCATGTGGCCGCCTTCTACACCCATAAGCGCTGCGATCTGACCTTTCTTCTTCGCTTCGCGAATTTGCACGGCGGTGGTTGCCAATACGAGGTCATTAGGATGCTTGCGCACTTGTTCGCGCACTGCATCGATCTGCTGGAGAGCGCGCCGCACGGCTTCGGGGCCGGTAACTTTGCTGGGAATCCAGATGGAAAAGAAAATCGCGTTCAGGCCGCCTTCCTTCATGCGCGGAATATCGATGCTGCCCGTATTGGTGCGCTCGCCGACGTCGAACTTGCCATCCAGAAAGCGTTGCGTGGTGTCGTCGTGAGTGTCCACAACAATGGACGAAAAATGCAGTTTGCGGGCTTTGTCTGAAACGGAAACCGCAGAGAGAGCTAAAGCTGCGACGAGCAAAAGTGAGAGGGATGCAAAAGCCAACAGCAGAGCGCGGGTCATTTGTTCTCCAAAATTATGAGCGAACGCAGATTGTAAACGGAAATGGAGCCCGGCGGATGAAAAAGTGGGCGTTGATGCGGCGTTAGAGCACTGCTGCTGATCAGAAATTAACCAGCGAGCCAGCCGAATAACGCTTGTTTCCACGCTTCGCGATTTATTTCCGCCAATGATTCCGTCAGCGGGATGCCTTTGGGGCAGGCCACCACGCAATTCTGCGCGTTGGCACAATCCTCGATGCCACCGTTGCCCATCGCCGCTGCAATGCGTTCTTTGGCATGCATGTTTCCGGTGGGATGCATGTTGAAGAGCCGCACCTGGCTGAAGATCGCGGCGCCCATGAAGCCATTGTCGTCGTTCACTTGAGGACAAACTTCCAGACAATTCCCGCAGGTGATGCAACGGGAAAGCGGATAGCCCTTTTCCTGAATTTCGGGCGCCACGCGGGGGCCTTCTCCGAGCTCGTAGGTGCCATCGATGGGAATCCACGCTTTGACGCGCTTTAAACTTTCAAACATGAACTGGCGGTCGACGGATAGATCTCGCACCACGGGAAATTTCGACATGGGTTCGATGCGAATGGGCTGTTCGAGTTGATCGACCAGCGCGGAACAAGCCATGCGTGCTTTGCCGTTAATGAGCATGGCGCAGGAGCCGCAAACTTCTTCGAGGCAATTCGAATCGTAGGAGACCGGGGTGGTTGGCCGGCGATCGCTCGTAACGGGATTTTCGCTGATATCGCGCAAACAAATGATGACATTCATATACGGACGCCATTGAAGGCGAAATTCTTCCCAGTGCGGAGACTCTTGGGGAGAAGGCTGGCGCTTCACTTTGACGAGTACTTCTTTTTTGTTGTTTTTATTGGGCATCGGAACCTCTTGCTGCACCGGGAGCCTTCTGTATCCGCATGTCATTTGGCGGCGTCGTAACGTCTCGGACGCGGCGGAATCTGCGAAATGTCGACGGGCTCATAGCTCAGCTGGATCTCACCATCGCTAAACCTGGCACGAGTGGTTTTGAGCCAGTTGGCGTCATCGCGTTCAGGAAAATCGGGCTTGTAGTGAGCGCCGCGCGATTCGTTACGCTGCAGAGCGCCCAGGGTAACGACGCGAGCGAGAATCAGCATGTTTTCCAATTCGCGCGCGAAATTGAGCGTCTGGTTGGACCATTTTGTACGGTCGCTCAGATTAATCTTATGATAGCGAGCTTGCAGGTCGCGAATTTTGCTGTCCGCCAATTCGAGATTTTTATTGATGCGCGTCACGGTGACATGCTCGGTCATGATGTCGCCGAGTTCGCGCCATATGGTGACGGGATTTTCGGATCCTTGATTGGAAATGAGCGCCTGATTTTTCTCTTCCTGGCGCTTTTTCTCATTTTCAAAAACGCTAGACGAAACGGCGTCCGTTCCAGTCTGCAGGTTTGCGGAATATTTTACCGCCGCCGATCCCGCGAGGCCGCCGCCGAAAATACAAGAGACCAGTGAATTAGCGCCAAGGCGATTTGCGCCGTGATATTGATATTCGCATTCACCGGCCGCGTAAATTCCAGGCACATTGGTGGCCTGGTCCTGCCCATTCACCCACATGCCGCCCATGGTGTAGTGCATGGCGGGAAAAACCTGCATGGGCTCTACGTGCGGGTCGACGCCCAAAAACTTTTCGTAGATTTCCAGGATGCCTTCGAGCTTGCGATCCAGCGTTTCGCGCGGAATGTGAGTCACGTCGAGATACACGGCGGCCTTGCCCTGCAGTCCGAGGTGCTCCTGATAGACGATGCGATGAATGGCCCGAGTGGCGATGTCGCGGGGGACGAGATTGCCGTATTTCGGATACCACTCTTCGAGAAAATAAAAACGTTCGGCGTCGGGAATCGTTCGCGCTGCGCGCTGATCGTTGGGATTTCTAGGAACCCACACGCGGCCGCCCTCGCCGCGGGCCGATTCGCTCATCAGGCGGAGCTTATCTTCGCCAGGAATGGCGGTGGGATGAACCTGGATAAATTCGCCGTTCGCGTAGTCGACGCCTTGTTGAAAAAGAGCCGATTGTGCAGAGCCGGTACAGACGACGGAATTGGTGGAGCGTCCAAAAATAGCACCGATTCCGCCGGTAGCAAAAATTACGGCGTCGGCGGCGTGAGTCGTCACTTCCATGGAACGCAAATCCATGGCGCAGATACCCCGGCCCACGCCGGATTCATCGATCACCGCGGAAAGAAATGTCGCGCCTTCGTATTTTTTAACTTTGCCTTCAGATTCGTGCCTGCGGACTTGTTCATCGAGGGCATAAAGCAGTTGTTGCCCGGTAGTGGCGCCGGCGAAAGCGGTGCGGTGATATAAGGTGCCGCCAAAACGGCGATAGTCGAGCAGACCTTCGGGCGTGCGATTAAACATCACGCCCATGCGATCGAGAAGATCAATGATTCCGGGAGCGGCTTCGCACATGCGCTTAACCAGCGGCTGATTTGCCAGAAAGTCGCCGCCATAAATGGTGTCGTCGAAGTGCCTGGCAGTGCTGTCGCCTTCACCTTTTTGATTTTTTGCGGCATTGATACCGCCCTGCGCGCACACGGAATGCGAGCGCTTCACCGGCACGATAGAAAACAAATCGACCGGCACGCCTGCTTCGGCAACGCGAATGGTGGCCATCAATCCGGCGAGGCCGCCGCCAACCACGATAATTTTGGGCTGTTTCATTTGGCTAAGGCTGTATCATTTGGGTAAGTACGAAGCGAATGGGTGCCAGTCCAGGCGAAAACTGAGAATTATCAAGACTCCGACGACGCTGAATACTACTCCGATCAAAACGCCCAATTGTCCCGCAGCACGTTGCGCGCGAGCAGTGGCGGCGAGTCCCCACTTGCAAAGAAAATTCCAGATGCCGACGCCAAGATGAAACGAGGAGGCCAGCACTCCAACGACGAAAAATGCGAGATACCAGGGATTTGCCAAATCATTCGCGACCGTTGCGTAGGTGGAACGCCCGTGGGTGATCCAGCGCTCGGTGTAAAGGTGCCAGCCGATATAAACGAAGGCCACGAGCCCGGTCCAACGCTGCAAAGTGTAAAGCCAGTTGCGCACCCACGGATATTGCGACACGTTGGACTGGCCGTGCAGCCAGATGTAAATGCCGTAACCGCCGTGAAACAGAATCGGCAAAAAAATAAAGATCCATTCCACGAAAACTCGATACGGAATGGTCTGCAAATCCTCGGAGGTTTGATTATATTTTTGCGCGCTGACCAAAGCCGCGCTGTTGGACCAGAAATGCTCGGCGAGAAATGCTCCGACAGGAACAATACCGGTTAAAGAATGAAGCTTGCGAAGAAGGTAACTTGAATTTGTCTCGGTGGCGGTCGCGGACATGCCCTCTCCGCCGGGAAAGTCCCTTGCGCAAACTGGAGGAAGCAAGGACGAAAGAATCGCGGCAAATTCAGTATAGGGAGTTGATGAAAGCGTTGCAAGTTAGTGCCGTAAAGCAAAAACCGTGTGTAATGCGAAAGTGTAGGGAATTTTTCACGCTCTGCAAGGTTAGCTCGCCTGTACACTTTAAGTTAACGGAGGAACGTGGGGTCTTGTATCTCAACAACACAGTTTTGCCCACAACTTCATGAATCCAAGTTTCAGTCTGGTCACCGAGTTGGAACGCCTGGCGAAAGCGTTGACCTCCGATGGAGGAGCAAGTACCAAACTTTCCCTTCAATCCGTGGCGGAGCGGATTGCGAAATTGTTGGGCGTGAAACCTGACGAAGTAGCGATTATGGGGTTGTCAACGCGTTGGAAGCACCTCTACTTTCTGGCACCTGAAGCTCTGCTTCAAGTCGGATATATCCCCCTATCGAGCAATTCGGCATTGGCGGCGCGCACAGCGAGAGAAAGCCGGCCAGAAATCAACAATAAATTTGCGGCGGTGCGACACGCCAGTGTTTTCGAAGGCGTGAAAGTCGGAAATGCAAGTGCTGAGGCGATCCAGAAAATTATCAGTGCCCCGATTTTGTCGGATGGAAGAGTCGTGGGGATTATTCAGGTCAGCCGCAAGGGCAATAGTCTCGCGAGCGCCGGTCCGGATTTTACGCCTTCTGACTTAGGACAGATTTTGGCACTCTGCAAACCACTGGGGAAACTTTTGCGGCACGTCGCGGACACGAAAGAGTAGCGGAGGATTAAAATATTTTTAAATTGGCTCCAAATGCGCTAGGACATCTGGAATTGCGTTGACACTGCAATACCTTCTTGTTACTTTTCCACAGCGGAAAATTTTTTTCGTTAACTCAAACACGGAGGCACGGCCACCCGGTACATGGCGTTTGTCGCTAAAAAGATTTTCCTCACCAAAGGCGTCGGTAAACATCGCGAAAGGCTTTCGAGTTTTGAGCTGGCCTTGCGTAACGCAGGAATCGCGGCATGCAACATCGTGCGGGTTTCCTCGATCTTCCCTCCCAACTGTAAATTAATCTCGCGCAGCGAAGGATTGAAACACATCAGGCCTGGACAAGTGGCCTTCACGGTCATCAGCGAGAATTCCACCAAGGAAGCACACCGGTTGATCGCCGCTAGTATTGGTTTGGCGTTGCCGAGCGATAAATCCATGTACGGGTATTTGTCCGAGCATCATTCTTTCGGCGAAACGGAAGAAGTCGCCGGTGAATATGCGGAAGAGCTGGCGGCGGAAATGCTCGCGACCACGCTGAACGTGGAATTCGATCCGGATTTGTCTTTCGACGAAAAAAAAGAGGTTTATCGAATTTCAAATAAAATCGTTCGTACCATGAATGTGACGCAGTCCGCGGTGGGCGACAAACGCGGTTTGTGGACTACCGTGCTGGGCGCGGCTATTTTAATTGGCGAAGACGATTAGAAGATAGCAGTTCAGAAAAACCTGTCGCGGATTTCCCTTCACAACATCTTCTCTGTTAGCAAATAATTTTCGATCTGCCGCACTTTTCGGTTATTTCCGTTTGAAATACCCGATGCGATCCAATACCGCTCCCACGATCAGCGGCAGAGCCACGGTGGCGTCTTCGAAAACTTCCGCCAACTGGCCGCCTTCCTCGCGCGGAACAAATTTTCCCCAGGAGACCGCTTCCGTATATGTGCTACCGCTCAGTCCGCCCCAGTGAACAGGTTCGGGACAAATGCGCACACCGTAGTTGTAGCGTTTCAGGGGAATTTCTTTGTACCCGCGACGCGCGAGAAGTTCCGCGTACACACCGAACTGCTGCGCCCAGTTTCGGGGCACTCCGCCACCAACGGTAAAAATCCCCATGCGTTTGGTAGCCAGCATGGTGTTGGCAAATTTCTCAAAATCTTCGAAGGGGTCGAAGCGCAGCAATGGCCGCTTGTCTCTGAGACGGAGTATTTTGTGGAGCGCAAAGTCGATGCCAAGCTCGGAATCCGTGAAGGCGGGAACAAAAACAGGAACGTTCTTCTCGTACGCGGACTTCAGAATTCCGCGCTCCGGCATGGTTTTATGCAAATATTCGCCAATGCGTTTATGCACCTTCCAGCTGCAAACCGTTTCTTCGGCGTCCCAATCGTTCAGGACGCGCTCCATCACTTTTTCAACGTGATCAAGATTTGATTCCGGCTCGAGCGAATCGTAGACGCGATTGTAGCCGGCTTGAAAAAGCTCGTTGTCGTCCATTTTCTTTTCGTCATAGCGAAAATGGGAGCGACCCGTAGCTTCGACAAGGCCGTGAGCCATCAATGCACCAGTAGAAATAACCGCTTTCACGATTCCGGACTCGATAAGGTCGCAGAAAATCAAACCCATTTTGCCGACGGTGAGCGCGCCGGAGAGGGTCATGGCCACAAAACAGTCTTTATCACGCGCCATCGCTTCCAAAACGTCGGCGGCATCGCCAATCTGGCGGCCAGTGAAGGCCGTGTCGCCCATGGCCCGCACCAATTCATCGATGGTGTGGCATTTCGAAAGATCGAGCGGAAAAATTGGGCGCAACTTATCGCTGACGGGATCGTGAAGCACGCGGCCGGTTACTGTTTTCTTGGACTGCTTCGCCATTGAATCTCCTGGACATCAAATGCTACGACAATCGTTGCGAAGTGCGCACACATTTCACGGATCATGATTGGCGTTGCAACGCTGCACAGATTGATAGTACAAACTCGCCAAGAAAGGAAGAACAAAACAGCACGCAAGAGAGTTTTGAACGGACATGCTAAAATTATTTCATGGCAGATAAATTTACCATCGGCTTGGTGCAAATGAAGTGCACGACAGATGCGGAGGAAAATCTCACGCATGCGATCGAGAAAATCCGCGAGGCGGCGGCCCGCGGAGCGCAAATCATTTCGCTGCATGAATTATTTCGCAGTGAGTACTTTTGTAGAACTGAAGATGCGGAATTATTTAATCTGGCGGAACCGGTACCCGGCGCCACCACTGAGAAATTAGCGAAGATCGCAAAAGAGTGCAGCGCGGCGCTGGTGGTTTCGCTTTTTGAACGGCGCGCGGCGGGAATTTATCACAACACCTGCGCGGTGCTGGATGCGGACGGAACGTTTCTGGGTAAGTACCGCAAAATGCACATCCCAGACGATCCTTTGTACTATGAAAAATTTTATTTCACGCCTGGCGATCTTGGCTTTCCCAATTTTGATACTAAGTACGCCCGCATCGGCGTACAGATTTGTTGGGATCAGTGGTACCCGGAAGGTTCGCGACTTACGGCTTTGCGGGGCGCACAGGTTATTTTTTATCCCACCAGCATCGGTTGGCATCCGCACGAAAAGGAGCTGTTCGGACCGGCGCAGCTTGATGCCTGGAAGACCATTCAGCGTAGCCACGCGATTGCCAATGGAGTTTACGCGGCGGTGGTAAACCGCGTGGGATTTGAAGGCGGGCTGGTGAAAGGCGATGCGGGACTGGAGTTTTGGGGAAATTCTTTTGTGGCCGATCCTTTTGGCAAAGTAGTTTCGCAGGCCTCCGATGATCGCGAAGAAATCCTGGTGGTAGAGTGCGATCCGGCCATGAGCGAAGATACGCGGCGAAATTGGCCGTTTTTACGCGACCGGCGCATTGACGCATACCAGCCGATTCTTAATCGTTGGCTCGCGGAATAATGGCGCAGACCCGCGCGATCTCCAAAAACTCAATTCCAGCCGATCTTGGGTATGGCATGCCTGCGGAGTGGGAGCCGCACCAAGCTACATGGCTCGGCTGGCCGCATGAAGTGACGGACTGGCCGGGAAAATTCGCGACAATTCCGTGGGCCTTCGCGGAAATCGTGCGCTTGCTGTCAGAGGTGGAACGTGTTTTTCTGCTGGTTGAAAATCGCACCGCTGAACTACGCGTGCGGTCCATCTTGAAGAAGGTGGGGGCAAATCTTAGTACCGTAGATTTTTTTTGCGTGCCCACTGATCGTGGCTGGATGCGGGATTCCGGGCCGATCGGCATTCGAAACTCTGATGGCGACGTGGCTTACAATCACTTTTCATTCAACGGGTGGGCGAAATATCCGAACCACAAGAAGGATGCGCTGGTAGTTGAAAAGGCCAACCGCCAACTGAAACACCGGCTCTGGCAGCCGAATCATAGAGGCAGGCGGGTGGTGTTGGAAGGTGGAAGTATCGACGTGAACGGCCGCGGGACGCTACTGACCACGGAAGAATGTCTGCTAAGCAAAACGCAGGAACGCAATCCGGGATTCACGCGCGAGGATTACGCGGAAATATTTTGCAAATATCTGGGAGTTAAAAAGGTACTTTGGCTGAATCGCGGAATTGCCGGCGATGATACTCATGGGCATGTGGATGACCTGGCTCGTTTCGTAAACGCAACGACAGTGGTGACCGTTGTGGAACGAGACAAAGGCGACGAGAATTACGCGCCTTTGCAGGAGAATCTTGCAAGACTTCGAGAAATGACCGATCAGGACGGGAGCGCGCTGCGCGTGGAAACGCTGCCAATGCCTAAAGCTGTTTATTTCGACGGCCAGCGCCTTCCGGCGAGCTACGCAAATTTTTGTATCGCCAATGGACTGGTGCTGGTGCCGACGTTCAACGATGAAAACGATCGCATGGCGCTAAATAAGCTTGCTGAACTTTTTCCTGACAGAAAAGTTGTTGGGATAGCGTGCCGCGACCTCGTGCTGGGGCTAGGGACGATACATTGCATGACGCAACAGCAGCCTGTCGGAGATTTGCGCCATCGCTGAGCGAAGTTCCCTTAATCAACGCTCACACGTTAAGGCCGACGCGTAGCGCCACCTGATGCGATTTTTATAAACTCGCTGAGTTTGCGGGAATGTTGCCGAAATGTTATAGGGCAACGCCTGACTTTGATAGACTAACCGCCAATATTAACGCCACAGAGACAGGCTTTGCGGAGGCACCATGATTGCGACTATGTTGGCGACAGTTTTGGAATCGCGGGTGGTGGTAGTGGAATACCAGCGCAGCATACTTGGCTGGATCGTGATTGGCTTGATCGCCGGATGGCTGGCGGGAAAGATTTCACGCGGCGAAGGATACGGCTGTATTACCGACATCGTGCTGGGACTGGTCGGATCGCTCCTCGGAGGATGGATATTTACGCGCCTTGGACTCTTTGGCGGCGGATTTATTTATTCGCTGGCTGCGGCAACTTTGGGCGCGGTGATTCTCGTTTCTATTGTGCATCTGATTGCCGGTGGCCCTCGCTAAACGCTAACTTCGGGCGCGTCCAAAAGGTGCCGGTACCACAGAAAGTACCTAAGCAGACGCTGCAGATGTGTTTTCATTCGTGTCCACCTGCTGTTTATGCATCGCGGCCGTCCATTGCTCGCCACTGCTCTATGATACGATTCAGCAACGCGGTTTGGAGATGACGCTTCATTGAATAACGCTTCGTTGAATACGAGTTCGCAATCCCTCACGGTAATTCCCCTCGGCGGCCTAGGCGAATTCGGAATGAACATGATGGCCCTGCGGTTTGGCGAGGACATTATCGTCATCGACGCGGGCATGATGTTTCCGGAGTCGGAGCTGCTGGGCGTGGACCTGGTCATCCCCGACATTACGTATTTAAAGCAGAACCGCGCGCAGGTGCGCGCCATCGTGCTGACACATGGCCACGAAGATCACATCGGCGCGCTGCCATACATTCTGCGTGACCTGAACGTACCGGTGTACGGAACGCGCTTTACGCTCGCGCTGGTAAAAAAACGGCTCGAAGAAGCGGGGTTGCTGCAATCCACGACGCTGCGCGAGGTTTTACCGGGGCGAAGAGTAGAAATCGGGCCATACGAAGTTGAATTTATTTCCGTGACGCACAGCACGATCGATTGCGTCGCTCTCGCGATACGCACACCGGTCGGAGTGATTATCCACACTGGCGACTTCAAGATTGATCAGACTCCGGTAGGTGGCGTGCCCTTTGATCTTCACGCATTTGCGCGCTATGGAAACGAAGGCGTGCTGGCTCTTTTTAGCGATTCGACGAACGTCGAGCGCCCGGGCTTTACGCCGTCAGAGCGGGCCATCGTGCCACGCATCGAAGAGCTTTGCCGTTCGGCACCGCGGCGCGTGATTTTGTCGTGCTTCGCGTCTTCGATTCATCGGATACAGCAGGTCATCGACATCGCCTCGCGGGTGGGACGCAAAGTCGCGTTCGTGGGGCGCAGCATGGTCGACAACGTGGAAATCGCGCACTCCCTGGAGTGTTTGCGGATTCCGGACGGCATGGTGGTGCGGCCGCAGGACATTCGCGGCTTCGATCCCAAGCGCATTGTGATTCTGGCGAGCGGCAGCCAGGCGGAGCCGATGTCTTCACTGTCGCGCATCGCGGTGGACAATCACCGCTTCGTTTCGGTAGACGAGAACGACTCGGTGATACTTTCGGCGCGCATCATTCCGGGAAATGAAAAAGCAATTTTTCGCATGCTGGATCACATGTTCCGTAGGCGCGCGCTGGTTTACTACGACAATTCCGCAGGTACTATTCACGTTTCCGGTCATGCCAGCCAGGAAGAACAAAAGCTTTTGCTGCAACTAGTAAAGCCGAAATACTTCATCCCGGTGCATGGCGAGTATCGTCATCTTTTCAGGCACGCAGCACTGGCGCACCAGATTGGGTGCGTTTCGGGCGAGATTTTGGTGCTCGAAGACGGCAAGACTATCGAATTCACCGAAGATGGCGTGCACCGCCGCGATCCGGTGACCGCCGGACGGGTGTGCGTGGATTCCGGCTCGCTGGAAGAAATCGAAGAGGTGGTGATACGCGACCGCAAGCATCTTTCCGAGGATGGCGTGGTGGTTTCCATCATCGCCATCGACAAACACACCGGAAAAATGGAATCGCATCCGGAAATCGTGACTCGCGGGTTGATGAGCGACAACGGCCAGGAATTAATTGCCGGCGCGCGCGCGGTGATCATCAATACCGTGGAGCAATCCAACGCGGAAGAAAAATCCGATTGGGGCGTCATCAAGGAAAAAATTCGTGTGGACCTGAAGCGTTACATTAATAAACACACGTCCAAGCGGCCGCTCATTTTGCCGGTGATTCTGGAAGTCTAGCGCAGCATTATTCTTCTAATGGCTGATTCGATTCCATCCGCTCAAGAAAGTGATTCTGGTGAGATTGCGCCCGGTCCGGACTCGCCCGCTCCCGCTTCGCGCTTTGGCCAGGCTGCGTTTATTTTTATTTTTATCACCATTCTGTTGGATTTCCTGGCCCTGGGCATAATTGCTCCAGTCCTGCCCAACCTGATCATACAATTCAAAGGTGGCAACATTGCGAGTGCCGCCAGTATTACCGGATATTTCGGGTTCGCATGGGCGGCCATGCAATTTATTTTCTCTCCGGTATTGGGCGCATGGTCGGATCGCTTTGGACGCCGCCCCATCATTCTGATCTCCTGCGCCGGGTTGGGCTTCGATTACATTTTGATGGCGATGGCGCCCACGCTGAGCTGGCTATTCGTGGGCAGGGTCATTTCCGGGATCACCACTTCTAATATTTCCACGGCGTTTGCCTACGTAACCGACGTAACTCCGCCCGAGCGTCGCGCCAAACAATTCGGACTTATCAGCGCTGCGTTTGGACTTGGATTCATTATTGGTCCCGCGGTGGGCGGACTATTGGGTAACGTGCATTTGCGACGCCCCTTCTGGATCGCAGCGGGGCTAAGCCTGGCGAACGCGATTTATGGATTCTTTATTTTGCCGGAATCGCTGCCGCCGGAGCGCCGAGCGAAAAAAGCCTGGCACATGGCGAATCCCCTGGGGGCCCTGACGCTTTTGCGTTCGCACCCGGAACTTGGCGGTCTGGCTATCGTTACGGCGCTTTATTATTTGGCGCACCAGGTACTGCCCACGATTTTCGTGCTGTATGCGGATTATCGCTATGGATGGAGCGAACGCACCATCGGACTTTCGCTTGCAGCCGTCGGAATATGCGTAAGCCTCGCGTCCGGCTTGCTTGTCGGCCCCTTTGTGAAGCGTTTTGGAGAACGGTACAGCTTACTGTCCGGTTTAACATTTGGCTTTCTGGCTTTCATGGGATTTGCGCTGGCTTCGCGAGGATGGATGGCCTTCGCGGCGATTCCCTTAATCGCCTTGTGGGGCATTGCCGGGCCGGCTATGCAATCACTGATGTCCCAGCGAGTGGATCCCAGTTCTCAGGGAAAGCTGCAGGGCGCCGTCAACAGTCTGCGAGCTATGACTGGGATGATTGGCCCGTTGCTATTTACGCAGGTTTTCGCAATCGCAATTTCTCCGCAGGTGAGCGTGCATGTGCCGGGCGCGCCGTATTACGTCGCTGCGTTATTGATGCTTGCCAGCGCTTGTGTGGCGTACATTGTGGCACGTCCAGCGGTGCCGGCGACCGCAGCGCAAACCGCAACCGAACACTCCTAAGGGTCGCGGGCTGCTACCTTCTCGTTCAAATGGTCCGGCGGTGAGGCCTTTGCCTTCAGGAGCGCGCGGCGTTTACAAAAAAGAAACATCATCAAGCGATGTCCCTTGCAGGTTGTGGCTCGGTGCTAGACTTCCCGCATGCCAAGAGCTAGCCCCGTGGATGCGCCGCGCTTCAGCATAATCATCACCTGCCATAACCAGAGTGCGTATATCCGCGATGCTGTGAACTCCGCGTTGGAGCAAGGCTACGAAGGGAAAGAAATTGTGGTGGTGGACGACGCTTCCAGCGATGCTTCGCCACTAATCCTCAAAGAGTACGGCGACAAGATTCATTTCGCAGGATTTCAAACCAACCAAGGCTGTACTACTTCGAGAAATCTGGGCGCGGCCATGGCCACCGGTGAGTATTTTGTATTCCTGGATGGCGATGATGTGATGCTGCCGTGGGCGCTGGATGTGTATGGGCGAATTGTCGACGTCAGGAAGCCAAAAATTATGTTGAGCTGCATGCGCTGGTTTGAGGGTCCCCTGCAACATTTACAACCGGGGAGCGTTCCGCGCCAAATCGAATTTGCCGAGTATGAAGTGTTAATGAAAAGAGACAGACAATATCAGGCCGGCGGAAGCGCGATCGTAATCGAGCGCCAAGCTTTTGGACAGGTAAAAGGCTGGACGGAGCAATTTTTCCCGTTTGAAGATATCGATATGTTGATGAAACTGGGAGACTCCGGGCCTGTCGTCCAGATTTTGTCACCTTGCACGAAGGGCTATCGAATCCATTCCAGCAATGTGCGGCATCGCGTTCCCGCCATGGTCAAGGGACTGCGTAAAGTAATCGAGCGTGAAAAATCGGGCGTGTACCCGGGCGGACCGAATTTGCGAATGAAGCGGTACGCGGTGCTGGGTGCGCCGGTATTTTTCTGGATCAAGTCAGCCTATAAGGCTGGGCTATATGGCACTGCTTTGGGTGTCTTGGCTCGAGGCTGGCCAATGTTTTTGGCGGCGTGTGTACGGAAAATCAGCAGTGCGCTTGGTGGCCGAGGCAAGACGGAACTTTTGCCCCTTGAACTCAAGCTGAAAGAAACGCGCGAGCGCCAATCGCAAAACGCGAATTCCGCATCCGGTGTGACCGTTCGCTAAACGCCAGAACCGAACCCGCATGTCCTTGGCATGCTAAGCCGTAGGTCGTAAACTGCTGAATCTACATTATTTATGCTTGCGCAAGACATTGGCTAAGTGAACCGCACTATTGTGTGTTTTAGGCATTTCTGATATTTTTTGTGCGGGTTGCGAGCTGAATGAATGACTTGTTCCAATTGTGGCAGTTCTCGGTTACGAAGGTCGAAACGCAGTCTCGGGGAGCGAGTCTTCCTGCCTATTCTGCTGGTACGCCCGTATCGTTGTGAAGATTGCATTTCTCGGTTTTATGGATGGCTTTGGCAATCGCCGACGAAAAACTCTTCAGAAGAAGCAGATGTTAGAAGCCTGGTATATCAGTCTTCTACAGCGGCACTGCACTCTGCCGGATACGGCATACGCGGTGTACGTCGCAGAATGATTGCCAAGGGGCTGCAACCGTTTCGGAGATTAAGCGGGGCGCCCATTTCCTCGTGGTTGAGTAAACCCATTCATCAACAGCGATCCACCAACGTGGAGCTAGGAGTGGAAGATGTAAATGCCAGAGAGCCGCAGGTCGAGTCTCTTAATATTCCATCAAAAGTACAATCCGCGCCTGAAATACTGGGCGTAATCCCGGAACGCAAGAACGAGGAAATTTAATTTTAGTTGCGATCCGGGTAAATTCAGAAGCGCCCGCCCTTAAACACCGCCAAGTAGTAGGCCACCCAGAGTCTTCTAGTAACTTAGGGGTGTGCAACCCGCCCATTGTCAGGGTTTAAGGCTGTGCCACCCGACGTCGATCCGGCATTTCCAGCCATCCCAAGGTTGAGAATACTATTGCGATTATGGACGGCCGAAAATGGCGCCTTAACTTTTCTAAGTACATGGACGACGTGAGAATACCCCCAATTTTGAGGCGCCGCATTCCAACGTTATGGACTGTTGGGAACAGTTGGGGAGAGACGCCATTTGATGCGCTGCGACAAACTTCAGGGGCTGAAACCCAACGACTCAAGCACCTTTGTTGTCGCGGCTAAAGCCGCGAGCCACAAAACGTAAATCATCCATGTAGGCCGCCTTCGTTTTTGGGTAATCCGTCGTTATTTTCAGGTAATCCGCCAACAATTAGCGACGAACCCAGTTCTTCTCGACGGGGCTTGCCTCGATTCGAGCAGGGGTATAGGCTTCTTTTCACCGGCTCATTTGTGGCGCCGAAGGTCTGACGCGAGATGGAAAAATGGGTCTCAGCTGATAGACGGGCTAGAGTTTCGGCATGGCTAGCCACCGCAACATTGAACTAAATAAAGATACACATATAGGAGGTTTGAAAAATGGCGACAGCAACAACTGTGATGGAACCGAATGTCAAGATTAGTGCCACCAAACTTCTAATCAACGGGCAGTGGGTAAACAGCGCTTCGGGTAAAACCTTTCCGACGATCAATCCTTCGACGGGCGAGGAGTTAGCGCGAATAGCGGAAGCGGATGCCGCAGACGTAGATAAAGCGGTGGCAGCTGCTCGCGCTGCCTTTGAAAAGGGCGCGTGGCGCAAGATGACCGCTTCGCAACGCGGCAACCTGATGTTTAAGCTTGCGGATTTGATCGAGAAAAATCTTGATGAGCTCGCGCAACTCGAGGCGCTGGATAACGGGAAGCCGTACAGCGTGGCTCGTGCAGCGGACTTGCCTTTGACGATTGCGTGTTACCGCTACTATGCGGGATGGGCGGACAAACTTCAGGGCAAAACCATTCCGGTGAACGGCAACTATTTTACGTACACAAAACATGAGCCTGTCGGCGTCGTGGCGCAGATTATTCCGTGGAATTTTCCGCTGCTGATGCAGGCCTGGAAGTTGGGCCCGGCGCTGGCCACGGGCTGCACGGTAGTGATGAAGCCCGCGGAGCAGACTCCTTTGTCTGCTTTGCGCGTTGGTGAATTGGCGCTCGAGGCAGGATTCCCTCCCGGCGTTTTGAATTTGCTCCCTGGCTACGGACCCACAGCGGGGGCTGCGCTGGCGCGGCACATGGACGTGGATAAGGTGGCCTTCACAGGTTCCACGGAAGTGGGGCACCTGGTTATGAAAGCCGCGGCGGAATCGAATTTGAAGCGCGTCACGCTGGAGCTAGGCGGCAAGAGTCCCAACATTGTTTTCGCGGACGCCGATATGGATAAGGCCATCGAAGGCTCGCATTTCGCGCTGTTTTTTAATCAGGGGCAATGCTGCTGCGCAGGCTCGCGCACTTTTGTGGAAGACAAGGTCTACGACGAGTTCGTGGAGCGTAGCGCGGCACGTGCCAAGAAAAGGACGGTCGGCAATCCCTTCGACAAAAATACCGAGCAGGGACCGCAGGTGGATCAGGAACAATTCACCAAGGTGATGGGCTACATCGATTCCGGCAAGCAGCAAAAAGCCAAGCTGATGGCGGGCGGCAATCGTGTCGGCGACAAGGGATTTTTCATTGAGCCCACAGTGTTCTCCGATGTGAATGACGACATGAAAATCGCTCAGGAAGAAATTTTTGGGCCGGTCATGTCCATTCTTCGCTTCAAGGATATTGGCGAAGTCGTCGAGCGCGCCAACAAGTCGCTCTACGGTTTGGCGGCCGCGGTTTGGACCAAGGACATTACTAAAGCTCATGCCATCGCGGACAACGTACGTGCCGGAACGGTGTGGGTGAACTGCTACGACGTCTTCGATGCGGCCGCGCCGTTTGGCGGATTTAAGCAATCCGGCATTGGGCGTGAACTCGGCGAATATGGACTCGCCAACTACACGGAAGTAAAAACCGTAACCGTCAAGCTTTGACCAGACTGCGCTAATAAGCAGCGCTACGACTATTAAAATGTCTCTTGGCAGTTACGGCGTGACTAGTGTGCGCAAAACCTTCGGCGGCATCGTGCCGCGCTACTGAAGTGCTGGCTCGCACCTACCAGCCGCACGATTTTGACGCGCTGTACAAGCTTGATCAGAGTTGTTTTCCGCGCGGCATCGCGTATTCGAAAACCACGTTGCGTTATTTCCTGGCGCTATCATCCGCTGAGTGCCTGCTTGCCGTAGAAGAAGATGATATCGCCGGGTTCGTTTTAAGTGAACTCGATGGGCCAGTAGCGCACATCATCACGCTGGACGTTGCCGAGGCTTATCGAAGAAGCGGCGTCGGCTCGCTGCTGCTCAACAGCGCGGAAAAGAGTCTTGTCGCGAGAGGTGTACGCACAGTGTTCCTGGAAACGGCTGTGGATAATCAGGCTGCTGTAAACTTCTGGTCACGTCATGGGTACGTCGTCGAGGGTGTGTTGAAGCGCTACTATTTGAACCGTATCGATGGCTATGAAATGAGAAAAATGCTTCCACGCCGCAAAATCCATGACATGACTTAAAAATCGAGACGGTCGCGACCTCAGAGATAGCGGTTATCAATCTAGCCACGCTTCATTAATCATACGGAATTGAAAAACTGGCACAGTTTCACGGCTGCCTTTGTGTAAGCTAAGAGGAATTTCGGAGGACTTTTGAACGATTATCTAATGTCGGTGGCGTTGGGAATTGTCGAAGGGTTGACGGAGTTTTTGCCGGTAAGCTCGACGGCGCATCTGCGTATCGCGGAAGCGCTCTTGCACATCAGCTTGCACAGCGGCTATTGGAAGATGTACACCATCGTGATTCAACTTGGCGCAATTCTGTGCCTGCCAGTTTATTTTCGCCAGCGCATCCGCGAATTGATCGCTTCATTTAGGGAACGGCTAGCGAGCGGCGGCTCGGTCATCAGGCATCCCTTAAGCCTGGTGATGATTGCGTTCGTGGTCACCGCGATTCCGGCATTTCTATTGACAAAAGTGATTGGCAAAAATCTGGAAAGTCTTTATGTGATGGGAACAGCGCTGCTGGTCGGCGGAATTGTGATGTGGATCGTCGATCGCACGAACGCGAAATGGGAGATTGCCGGAGAGCAGGCGGCCGGCGGGCGCATCCACACCTGGCGCATGGATGCGATGACACTCGGGCAAGCCGTATGGATTGGCGCATGCCAGATTTTATCGGCGGTATTTCCGGGCACGTCGCGCTCCATGTCCACCATAGCGGCGGGCCAGCTGGCTGGAATGTCGCGCGCTGCGGCGCTGGAATTTTCTTTTTTCCTGTCCATCCCCACAATGTTTGTAGCGACCTGCTACGACCTGCTGAAATCCATAAGGGGAAAAACAGAAAATCCTATCGGCGTGTCGCAGATTGATGCCCACCAATGGATTGTGCTGGCCATCGGGTTCGTGGTTTCCTTCATCGTTGCTTATGGAGCGGTAGCGTGGTTTATCGGCTGGGTTAGGAAAAGGGGGTTCGCGCCGTTTGCTGTGTATCGAATAATCCTGGGCGCGGCCGTCCTGTACTATGCTTCAAGAATGGCGGGATAAAATCTGGGGCTGCGGCAACCCTTGCCGGCAAAATTCGGTATCAGAACAGTCCGCATCTTCCTCATTCGGAACTTTCCGCATCGTGTTCAGGAGTCTGCGCACTCTTTAGTCTTGCAGCCGATTTGCGTAAGATGCCAAGCCGTGCGTTGAGTTCAGTGGGAGAGCGCTGTGGAAATAGCCATAGGTATTTTCGATTCAACGGAACGCGCAGAGCAGGCCGTGAAGGACTTGAGACAGAATCAAATCCCAGGCCAAGCCATTATATTTTTGACCGGCTCGGAGAACGAGGCCATGAGTTTTACCAAAGAACTCGGGACTTATGTCGGCGGTGTTATGGGAGGCGCAGTGCAATTCACCGCCGGGCAAATCGGATCTGCACTGGCACTCGTTCCTGGGTTCGGACAGGTGTATGCGATTGGGCTGGGTGCGGCCGCGCTGCTCCACTATTTGGGTTCAAAAGTTGGCGCAACGGCGGTGAAGCGCTCGCTGGAAGCGTCCCGGTTTACTCTCACAAAGCCTGAGAAGTCGGGGATCGACACTGCCTATTTCATCGATGTACTGAAACATGGTCGATCCATCGTTATCGTGCAGACAAAGTTTCACGACGTGGCAGCGGAAGCCACGGCTATTCTGGACCGCCTGGGACTTGGCAAGCAGACTCGCACAGCTTCGAAAGGGGAGAGCTCTACGCGACGGGTCGAAGGCGTCACCATCGTGGATCTTCGCGGGAGGATTGATTTCGGAGATGGGAGCAAGCGGTTACGGGAGACGCTAGATGACCTCGTGACTCGCGGTACAAAAAACGTCCTACTGAACATGAAGGAAGTCGATTTCGTCGATAGTTCGGGCATCGGAGAAATGGTGCGCGGCCACGTGCAACTGGCCAAGATCGGTGGGCAGCTGAAATTGGTAAATTTGAGCAAGCACGTGCATATGCTGCTGCAGGTGACGTCGCTGAATAAAGTCTTCGAGATTTTTGATGACGAACTTAACGGCATCAGGTCTTTCGCTCGCGGGTAGGAGCGCACTAAATAGCCGAATGCCCCATAGTCTCCAAGCCGGCCTAGCTGGAACCACGTTGTCCCGAAAAATTAGACGGTCATTTAAGGCTTTAGGTTCAAGAAGGCCTTTCCGGTCGCCAGCTCGACGGGCACGGAGATGTGCTCGTGAATGGCTCGCCAATGGCCGTTAGTTTTGCGATAGCCCTCGGTAAAGCGCATCCAGGTGTCAAATTTTTCGCCGCTCTTCAATGTTCCGGTCATGCGTTCCAGACCGTGGCTAAAAGCTACGTTATCGCCGGTAATGATGCTTAGGCTCGATATTCAATATCATTGCCACCCTGGAACTGCTCGAAAAATTCCTGATCGTCTTTTTTATATGCGTCGAATCCAGAATCTTGCAGCGGCGGAACGATGTCATACGCGATGAGGCCTTCGCCCGGCTCGTATATTGACATAACTGCGGGCAGGTCTTTGGTTCGCACGGCTCTTGGCCCAGCGATCTAACAACTGGCGGATTTCTGCTTCGTCATTCTGAGACGTCTTTGCCGTTGGTATCCATAAAAATGAGAGGCATGCAACCTGCAGTACAGCCAGCCAAGCAAAAAGCTTTTTCACTGAGGGTTCTCCTTTTGACGCTCAGGAAGTAGCAGGGACCCAAAGGAAATCCGCTCGACTATTGTGCTCACGGTTTGGCGTCGTCAAGGGCTGCAGAGTTTTAGAGCATTACATCAACCAGGGTCCATCTGAAAGAAACACATCCAGTAAAAGTGTTGGTCGTCTTCGGGACGTTTGATATCATCATGCAGTTCCTGTTCCTCCTGGCGGGTGCGCGATAGCGCCAACGCCCCGCTGCGTCACTCAGCCTTCCCCAAAAAATGCTGAGGTAAAATACTTGCGCCTTCTGACTCCTACTGAAAATAAACGGCTCAATGAGCTGATTGGATTTTTGTGCGTGACGGTGGCCGTCCTGGCGGCGCTGGCTTTGATTTCCTATTCCCCGCACGATGCGGCCTGGAATGTAAGCGCCAACGGCCCCGATTCCGCCAGCACCAATAACTGGATTGGGCCCGCAGGAGCCTATGGAGCTGACCTGCTATTCCAGGTGTTCGGCTTCGCGGCGTTTCTTCTGCCCATGGCATTGGCAGTGCTGGGCTGGCGTTGGCTGAAAAATCGCGCGATCAATTCGCAAATTGCCACGTTGATTGGCTACGCGCTTTTGTTGCTGGCGCTGCCATCGCTGCTTACGTTGTGGCATTTCCCGGATGTTCGCGGCACAGTGCCCCCGGGCGGAATGCTGGGTTCGTTAGTTTCCGGCGGTTTGCGCACCGGCTTCAATCCCATCGGCGCAAATCTCGTAGCGGTTGCGCTGTTACTGACCGCTTTGTTCATGACTACAAGATTTTCTTTCTCCGGTGCGCACGCGTGGGCCAGCGGACCGAAGGGGCCCATCGGCGCCGTCGAGAAGCTGGGTATTCTGCAAAAAGTACAGGCTCGCTGGCATGCCTGGCGAGGGACCCGTGAGCAGGATCGGCTGCGCAAGCGGCTGGAGGAAACGCGCCTTTCCGGCCGAAAGCCGGTGTCACCACAAGCGGTCGGAACCGGCACAGCCTTGAATGCAAATTCCCGGACTATTGAACTGGAAGACGAAAGCGATGTTTTCAAATCGAGGCAAGAAGAACGTGAAGAGGAGCGCGCAGAAAAAGAAAGAGAGCGGGGGCACAAGGCGCCGATCTTCGTAGTCGACCGCGAGACGGAAGAGCCGGCGGTGAGAAAAAGTGCTGGGGAGCCGAAGATCGCCAAGGGAGCTACCAGTTACAAATTGCCATCCGTTTCGTTGTTGCGCGAAGGTGAACGCAGCCAAAAGCTCGACGAAACAGAGTTGAAAGAGCGGGCCCGCGCGATTGAAGAAAAGTGCCGGGAGTTTGATGTACAAGGGCGCGTAACCCAAATCAATCCGGGTCCGGTGGTTACGACGTTCGAGTTCAAGCCCGAAGCGGGCATCAAGTACAGCCGCATCATTGGCCTGACTGAGGATTTGTGTCTCGCGTTACAAGCCGAGTCGATTTTGATTGAGCGCATCCCAGGCAAATCCACCATCGGAATCGAAGTGCCGAACCTGACTCGCCAGACCATTGCCTTGCGCGAAATTATCGAAGCGCCGGAGTTCACCAATTCGGCGAGCAAGCTCACGCTGGCCATGGGACGGGATCTGCACGGAAGAATTCGTGTGACCGATCTGGCGGCCATGCCGCATTTGCTGATCGCGGGCTCGACCGGCACCGGCAAAAGCGTTTTCATCAACTCGCTGATGATGTCCATCTTGTACAAGGCCAGCCCCGACGACGTAAAATTGGTGTTGGTCGATCCCAAACGGCTGGAATTAAATCTGTACGAAAATATCCCGCACTTGATCGCGCCGGTGGTGACCGATCCCAAGATTGCTTCGAACGTGCTGCGCAACGCGACGCGCGAAATGGAAAATCGTTTGAAATTGCTGGCGCAACGCGGCGTGCGTAACATCGACCAGTACAATCGGACCTTCCAGAAGCAGCAATCGCTGTCGCTGTTCGACAACGTGGAAGAAAGCGAACACAAACCGCTTCCCTACCTGGTGATTGTCATCGACGAGTTGGCCGACCTGATGATGGTGGACACCAACAACGTGGAAGAGTCCATCACTCGCTTGGCGCAAATGGCGCGCGCGGTGGGCATTCATTTAATTCTGGCAACACAGCGGCCGTCGGTGGATGTCATCACTGGACTTATTAAAGCAAACTTCCCTGCTCGCATATCTTTCCGCGTAGCCAGCAAAGTCGATTCGCGCACCATTCTGGACGCCAATGGGTCGGAATCGCTGTTGGGCAAAGGCGACATGTTGTATCTGCCGGCAGGCTCGGCGCGGCTACATCGCATACACGGTCCGCTAGTCAGCGAAGACGAAATCGTTTCCGTTTGCGATTTTTGGCGGGAACAGGCGCAGGCTAAATACAACCAGCAGCTACTTGAGGCGCCGAAAGATGAGAATGGCAAAGTTGAAGCCGGGGATGAATCCGAAAAGGCTGGAGGCACGGCCGCCGCGGAGGATGTTGACGACGACCTTTATCAGGACGCCATTCGCGTGGTGTGCGATGCCGGGCGCGCATCAACATCAACGCTGCAGAGACGGTTGCGTATTGGTTATGGCCGCGCCGCGCGTCTGATCGATCTCATGGAAAAAGACGGCATCGTGGGCCCACCAGAAGGTACCAAACCGCGCGAAGTTTTGAAGAATCGAAACTGGATGCGCGAATTCGACGAGTCCGCGCAAGAATAATTAATCTTCATGGATAATTTGACACGCACACTGTGCGTCTCTAGAATTTGTTCAGTGCCGGGGTAGCTCAGTGGTAGAGCGCCGCCCTGAAAAGGCGGGCGTAGCCAGTTCGATTCTGGCCCCCGGCACCACCATAATTGCCCCTAAGAAATCAGCAGTTATCTTCATCTCTCAAAGTAATACGATCCGCATAGTCATATACCTTACTTCCGGGTGGCCAACCATCCGGAAGTTGGACAGACCGCTCAATACAAGCGCGTTTCCCAGTACTAATCCGACGGACGAACGACAACTTCCGGTTTGCCCGTCATCCGTCCGGAATCGGGGCAAGTTGGGACAGGAGCTGCCTATCGAGCCTCGTATTGTGAAACATCAGGTTTATTGAGATTTCATCCCC
>DASYJM010000324.1:0-18811 GCA_035996445.1 Candidatus Acidiferrum sp. | reverse complement strand
AGGGAAGTCGGTGGAGTTTCTACCGCTTTCAGGACTGTGGCGGTAATACAAGAAAGGACTACGGCGGAATATTTTATAAGCGATATTCTTTTTGGTGACGTCATCGCGAGCCCTCAGCCTACTTAAGGTTCTGAGGATTCTGCGCCGAGTTGTTGAATTTCACAAGGCTTTCAAACAGAACGCAAATCACCAAAGCGCTTGGCGAGTATTCCGCTGGGGCTCAATAATTTTATTGATCAGGTCGAAGTTACTTAAAAAATTCCCACATTGCAGGAGCGGTGGCGGCGTCACCAGGTAGTTTTGTTACTCCGAGGCCCTCCAGCATGAGCCGGAGGACGCTTTGATGTTGATATAGGGCGATGGATTTGTAGCCCAGTTTCGAGAAGGGGCTGACAACGACGCAAGCAACGTGGCCGCCGCCCTGAGTAAAGTCGAGGTTGTTGCCTTCGTCGAACACAATGATGAGCAACCCGTCTTTTTGAAATACCGGACTATTGATCAATGGGTCGATATTGTTTTTGAGCCAAGTATCGGCAGTGCTGAGGGGGCAGTCATGCGCATCGTTGCAGCTGTTCGGAACGATGAAGGAATATCCGGGAAGGTTGGCGGTAGGAAGATCTGCAGTGAATTCTGAAAAGGGGACCAGATTTTGCGCTTGCGCAGGAGTGTCCTGCACCTCCTTGATGTACGCGAGTGGATTGTGACGAACCAGGTATTTACCGCTGTCACCTCCGGTGTAGCCCGCGGAAGGTAAATCCTCGGCGTAAGACTTCCAGGTTTTGCCGGCGGCCAGGAGTTCGTGGACTACGTTGTCGACCATTACTGGAAACGATTTTGGGGTCTGAGCATCGTCGATGGTGAGGGTTCTGCCGGCGGTCAGCTCGAAGTAATTAGGTATGGAAGGATGCAAGTTTGCGTAGTAATTGGTCGCGAGTCCGTACTTGTTGGCCAAGCTGTTGAAGTAAGGCATGGAAGAACTGCCGATAACGTCGGGGTAGCTGGCGTTTTCCTCGACAACGATAAAGACGTGACCAAATTGAGGATTGGTTTGTCCGGGAATGGGAATAGGAGGCAGTACATTTGCAGCCCCTCCCGCGCAACCGACCAAAGCAAAAACCAAGGTGACGAAGGCGGCTAAGAAATTAGGTGGTCTATATATTGAGAAATCGCATGAATTCATAGCCAATATTTTATCGTGCCGCTCTTCTCGGGGCCTATACAGAGACATCGGTAGGCTGAACGAAGACGAATAGTAGGGAAAGGTTCCAGGGCGGGATTACACGCTCGAGGTTCTTTCTACGGGGAATTAGGGCGGAGAAAGTAACGCGTTTTGTCCATATTGGCGGGGACGGCGACGTCGAAAAATCCAACCATCATTTCATCGTAAGTTTGATCGCCCCAGTGAACCGCGACATCGGGGTCGGGATTGTGCGGATTGTTTTTCGAATTGTCGTAGCCTGCGACGGCTTGAAGCACGGTGCCTGCTTTGAGTCGTAGCGGATCGTTCAGTCGGTAACTTAGCTGCCAGTAGAAATCGTAATTCACGCGTAACAGCGTTTCCGAGGCGCTGTCGGGATGAAGGATGTTGTATTCGAAACGCTTGCCGCGAAGGTGCATGTGCGGGAAAAAACTGAGGAGCACGGCATCGTTGGGCAACGAGCCGTGGGCCTCCACGCGAAAATCGGCTACTCCGGGCGGAATCACGAAATGGTCGTTAGTTAATTGCAACGTGAGGACGCGCTGCGTGGGTGGTTTTTTGGAGAAGACGATGCCAACGCTGGTTTGATCGGTGACGGCGAGGGCGTGTGTCATGTAATGCATCTGGAAGACGAGATCGGAACCGGCGGGGATTAATTTCGCGGCGCTGTCAGGCCAGTTGTCGGGGGAGCTTCCGGGCGCGTACACCAAGAGAATGTCGGCGGTGGTGAAGTGGGCGTCGGCACGGTCCTGGCCGCCGGGCATATCGGCTCCTGTGAAGGGGGCGCCAATGGGCGCGTTCTTGAGCCAGGTCGAGCCTGGAGGACGAACGTAAATCACCGCGTGATGAACGTTCGCGCGGCTGCTGGGACGCACTTCGGAGAATTGCACCCATTTGTCCTCGGTGAAATGCGTGGGAACAATTTCATAGGTGTAGTCCACGTCGCCGTGGGCAGGAATCGCAACGGGTTTGGGCATTTGCATAACTGTATCTGGCCGCGGAATGAGCCAGGCTTCCGTCCAGCGACGTAACGGCGGCGCGTCGCCAGGATCGCCGGCCGGGGAATTTGAATCCGCCCAGGAAACCAGGGTCGCGATTTCCTGTGCAATTAAAGAAGGGTCATTGGAAAAATGACCGATGCCCGGGTCAGCAAACCATGGAGGCATTTTTTTTTGACGCACGTCCGTGGCGATGGCGCGGGCGAAGGGCTGAGTTTGCGCATAAGTCATCAGAGGCATGGGGCCGATCTGTCCGGGACGATGGCATGCCTGGCAGTGGTCTTGAAGGATGGGCAGGACGTCGCGGTAGAACGTCGGCGTGGATGATGAATTTGGAGCCGCGCCAATGTCCTGCAGGGCAAGCAATATTGGTGCACAGCACAACAAGATGATCCCGAGGAGATGGATTCGTTCTGTTTGCTTACCTGAACTCGGCCCAGCCATCGCTCCGATACTCCATCGGGAGTACTGGAAAATGCAAATGACGAGGATCGCGGATCGGGGCCCGTCGCGGCGTCGGCCCGGATATACCCCTTTTACCTGATGGCCTGGAGCGCGGAGCCGCAGTCTAGTAGGGAAGTCTCGAATTGTTCACGAAAGGAGACACCGCTATGGCAGCCAAAGAGGGCAAGAAGTGCGCGCATCCGGTTTGTTCCTGCACGGTGACGTCTGGGAAATATTGCAGCGTGGAGTGTGAAGCGATGGAGAAGACTCCGGATCTTGAATGCAAGTGCGGGCACTCTGGATGCAGGGGTCTGTAGGGCTTAGGCGAGCAGGGAATATCGCAAGGCGCTAACGCTTTTTTGGTGATGGGCTCTTCGTGGACTGAAGTTTTGACCGTAGAGGGCCTTTTTTGTCTACCTTGGCGTTTTTTTCAAGGCGAAGCTTCCACGCGGTGCGCAATGCGCCGGCTAGCAAATCTTCATTGGCGAGATCGAGGCGTACGTGAGTTGCGCCGTTGCGGCCCCAACCGCCCTTCACCGGAATGAAAACTTCGGGCATCTCTTCGACGAAAGCGGCTTGCTGCTCTGGCGTGATCATAATGTTGCCGTAGCCTTGTTTTGCGGCGGCTAGCGTAGCGAAAATTCTGCCTCCGACGCGGAAGTCGGGATTGCCCATGTGGGAAGATTCTTCGGCGCCTTCGAGGGTGAGGGCGACGCGGCGAAAGTCGTGGATGTTCATGAGTTATCCCAAGAAGATTGAGACTTATTTTATTGTGGCCGCAGATGTGTGAGTATGAATTAATTCGTCATAATGGCAACTCTGGTGATTCCTGCAGTTCGAATCTGATCAAGAACGCTTGGACATCGCGATTTCTCGCCCTTAAGTCCGCGGAAAGATAGATTTTTTTCTCGGAGCCCTGTTTGACGGCTGCAGTTATAAGATCAGCCAAATCATTGGCAACAACCATGGTATTCGGAAGATGATTCTTCCATGTGGAAGCACGGAGATGCGAATCGCGTCATCGAGCTCCGCTCCAGGTTGCAACATCGCGTGCGGTCCGGGTGGGCGGCGGTCCACGAAACCCATGACCAGGATAAGGAGATGGCATTGGAATCGTCATAAACGTTACAAGTGAAACGAGCAAGAGCCCGACTAACGGCCAGAGGTTAATGTTTGCTTGGACGGCTGATCTTCTTTTTGCTGCGCGGCAAACGGCCTTCTGGCTGGACGAGTTCCTGACTGAACCTGCAATGGACTGTGATTCCGTTAGGGGCAGAAGTAAAAGACGGCACTGATTAATTGGACTCTTCGGGCGAGGCGAATGTTCCCGTAATGAGGTGACAATTATACGCAGCGAGCTTTTATCCAGAGTGTTACTGGGAGGCGGAGAGGGAGGCGCCCATTTCTTTCAGCTTGGCGCGGGCGCGGCGGTCTTCTTCGGTGCCGGGGTAGCGCTTGACGATTTCGCGGAGTTCACGGACGCCGGTAGCTTTCTGGCCGAGCTCGATATTGGCCAGGGCTTTTTTGAGGCGCGCGGGAGCGACTTTAAAACTGTGTGGATAGCTGGTGAGGACTTTGTCGTATTCGGCAACGGCCAGGTCATAATTTTTTTGCGAGTAGGCGATTTCGCCGAGATAGAACTGGGCATTGCCGGCGAGATCAGTGTTGCCGTAGTAGCGGAGATAGTCCTGAAACTCTGAGCGAGCGAGATCGTATTTACCGCTGGTGATATCACGCAGACCATTCGAATAGAGATTGTCGGCGGACGGAGCGCCGGCGGGTGGAGGCCCAGAGGACACTGCGGGATTCGTGGCGCCGGGGCTGACAGAGCCGCTGCTGCTATAAGCCGGCGTGGTAGGGAAGCCGTTGTTGGAGGCGCTGCCTTGATTGGGTTGCGTGGAACCGGCTGGAGGCTGGCCTCCGCCGCCGGAGATCTTGGCGTCGACGCTCTGCATGGTGTTCTGAAGATCGACCAACTGCTGATTGAGTTTGCCGAGGCGTGACTTAATTTCTTCGAGATTGTCCGAGAGGCCCTGCACCTGGGTGGACATGGTGTCGAGGCGCGCGCCGGAATTGGCTTGCACGTCCTGAACGGACTTCTGGAGCGAGCTCATGGTGGAGTTGAGGCGGCCGACATTGTCGCTGGATTGCTCGACCAGCGTCTTCATGACGGTGTGATCCTGAGTCATTTGCGATTGCAGATCTTTTTGTCCCTGGAGGAGCGTGGAGACGTCGCGCTGGAGCTCGATAAGCTCGCGAGCAACGGCTTCGGCGGGGCGTGGACCGACGGCGCTCCCGGCGATAATGCCGGCGAGAGCAGCAGCGCTGAAAATGGCGATGTTACGGTGACGCATAATGAAACCTCCTCGGGACTACGATTACGGCGATCAATTTCAAAGAATCACAAAGTCTCAACGGCTACTCTGGTTCATACCGGGCTGGGTAGAACAGAGCGCTGCAAATTTCACTTTAATAGTATGGGTGCGTGTGGGCAAGGGTTGTTGCGCACAGCTGAATCGAATCGCGCTATGCGGCTTACGTTTTGCTTGTTCCACGTTACCAGACCCACCCTCACAAAAACCTGATGGTGGGCCACCCTCCACCTTTAATTCATTTGCGATGCTAGTTGGCGCGGACGAAATGGCCGCGACGATTTTGCTGGTAGCAGGCTTCGCTGGCTTCATTGCAGAATGGTTTTTCTTTGCCGTAGCTCACGGTGCTGAGGCGATCGGCAGAGATGCCGAGAGAGACGAGATATTGCTTCACGGCGGTGGCGCGGCGATCTCCCAAGCCGAGGTTGTATTCGGTGGAGCCGCGCTCATCGCAATGGCCTTCGATGGTGGCTTTGATGTCTGGATAGGCGCGGAGGACTTCGGCGGTGGCGCTAAGAGCCTGGCGCGCATCGGTGCGGATGTCGGCTTTATCCAAGTCGAAGTACGCGTCTTTGACCCTCTCTTTGAAAATTTGGTCTCTGGAACGATCGGTATCGGTGGGCTCGGCATTTGCGACGCTGGCGATGGTAATGCGTACGCTGGCATCGGCGGTGCCACCGGGACCTGTAGCAGTAATGGTGTATGTCGCGGAGTCTCCTGGGGTGACTTTGGTGGAGCCCTCGGCAGAAACTGGACCGACTTCGGGCGCGATAGCGACTTGAGTGGCGTTGGTGGTGGACCAGGTGAGAGTTGTCGCTTCGCCCTTATTGACGCTGGTGGGATTGGCCTGGAAGGTCACCGTGGGGCGAGGCGTTTCTTCCGTGCGCGCAGGGGCAGTATTACGAGTGTTCAAGGGCTTTTTGGCACAACCAAAACTAAATACCGCAGCCGACAGGGCGGCCAGCAGGCAAGTTCTATACAACTTTGGTGAAACTGCAAACATTCGTATTTCCTCCTCGACGTAGAATCCCAAGCCGTCTGGGCATGAATCGTACCACTTGCGTGTAAATTTAAAGGCTATTACTCCTAAGAGTTATACCCGATGTTCCAGCACTGCAACAGGTTTATACACATTCAACGTGGGTTTCGGGCGTTTGTAAAATCAAAATCTGGAAAAAAGACGCTCCGCACTCCAGCGCCTCGTCGTTCCACGTTACAAGACCCACCCTAGAAAACCCTTAGGGTGGGCCACCGTTCCGCGTAGCTTGGTCGCACCTTGAAGGACCATTCCTCTGTATACCATTCTACCGTGGCTCATTTAGTTTATTTGGGCGACCAGTTTGGCGATTCGTTGTGGCCGGTGGTGGTTAGTTGATGGGGCTGCGTGCCGTCGGCAAGCATGCTCCAGATTTGGCGCGAGCCGCCGCGAGTCGATTCGAACACGATGTGACGGCCGTCGGGCGCCCAGCTGGGACGTTCGTTGCGACCGGCGTCGCGCGTGATCTCGACAATTTTGCTGGTAGCAGCTTCCATTACGTAGATGTCGTAGTTGCCGTTGGGCCGGCGCCAACTGAAGGCCAGAATTTGTCCATTGGGGGACCAGGCAGGATCAATGACATAACCCATGTCGGGCAGATCGAATTTGGAGACGCTCGTGCCGTCGGCATTCATGGAATAAAGTTGCGGGACGCCACCACGATCGCTGACGAATATGACGGTTTGTCCTGTCTTAGGATTCCACGTGGCGGAAGTGTTGGCGCCGTTGGAATTGGTAAGACGCCTGGGGCGGCTGCCGTTGGCGTCGGCGACGTAGAGTTCTGGATTGCCAACCATCGATGAGGAAAAAATTATTTGTGAGCCATCGGGCGACCAGGACGGGGAACTGTTGCTGCCCTTGAATTGCGGGAAGGACACAAGTTTTCCGGTGTCCATGGAATACATGCAGATTTGCGCGCTGGTAACGCGGATCATGGGCTTAAAGCAGGTAAAGGCGATGCGCGAGGCGTCCGGCGACCAACGGGGAGTGAGCGCGATAGAACGCAGACTTGTGAGCGTATGCTGATTGGCACCGTCGTAATCCATGAGCCAGATTTCTTTTGTTCCGGTGCGGGAGCTGACGAATGCGATTTGCGTGCCGGCGATGCTGGGGAGACCGCCGCTTAATTTGTTGATGATTTCGTCGGCGAACTGGTGAGCGAATCTGCGAACTTGCGCGTCGGTCGGAGCGCCGCGGTAAACCTTTGCGACAACCGGTTGCGAAGAGGGATTGCGCACGTCGAAGAGCCAGGCCTGGATGACTACTTCGGGGGTGGATTCGGTGAGGTTGCCGAAAGCGACCATACTGGCGTTCGCGGGGGCATCGGTCCAAGTGAGATTACGCAGCTCGGAAGGTTGCGAAGGGGACTGCGGCGGATAAAAACTGGGGCTGACGAGATCCAGAATGCCACTGAATTGGAGATCGTCGCGGACCACCTGCGTGAATAGCGCGGAGTGATTTTTAGCAGGGTCGACACGCGGAGCAAAGTCGGCTACGGCTACACGCGGTTTTTCCAAGCCGAGTCCGGTGCCGGTCTTGATCCAGTCCTGCGCGCGAGTTGTATGCGCGGCACAGGACATCGCCAGGAGAACTATAGAAATGTATTTGAAACGCTTGAGCGTACTTAGCACCTTCACCCCCGAGTTCCAGCCGGGTTGCGATCGGCTGGAGAAAAAATTACTTCGTCATGGACAAATCGAAATCAAAATTTACGTTTACGTAGGAGCCTGTATAGTCGTTGGGTAGCGGAGGCATGGGCGCCGCGCTCGCCAATGCCCGCTGGGCGGAGCTATCCATGGATTGGTTCCCGCTGGATTGCTCCATGCGAATATTTTTAACGGAACCGTCGCGGTTGATGGTGAAGGTCAGCACGGATTTAGCCCGGCGTGCGGAGCGCACGGCCGGATCGACTTCAAAAAGATTCCAGTTGCTGCCGATCTTGCGTCGAACGGCTTCTACATACCAACCGTAGCGCGTGGCGAAATCGCCGCCGCCCGGACCTTGAATCTGCACGCCGCTGCTAGTCGCGCCGGGGTTGGTGCCGTACCCGGTGGGAAGGTTCGGAGTACCGCCCTTGCCGTACTTTACGGCGTTGTTTGGAGTGGGGCGGAGATCCTCGAAAACTTTTGAAGGATGTACGACGGGTTTTTTTCGCGGTTCGTCCTTGAATTCTTTGTCGGGATGAACGACGGGCTTGGGTTTGGCCGGCTGGTCTTCTTTAAATTTGGGGATGTCGAGGGCGTCTTTAGGAATTTCAGGGATGTCAGGAGCTTTGGGCTCTTCCTTGTATAGGCCCTTGGTGGGATCGACGGCGTGGCTGTCGCTGGTCATGTCAGGCTTGGGCATAGGGATGCCAGCGCTGGGGACTAGATTGACTTTGACATCGTTACCCAGGTTTCCGCCAACGTTGGCCCATTGGTTTCCGCGATATTGGTACCAGGCAGAGAGGCCAATGAAGAGTACCAGCGCGCCGTGCAGAAACACGGAATACACCAGAAATTTTCGTAGTGTGACTTCGTCGGTGTTGGCGAGAGCGACGCTCATCTTTTATCTCTGGCGCTCATTTATTTCGTGCGTGGACGATCGGTGATGGGTTCGGTAACGATGCTGATATTGTTGATGCCGGAGACACGCAGCGCGTCGACCACCGAGGCGAAGACCCCAAAAGGCACCGTTTCATCGCAACGCAGAAAGACGGCGTCCTGCTGATCTTTTAATTTGGCCTTTACCTGGTTGCCTAGTTCGTGAACGTTAACAGGCGAATTCCCCAGATAGATGAGTTGTTGCTTATCTACGGAGACCACGATGCGCTGCTCTGGGCTTTCCTTCACGGCGTGCGTTTTTGGCACATTAAGTTCGATGCCGGATTGGAGGATGGGGGCTGTAATCATGAAGATGATCAGGAGCACCAACACGACGTCCACGAACGGGACCATGTTGATCTCCGAGAGCGAGGATTGAGTGCCTTTTTGAATGGATGCCATCTTCGTCCAGTTTATTCAAGGCCAGCGATGCCGCGGCCTGGCTGAAATCTAGGTGAAAGTTTTTTCAATTTGCGCGGCGACTTCCAATGTAAAGGTATCGAGGCGCTGCGCAAGGTTGCGAATATTCGCCAAGAATTGATTATAAAAGATAACGGCTGGGATGGCGGTGACCAAACCTGCGGCGGTGGTGAAAAGCGCCTCAGAAATGCCGGGCGCGACGGCACGCAGGCTGGCGGCACCCGCAGTACCGAGTCCTGAGAAGGCGTCAATGATGCCCCAGACCGTGCCGAATAGGCCGATGAACGGGGAAACGGAACCGGTAGTCGCAAGCCAGGACATGCCTTTTTCCGCGCGGCGGACTTCTTCGGCAGCTGCCAATTGCATATTTACTGTGACGGCCTGGAGGCTTTTAAGTCTGCCGCCGGCACTTGGATTCGCGGAGTTGGGCGAAACCTGGCTTTGGAGTTCGCGATATCCGAAGGCGTACACGGTGGCGTATGGGGAGCCGGCTTGTGCCAAGGCTTGGGGATTGGCGATTCCGTGAGTGGCGCGGAAGATGCGGAGAAACTGGTCGCCTTCGCGTTTGACGCGGCCGAAGAAGCCGAGTTTCTGGAAGATCATAGCCCACGAGACGATGGAGAAGATCAGGAGAAGCGCGAGAACTCCACGGGCGACCCATCCGGTTTGTTCAAGAATGCTGCCAATATCGGTCAAGAAGACCGTGCTAAACAGAAAAATGGTTTACCCCTCAGTGAAAGCGAATTTTTAGTGACTCAAGAACCGTAGCATACGCATAGATGGGAAGCAACGAAGCGTAACACTAATGGTTACGAGCATTTCGTGAGCGAAAATGGGTGAATGGAGCTATGGTAGACTGCGAATTCAGATGAATAAGGCCTTCGATATCGGCGTGGAGTCGTTAAGCAGGAACGGCGGCGCCGAGACTGCGGGTCTTGACTCAAGGTTCTCCCGCCCTTCCGGCGATACCATACCTTCCGACAAATTTGATGCGACTGATACCGTTGCAGCAAAGAGTTTCGGCGATACGGCGAATGGCGGAACGTTTTTTCTGGAGACCTTCGGGTGCCAGATGAACGACCACGATTCCGAGAAAGTGGCGGGGTTGCTACTGTCGCGCGGGTACCGGCAGGTGGAGACACCGGAAGCGGCGCGCATGATTCTGTATAACACCTGCAGCATTCGAGAGAAGGCGGCGCAGAAAGTATTTTCGCGGCTGGGAGAATATCGCGAGCGCGGAACGGACAAAATTATCGGCGTGCTGGGGTGCGTGGCGCAGCAGGAAGGGCACGATATTTTCAAACGCGCGCCGTGGGTGAGTCTGGTGTGCGGCTCGGCAAGTTACCGCAAATTGCCGGAGATGCTGGCGGAATTGGAAGCGGGAAACAAGCGGGTCACTGGACTAGATAATGATACGGATGAAACGTTTGAGACGGAGATTACACGACGGGACAATCCGTGGCGCGCGTATTTGACGATTATCGAAGGGTGCGACAAGGCTTGCGCGTATTGCGTGGTGCCGCACACGCGGGGGCCGGAACGCAGCCGCGGGAGTGAATCGATATTGCGGGAAGTGCGGCGGCTCGCGGAGCTGGGATATTCCGAAGTGCAATTGCTGGGGCAGACGGTGAATTCGTATGTGGATCCCACTGCTCGACGGATGAAATTTTCGGATTTGCTCCTGGAAGTGGCGCAGGTGGCGGGGATTCGAAGGGTGAGATTTACGACTTCGCATCCACGGGATTTTGGCGCGGATATTGTAGAGGCAATTGATCGCCAGCCGAAGCTTTGCGATCACATTCATTTGCCGGTGCAATCGGGATCGACGAAGGTGCTGCGAGCTATGGCGCGGACGTATACGCGCGAGGAATATCTTGAAAAGATTGCGCTCATTCGCGGGGCCAAGCGGCCGATAAGCATTACAACGGATATTATCGTGGGCTTCCCGGGCGAGACTGACGAGGATTTTGCAGAGACTTTGAGCATGCTGGATGAGGCGCAGTATGACGGGGTATTTGGATTTAAATATTCGCCGCGGCCGAATACGCCTTCGCTGGCGTTGAACGATCCTATTCCCGAAGAAATAAAAGGTCAGCGGTTGGTCATGATTCAGGAAAAGCAGCGGGTGATTCAGACGGCGCGGAATTTGGCGATGTTAGGGCAAGAGCTGGACGTTTTTGTGAGTAACAAATCGCGGCGGCAGAATCAGTGGTCGGGGCATATGACTTCGAATCGAGTGATAAGTTTCTCTTCCCAAGAGCAGGAGCTTTTGGGAAGCTACGTGCGCGTGAAGGCGACGGATAGTGGGACTGGGAGTTTGACCGGGGTACATGTTGGTTGAGGATGTCAGAAAGAAGGGCGGATACATCGAAAAGAGATTCCTCCACTGCTTACTTCGGTCGGAATGACAATGCTGTGGCGTTCGCGGAAAGTTGCACAGAGCGATTTGAGGTTCGAGATCAGAAGTTTGAGATTAGATGCGGGTATTAGCGCGCGACTGCTGATCGGGGGTCCAACGTGGAAGTGGAAATGAAGATTCGTGGGCTGATGATGGATCCCGTGACAAACATGCCTATCGTGGTGTTGAAGGATGTGGGCGGACAGGCGATTCTGCCCATTTGGGTGGGAGTGTATGAAGCCAATGCCATTGCGCTGGAAATCGAGAAAGTGCAGACGCCGCGGCCGATGACCCACGACCTGTTGAAGAATGTTTTGCTGGGGCTGGAAGTGCGGGTGCAAAAAATTATTGTGAGCGAACTGAAAGACGACACGTTTTATGCGCTGATTTGCGTGGAGCGCGATGGGGAGTTGATGACTATTGATTCGCGTCCCAGCGATGCTTTGGCGCTGGCATTGCGGATGGATTGCCCGATATTTGTGAACGATCAGGTGCTGAAGAATTCGAAAGTGTCCAGCGCGATCAATGAACGGACGACGAATGAGCAGTTGCGTTCGTGGCTGGAAGGCTTGTCGGATGATGATTTGGGTAGATACAAGATGTAGGTGGTTATTGCGATGCTTCAACCTCGCTTTAAATCCCTCTTTAGTAAATTCGGCGCTTATTTCTGTAGTTTCACGCGATGCGTAAAGTAATTCTTGGGCTGGGCACAAGTATCGATGGATACATCGCGCGGTTGAACGGGGCGGTGGATTTTTTGTTTATGCCCAAGGATTATTCGATGGCGCCGTTCTTCGCCACGATTGATACCGCGCTGATGGGGCGGAAGACATTGGATGCGGCGAAAGGCGCGTCTTTCGCCGGATCGATGGCCACATACGTGTTTTCGCGTTCGTGCCCGGCTGGAGAACGCGACGGAGTGACTTTCGTGAATGAGTCGCCGAAAAGTCTTGTGAGCGAGTTGCGAAAGAGGCCGGGGAAAAACATTTGGATGATGGGGGGTGGGGAATTGGCGCGCGAGTTTTTGAAGGCGGACGTGATCGATGAAATTTATCTAGGGATCGTTCCCGTGTTGCTTGGGGAAGGGATTCCGCTGTTTCCGAATGGGTTTCCGCAGCGGGATTTTTCGCTAATTGAGAACAAGACGTTTTCGAAAGGGATGATTGCGCTGAAGTATGCGCGGGCGAAAAAACGGAAAGTCTGAGATCGAGGGCCGGCAGCCGCAAGCCCCAGGTTCAAAGTAGTTCGAACCTGGAGCACCCGGAAATTAAACCCTGAAAACCGATAAACCTGCGGCTCAACTTCCTTAGTCAGACTCAAAAACAGTCAAAGACTAGCGGTGGAGATGTGAGCTGCGGCCACATGAACTGTGAGGCGGCGGGTCATGCGGCGCCAAACCACGAGGAGGACTATGCCAATGAGGATTAGCGCGAGGCTTAGTCCGGCCCAGAGGCCGAAGGCGCCCCAGTCCAGACCAAAGCAGAGCCAGTAGCCGAGCGGCAGGCCGATGATCCAGTAAGCGATTAAGTGGCAGAGCATGGGCGTGCGGGTGTCGCCAGCTCCGCGCAACGCGCCGGTGGCCACGGTTTGAATACCATCGAAGAGCTGGAAGGCGGCTCCGGCGGCGAGAAGAAATGTGGTGGCGCGGATGACGTCTGTCGCCGGTGTGTACATGCGCGCGATGGCGTGCGGGAAGATCAGCAACGCGGCGCTGGCGCAGGTCATGAACGCGGCTCCGAGAAAAATTGCGGTGTTACCCGCGTCACCTGCGGCGCGTGGATCTTTGCGACCGATGGCCTGGCCGACGCGGACGGCGGCTGCGGACGAGATTCCCAGCGGCACCATGTAGGTGAAGGCGACGGTGTTGAGCGCGATTTGGTGGCTCGCGAGGGGCACGGGGCCGAGGCGCGCGATTAATGCGGTAACGAGCGCGAAGATGCCGCTCTCAAGAGTGAATTGCAGCGCGGCCGGGTAACCGAGAGTGAGCAAGCGGCGAATGCGTAGGAGATCGATGTCCACGGGAGTTTTAAGCAGATCGGTACGATGTCGGTAGTCGTACCACAACAGATAACCGATGAGCACCCCGGCCATGTACAAACGCGCGAGTGCCGTTGACCACCCGGAGCCCACGGCCCCCATGGCGGGCGCTCCCCATTTACCGTAAATCAATACCCAGTTGCCCACCGCGTTGATGATGTTCGCGGTAATCAGTGCGAAGGCCACGATGCGAACCATGTTCATGGCTTGCAGACAACGGCGCACCGCGAAGTAGAGCAGCAACGGGAAAAGGCCGACGGCGAGAGCGTTGGTGTAGGGAATAGCCAGCGCGAGAATGGCGGGGTCGATTTGCATGCTGCGAAGCAGATTGGGCAGCAGCCACACCGGTGCCGCGAGAATGGGAGTGAGCGCGATGCTCAGGTAAATGCTGTTGATTAGAGAACGGTGGCAGTCCTCGCGCTGGCCGGCACCGAAAGCTTGGGATACCAGCGTGTCGAGGCCCATGAGCAGTCCAGCACCGAAAAGTGCGAGGACCATGAAGATGTTGGAGCCCAAGCTTACGGCGCCCATGGCGGTGGCGCTATCGGGAAGATGGCCGACCATCACAGTGTCCACGATGGCCATGCTCATCCATCCAAGTTCGGCGAGTACCAGCGGCAAGGCGAGGCGCACCGTGGGCGGTAATTCTTGGCGGAGAGTTTTCAGGCGACTCATGGGATGGTTGTGCGATGAAGTTTAAGCGGAGTCGAGCGGACAGACAAACGCGAGCGAGTTTTTAAGTCAGGGGATTTCGACGATGGCGGTGTTGGCGGAGAGGTGCTGCGATTCGGCATCGCGAACCACCAGCCTGACCATGTAGGGCCCGAGATCCAACAGAAAAGAGAAAGTTGTGGCGGTTTGCGTTCCGGCATCATCGTCAGACCAATGAACAAAATGTGGACAAGCGGGTTGTACGAGTTGAACATCAACGCCGGAACTTCAGTTGCCACTCTCATACCTGTCGCCGGGACAATTACAAAGCGTGATTCCGACGAAATCGCTCCGGATGGCACTTTCTTGGATCTCTGGGGGCGGACGGAGATCAACTGGTGGTGCAAAGGCAGGGGGACGGCTGGGATCTTTCGTGGGTGAGAGTCTCGGCGTGTGTGACGACGGCTGACTAGTCTGCTGAACCACCGAAGTGAGCCGAGAAGGGGCGAGCGGGGCCCCGTAACGTTAAGGCTACCGAGGATTTCCACCGACAATTTTCTGGGCTATAGTTACTTTTCGCTTGCCATAATATGGGCTAGGAACGTAAAGTTAGCTAGCTCTAGGGGGTTTTCCACGGACAACACCCATATCTGGGATTCGGTTTGCCGGATCGCGACGGCCAAAATTTGAGCGAGCGGACGGGGGCAGAAAAGATATGACTGCCATCATCACGGTTGCAAATCAAAAAGGCGGCGTCGGAAAAACCACCACGGCGATCAATTTAGCAGCATCGCTGGCACATCGGGGAAAACGAACGCTGCTGATCGATCTGGACCCTCAAGCAAATTCCACCATCGCATTTTATGATTCAGGAGAAGTGGCCACGTCGATGTTCGACGTGTTGAGCGATCACCGCGCGGACATTACCACGGTGGTGAAGGCCACGAAAGATCCCCTGCTGTTTGTGGGGCCGGGAAGATTGTCGCTGGCAAAGCTGGAGCAGGTGCTCGCGGGACAATTCGACGCGCCATTTAAATTGAAGGATGCGCTGGCGCCGATTCAAAAAGATTACAATTACATTGTGCTGGACACGCCGCCATCGCTGGGGATTTTGACGGTGAATGCGCTAGTGGCGTCCACACATTTGCTGGTGCCGATTCAAGCGGCGTATTTTGCGATTGAAGGCACCGATGATTTACTGGAAACATACGAAAGAATTCGTGCGCGGCCCAATCCTGGTTTGAAAATGCTGGGCGTGGTGATTACCCTATTTGATAAGCGCACGAATATTTCGCGCGACACGCATGAACAGATTCGCACAGTATTTGGCGAAGTATTGTTCAAGACGAAGATCAGCAAGAACGTGCGGCTTGAAGAGAGTCCCGCGTACAAAGAAACCATTTTGACCTTCGCTCCCAAATCACCGGGGGCGGTGGAGTACAAGAAATTGGCCGGGGAGGTTATTCAACGTGTTGAAGAGAATCGGCTTGCCAGCCACGCTGAAGATGCGGCATGACGCGCACTACGTCGAATCATTAACCAGCTACAGCGGCGCGGCAGTAGGAAGAATGATTCCGGTGGAGCAGATCCGCCCGAACCCGGACCAGCCGCGCAAGGCTTTGGGAGATTTGCGTGAACTGACCGACTCTATCCGCGAGAAGGGCGTGCTAGAGCCGCTGCTGGTGCGGTTTATTGCGCGCGAGGATTGCTTTTACATTATTTCGGGTGAACGCAGATATCACGCTTCGCGCGCGGCGGGATTGCGCGAGGTGCCGTGCATAGAAAAAACCGCCGACGACGCCGAAACGCTGGAAATTGGACTGATTGAGAATTTGCAGCGCAAGGATTTGACGGCGTTTGAAGAAGCCGAGGGGCTCGACCGCCTGGGCACGCAGTTTGAATATACGCATGATGATATTGCCCGGAAAATCGGACGGGCGCGGACTTCGGTCACCGAGACGTTGTCGCTGCTGCACATTCCAGAACCGCTGCGCAAGAAGTGTGCGGAGCAGGGAATTAATACGAAGTCGCTGCTGTTGCAAATTGCGCGCCAGCCTACTGAAAAGAAGATGATGGAAACGATTCAACGCATTATGCAGGGTGGGTTAACGCGCGATGAGGCGCGCAGGGAGCGTCAGGAGCATGTCGCCGGGCCGCAGAGGCCGCAACCGTTTTTGTTTCAGTACGAGCCGGAAGATGAGGAGTTCAAGTTTCGGATTCAGTTCAAGAAGAGCCATGTTACGCGCGACGAATTGATCAGCACCTTGCGGGAGATACTTTCGCAGTTGGAAGGTAATTCGTCGAGTTCCTCGTCGAAGGCCGGTTCCAACGCAGCATAGTTTGTAAGGACCGCGTTTACAGTAGGACTTGAATTTCATAGTAATTTATTTTTCCGCGCCTTGAAAAACTAACATTCTAAATTGGGTGGGAACTATGGCTTTGCAGCTATCGCCGCGGCAGGTAGCTACGCTTCAGCGATTGGTCGCGGCGGGATTTCGTCCGATTGTGATTCCACCGTATGAGAGCGCGCTATGTATGCGCAAAGGGGAGTGTGCGGTGGTGTTGGCTCCGGTTCCGAACGGCGGACTGAAAGTGCTGGCTCCGGCTTCGTATTTAGTGCATGGAAATTTTGGCGTGCGTCTCAAACGCGGAAGCGGGGAAGTGTTTGTGTGGAAGAAATCGGAGATTCCTGCCACTCCGGAGCGGCTGGAAGAGCTGGCGGCGTTTCGAGGAGAGTTGATGGAGATACTGGAGTTGCCGCCGGCAACGTAGTGACGAGTTTGTTTTTAGCGATTTCCAGCTGCGGCGATACGGCTCAGAAAAGACCACCATTGCAAAAATCGCAGGGATGGGCCACTCCCTTCAAGGGCAAAGAGAACCCGACTCAAAGGCCGAGAGGACCGCACCCGCTAACCATTTGTCGCTAATCGCCGCCCAATAGAGGCTTCCAAGTACGAGCTCACCAGGAAGACGAGCTCCTGCCGCAAGGTATTGAATTGTTTTTCGGGAGCATCGGCTTCGAGCAATCTGCGGCTGACTCCACCCATTGAGCCCTGCAGCATCTCGGCCACCAGGTGAGGATCTTTTGTGAGGGGTTCGCTGGCGCTCGCCAACATAGCAACGATCGCTTTGTTGGCTGAAGGGCAGAAAATTACGGAGATCGTCTGTGTGCAGAACTTATACAACGTGGCACGGCGGAACGATGATGGCTCTATTGATGAGCTCGCGCAGAAAGGCATAGCGTATGTTCCGTTCTTCCCCCTGGGAGGGTTCACGCCGCTACAATCGTCGAAGCTGGACGCAACGGCAGCGTCACTGCAGGTTACTCCGATGCAGGTGGCGCTTGCGTGGCTTCTTCAGCGTTCGCCCAATATTCTGCTGATCCCTGGGACGTCTTCAGTCGGGCATCTTCGCGAGAATCTGAAGGCTGCAACGCGACAACGTCCTCCCAAAATTGTCGCCGATCTCGACTCCATTGGCGCTGGGGCTAAGGGGGCTCGAGCGGTCCCAGCTCAACTGCGCCAGCACGATAAGTAGCTCGCTGAACAAGCTTCCGGATGTTGGCATGGCGGCGTGGCACTCATCAGAAGCGGCCACGCGTCCACCGAAGCAGATTCCCCTTGCTTACCGAGGGGAGTTTGTGTACGCTCCCCTAGGAAACCGATATGAGCAAACCGAACGATCTCGTGCAAGGCACTCTGGATCTGCTGCTGTTGAAAATCCTTGCGCTGGAGCCGATGCATGGATGGGCGATCAGTCTGCGCCTCAGATCCATCTCCAAAGACGTGCTGCAGGTCAGTGAAGGCTCGCTATATCCCGCGCTGCATAAATTAGAACACGAAGGCTGGATCACGGCCGAGTGGAAGCAGACGGAAAATAACCGCCGGGCGAAATTTTATTCGCTGACTCGACTGGGCAGAAAACAACTCGCATCGGAAGCGGCGAACTGGGAGCGGCTATCTTCTGCCATCTCGCGTGTCGTGCAACTTTCCGAGACTTAGGAGAAGTCATGCGGATGGAACACTGGTGGTTCACGGCGCGTTTGCGGCTCAGGTCTATCCTGCGCCGTGCTCGAATGGAACAGGACCTGGATGAGGAACTGCGGTTCCATCTGGAAAACAAGATCGAGGAGGGAATCGCCAGCGGACTTCCCCCCAAAGAGGCGCGTTACGCAGCGATGCGCGCCATGGGCGGACTGGAACAGAAGAAAGAAGAAATGAGAGACCTGCGGCGCATGCGCTGGTTGACGGATTTCCTTGACGATGTGCGTTACGCGTCGCGCAGCCTGCGCCGCACTCCCGGATTTGCCGCGTTCGTGGTGCTCACGCTAGCGTTGGGGATGGGCGTGACATCGGGTGTGTTTAGCATGGTGGATGCGCTCATTTTCAGGCCCTATCCTGTGCCACAAGCGAGCGGCGTGGTTTCACTGGTAAGCACCTCACAGGATAATAGCTACGACGATTTCTCTTATCGCGAATACCTCGACATCCGCGACAAAACGAAGAGCTACGATGGCGTGATCGCCAACGCAGCCATGGAGGCTGTCGGTTTCAGCGCCGAGCGCGCAGCTCTGCCGCGAATCAAGGGTGGAATGATGGTTTCGGGCAATTACTTCCGCGTACTCGGCGTGGAACCGCAGGTAGGTCGCGGTTTTCGCGATGACGAAGACCAGGTA
>DASYJM010000323.1:0-7717 GCA_035996445.1 Candidatus Acidiferrum sp. | reverse complement strand
GCGAGTTCATGAAGGGCAACCGTCAGAGCGTGGTGCTCGGCACGAAATATTCCAATGCTGCTCCGGGTATAGATCCAAACGCGGCCGGCAACCATCGAAAAAGTATGGTGCAAGCTGTGGAATTGAGTCTCGAGAGGCTGCAAACCGACTACATTGATCTGTACTGGGTCCACATTTGGGACCAAATTACGCCGGTTGAAGAGGTCATGCGCGGGCTGGACGATTTGGTTCGCCACGGGAAGGTGCTCTACGTGGGAATCTCCGATGCTCCAGCGTGGTGGATCGCTCAGGCGAATGCGCTGGCCCAACTGCGCGGATGGTCACCCTTCGTCGGTTTGCAGATCGAATACAGTGTAATTGAACGAACCGTAGAGCGGGAGTTGGTCCCAATGTCCAAAGCCCTGAACCTTGGCTTGACGGCGTGGTCGCCACTGGCCCGTGGCGTTCTGAGCGGCAAGTACCACGGTCACGGCTCGGCAGATCAAGGCCGCATGAACATCGACACGATGAAAGATTACATGCCGGAGCAACAGCGGACTGACCGCGTCGTCGCCGCTGTTAAAGCGGTATCCGATCAGACCGGTCGAAGCATGGCGCAAGTCGCGCTGGCATGGCTTCGCTACCGCCCGGTGCCGGTCATCCCCATCATTGGTGCGCGAAAGTTTTCTCAACTCCAGGAAAATCTCGCGAGTCTCGACTTGGCGCTCTCACCGGCACAAGTAAAAGCACTCGACCAGGCCAGCCAAATCGATCTCGGATTCCCATATCACCTTTACACTAAAGAGCAAGTGCGCGCGATTGCTTACGGTGGTATGCGAGAGCGGATCTTGGCATAAGTGTAGATGCAGGTTTCGCCACACTATGACATGACGAATCACTTTCGATTTTCGGGCATGCTTTCGCGAAGGCTCGAGGAATTGGGTCTGTCGCCGATCGCGGTCCTGCGCCATGCCGGTCTTCCCATCGGTCTGTTCGAACAGGAAAGAATCCTGCTTGATACGGAAGAAATGTTTGCGCTGTATCGCGCCATCTACGAGGTCAGTGGCGATCCCGCCGTTGGGCTTAAACTTGGAACCGAAGAACGCATCGAGCGCTACTCTCCCGTCGCGATCGCAGCGCTCTATACCCGTTCCTTTCGTGACGCCCTGCAGCGCATAGCCCGCTACAAACAACTGGTTTCTCCTGAGCAGATCCAAATTGCCGAACGTGGCAATGAGTGCGCCGTGCAGTTTTTATGGTTGCCCACCGATGAGAGCGAGCCGGCCTGCTTAGTGGATTGTTGTTTTGCCTGGATTGTTGCCGTCGGCCGTCGAGGAACCGGGCGCACGGTCCATCCCAAGCGCGTCGAATTCCAGCGTCCGGAATCTCAAAGAAAAATGTACGAATCTCATTTTCAGTGTCCCGTGAAATTCAACGCGCGTCGTAACGTGCTCGTCTTCGATAAAGAGGACGTCGATCGGCCTTTCCTGACACACAACGCCGAACTCCTCGCCCTGATCGCACCGCAGCTGGAGTCCGAGCTGAGCCAACAGCTGGCTCAAAAATCTCTCTCCGAACAGGTCAAAGGAATTGTGAAAAAACTTCTCGCGGGCCAGCGGCCGACTTTGGGGGACGTGGCGCGGGAACTACGGTTGAGCACGCGGACGCTGCAGCGCCGCCTGACTGCGGAACACGCGAACTTCCAGCAGTTGATGGAAGATGCACGACGCGAACTCGCGCAACATTATCTACTGCATTCCTCGCTGGAGTTGAACCAAACCGCTTATCTTCTCGGCTACGAAGATGCCAACTCTTTTTTTCGGGCTTTTCACCAGTGGGAGGGCACCTCACCAGGTGAATGGCGGGCCGTGCATGCCCATCGCGGCAGCTCGAACCACGCATCGGCTTCAGTTCCGTAATTCTGAATCGCTGGATTCATCGTCAAGTTGGGGTTGGAGCGGCATTTTTCAGTCTATAACGTACCCACGACTTGCTACATCCAACCCTTCAAACGACAGTCTCTGAGGTGGTTTGTCGGATGCGAACGGAAGAATTTACAGACGGCTCTCGAGTTTCGGCCGCCACTCGATTCGAATCGCTCGTTCGGGTATCGAATGCGATCGGAAGGCATCGAGATCCGCAGGTGCTTTTTGGCGCGCTGGTGAGGGAGCTGCACCGGGTCGTCCGGTTTGATTATATCGGAGTGTACATTCGTGACGAGAAATCGAATACGTTTCAGCGTCATTCCGTCGACGCGGAGACAGAAGCAGATATCCCACCAGACCCAGATCTGGCCATGGAGGAATCCGATGCCTGGCGGGTCTATCAGAGCCAAAAGCCTTTGATCACTTCGCTCGAAGCTCGCGATGATCGGCTTTCCAAATTTCAAGAGGCTTTGAAAAAGCGTCAAATCCGCTGTGTGTGCACTCTGCCCTTAACTACAGCCCACAGCAAGGTCGGAACGCTGTGCTTTGCCAGTAAAGCTCCGGATATCTATACCGCCGAAGAAGTTTGCTTTCTTTCGGTGGTGGCTGACCAGATTGCTCTCGCATTCGACAATGCGCTGCATTTTGACGCAGCGCAGGCCTCACAGCAGCAGTTGTTGAAGAAGAGCGAGCGTGTTGGACTTCTCCTTGAATTGACCAATCAAGTGGTCTCGAATCTCGAGTTGCGGGATCTCCTCCGAGCCGTAGTGTCCAGCACGCGCCGGGTCATGGGCTGCGATGGCGTCGGGGTTACTCTTCCTGATAGCGACAACACGCGCTTAAGGATCTATGCCCTGGATTTCCCCCTCAAGGATGAGTCCGTCCAAGAGGAGGGTCTGGTCCCCATTGATGACGATGTCGCTAGGGAAGTGTTTCGCACCGGAAAACTTTGGTGCGGCAGCGTTCAGGAGGCGCGGCGACTGGGAATGAGGGACAGCGGGCACCCCGAAATTGGAACGGTCTGCATCCTTCCTCTTGTTAGCCGAGGGCGGGTGCTGGGTACATTCGGTGTGATCAAATATGAGGACAATGCGTTCGCTGGCGATATCGAGTTTCTGTCCCAGATCGGAAACCAGGTTGCCATTGCAGTGGAGAATGCACTTGCCTTTGGGCAGATTCGAGAGCTGAAAGACCAGCTCTCCAAAGAGAAACTGTATTTGGAAGATGAAATCCGCTCGGAAATGAATTTTTCTCAGATCATTGGAAATAGTTCTTCTCTGCGCAGAGTCCTCAAGCACGTGGAGACTGTAGCGCCGACGGACTCGACGGTGCTGATCTACGGCGAGACAGGTACAGGAAAGGAACTGATTGCGCGCGCCATTCATGACTTGAGCCCACGGCGTTCCAAGCCATTCGTTAAGCTCAACTGTGCGGCCATTCCGACAGGCTTGCTGGAGAGCGAGCTGTTCGGACACGAGAAAGGCGCATTTACAGGGGCAATCGCGCAACGCATCGGACGTTTCGAAGTGGCCAATGGCGGGACTATTTTTCTGGACGAAATAGGAGAGGTTCCTCTCGAACTGCAGACCAAGCTGCTCCGTGTGTTGCAAGAGAGGGAGTTCGAGCGGCTAGGAAGCTCACGCACGCTCCGAACAGACGCGCGGTTGATTGCCGCGACGAACCGCGATCTCGAAGCAATGGTGAGCGAGCAGAAGTTCCGATCCGACCTTTTTTTCCGCTTGAATGTTTTTCCCATTCACGTTCCGCCCTTGCGCGAACGCCAGGGGGATATTCCGCTTCTGGTGCGACACTTCGCGCAGCAGTTTTCCCGCCGCATGAACAAGATGATCGAAACCATTCCATCCGAGGCAATGGATGCCCTTTGCCGATATCACTGGCCGGGAAATATACGCGAACTTCAGAACGTAATCGAGCGCGCTGTAATTCTATCGTCGGGACCTGTCCTACGTGTTGATGTTACCGATCTTAAAATTCCTAGAGCCGACCCTACCGCAGAAAAGTCCGCTTCATTGCATGCGGGAAATGGAACTCTTCACAACGTTTTAGAGGAAACGGAGCGTCAACAGATTCTTAAAGCTCTTAAGCACAGCAATTGGGTTGTCGCAGGTCCCAACGGGGCTGCAGCACATCTTGGAATGAAGCGAACTACCCTCCAACAGAGAATTCACAAACTCGGAATTGTACGCGATTCCGCGTAAGCAGTCCGTACTGCACCTGCACTCCGCTCAATTCTGTAACGATTTTTCACTCCATTTTTTTGTGCCGCAAAAGGGGCACGCTACCGCAAATAAGGCAGCGAAATGCTGGCAGCGTGATCAAGTGACCACACTCCTGACCCACCATCTCAGGTCAAATCAATAATTTCCGCAACATGTTGGCCCCCTCAGCGCCTTGGCCTTCGTAATGCATCTTTCCTGAACGTGTGAGGGTGCGATGAGTGCTGCCCCGGCTGCTGGCACTGCAGAGGAAATCTGGCAGCCCAAAGCCAACCCTTGGATCATTGCCGTTGCGGTTTCACTGGCGGCGTTCATGGAGGTGCTCGATACCAGCATTGCGAATGTGGCCCTTCCCCACATCGCCGGGAATCTGGGTGCTAGCAATGACGAGAGCACCTGGGTGTTGACGAGCTATTTGGTCTCCAATGCAATCGTTCTACCAATAAGCGGATGGCTCGTCGCATGGCTTGGACGGAAACGGTTCTTCTTGACGTGCATTGTGTTTTTCACCATCAGTTCTTTCCTGTGCGGGATCGCGCCCAATCTTGGGCTTCTTCTCCTGTTTCGAGTCATGCAAGGCGCATTCGGCGGAGGCTTGCAGCCGATGGCACAGGCCATCTTGGGAGATACCTTCTCTCCCGAGAAGCGAGGGCTGGCCTTTGCGCTGTACGGAATTACGGCCATCTGCGCTCCTGCGATTGGTCCGACCCTGGGAGGGTGGATCACCGACAACTACTCTTGGCGGTGGATTTTCTACATCAATGTTCCAGTTGGCGCTTTGGCGCTCGCATTGGTCTATCAGCTCGTCGAAGATCCACCTTACATAGCCGGTCTCAGGCAGCGGCTTTCCGGGTTCGACTTTATCGGATTTTCTCTCCTGACCGTAGGCGTGGGTGCCTTGCAGATCGTCCTCGACAAGGGACAGGAAGACGACTGGTTCGGATCTGTTTTCATTACCACGTTGGTTGTGGTAGCGGTCGTGGGACTAGTTTCCTTAGTCATGTGGGAATGGTCTCAGAAACAGCCCATCGTTGATGTGCGCTTGTTCAAGATCCCCAATGTCGTAGCAAGTAACTTGATGTTTCTCATGCTGGGAATGACCTTATTCAGTTCCACAGTACTCATGCCGCAACTGCTACAGACCCTTATGGGATATACGGCGCAAAAGGCAGGAATGGTACTTTCAGCGGGCGCCCTCGTGGTGCTGGTGGTGCTCCCCATGGTCGGCAAACTCACCGCACGATTCCAGGCGCGTTATCTTCTAGCGTTTGGGTGGATAACTCTGGCGGCGAGCATGTATATATCGTGCAAACAGATTGATCTGCTTATGAGTTTCGGTTCGGCCACCGTATTACGTATTTGGCAGTACGCTCCGGTAGCCTTTCTATTCGTCCCTCTCACACTCGCCGGATACGTTGGCCTGCCAGCGGAAAAAACCAATGCTGCCGCGGGGCTCATGAATTTCATGCGCAACATTGGGCAGAGTGTCGGGACATCCGCGGTCACGACGCTCATTGCTCGACGCAGTCAATATCATCAATCCGTGTTAGTAGGTTATACGGCGTCCGCTCGATTTCACGACGCTACTACAGCACTCGCGATGCGCTTGAGGACTGCGGGCTTGAGCGCGCATGTTGCTCAACAACAGGCACTGGCCCGAATGTACGCTTTGGTTCAGTCCCAGGCCGCAGTGCTCTCTTACGTTGAAGTATATTGGCTGCTGTCAGTGGCATCGGCAGTCATGTTTGTCGCCTCATTTCTGTTAAAGCGAAATGAACCAGGCAAGAGTGAGAAGGTCTCGGTGCATTAGAATCTCAGGCGAAATGCGCGCCCTTGCCGTGTGACGCTTGCGCTTTCGTTACAACGCGCCGGGATGGCCCGCGCACTGCGCTTCATTCCGAGATGTTCTCTCCCTGCCAACACTTTTCTTGTGCGCCGCAAAACGGGCACGCTACCGCAAATACGGCGGCGCCACGCTGGCACCTTGATCTACTCAACGGTCACCCGGCTCGCCATCGAGATACAAATCAATAAGTTCCGCAACCCTGGGATCCTCCGCGCTTTGGCAGGCGTACTGCACTATTCCCTGGAGTGTGAGGGGATCTGATGCGGGAAGAACTCAGAGCTCGGCTCCATCGCTTGTTAAGGAAAATACGAGTTAGCGTAATCGCAAAACCGAATTCAAGGAGAAGAATACGGATGCCCATGAAGAATCGTAACGTGTCGTTGTCAAAGGCGGCGTTGATCACTGTTGTTTTGTTGGTGTCAGCGTTAAGCGGGCAAGGTCAATCAGATAAGTCCCAATCTGACGAATGGCGAATAGCCGGACAAAACCTAAGCAACAGTTGGAGCCAACCGGCTGAGCATTCCATCAGCCCTGCCAACGTCAATGGTCTAGCTCCGAAATGGGTGTTCAGCACGGGTGGCGATGTTTCTGCTACTCCGACCGTGGATGGTAGTGCAGTCTATTTCCCCGATTGGGGCGGCAATCTCTTCACGGTCGAGAAGGACACTGGCCGCCTCATCTGGTCTCACAAGATCTCTGACTACGACGGCGTCGCGGGAGCTATTTCTCGCGTTAGCCCTGCCGTGAACGGGGATCAGATAATCATTGGAGACATTCTGAATTCCAAGCAGGTGCACAATGGCGCAAACGTGATCTCAGTAGACCGGCAAACAGGCGCGATCCAATGGATGACCCAAGTGGACACGCATCCGGCTGCGGTTATTACTGGATCTCCGGTTGTCTTTGACGGAATCGTATATATCGGTGTGTCGTCAAGCGAAGAAACACTAGCACTTAATCCGACATATCCGTGTTGCAGCTTTCGCGGCAGCGTTGTAGCGCTCGATGCGAAGAATGGCGCGATGATTTGGAAAACCTTCGACATGCCAGACAACGGCGGACAGACCGGGGGATACAGCGGCGGCGCGGTTTGGCAACCACCCGCGATTGATCCAAAGCGCGGCACGCTCTTCATCGGTACCGGAAATAACTACACCGCGCCGGCAGATGTGGAAGCTTGCCAGAAGGCCACTCCCACCGCGAACTGCGCCGCGCCTGATGATTTCTTCGACACCGCTCTTGCGTTGGATTTAAAGACCGGGCAGATCAAGTGGTCGAAGAGACTGCAGAGTTTTGACACTTGGACAGTAGCGTGTCACCTCCCTTCAGGAACAAATCCGAATTGTCCGGTACCTACGAGTCAGGATTTCGACCTTGGCGGAGCAGGCCCGAATCTGCTGGGTAATATTGTCGGCTTCGGACAAAAGAGCGGTATTTATTGGGCACTTAATCCGGATGACGGCAACATTGTTTGGAGCACACCGGTTGGGCCGGGCAGTTCGCTCGGGGGCATCGAGTGGGGTACGGCGACCGACGGGAAGCGAATTTATGTTGCTATCGCGGATCATGACAAGTTGCCCTACACCTTGGTGCCGTCGGGACAGCAGATTACGTGGGGATCGTGGAGCGCTCTGGATGTTGCCACTGGGAAGATCCTCTGGCAGACGGCAGATCCTACTGTAGGCACCATCGATACCGGTTCAGTGAGCGTTGCAAACGGCGTCATGTAT
>DASYJM010000322.1:0-6518 GCA_035996445.1 Candidatus Acidiferrum sp. | reverse complement strand
GAGGAAAACGCATTCAGCGAAGAAGACGCTGAGTTTCTCACTGTGGCAGCGGGGCAGATCGCCATCGCCGTTGAAAACGCGCTCGCCTACCGCGAGATCTCTGAACTCAAAGACAAGCTCGCTCAAGAAAAGCTGTATCTCGAAGAAGAGATTCGCAGTGAAATGAATTTTGAACAGATCATAGGGACCAGTGCCACCTTGAAGCACGTTCTTGAACTGGTAGAAACGGTCGCATCGAGCGATTCGACTGTGTTGCTGCTGGGCGATACCGGTACGGGAAAGGAGTTGATTGCGCGCGCCATTCACGATCACAGCCGGCGCAAGCAGCGTACATTCGTCAAACTCAACTGCGCCGCCATTCCCACAGGGCTACTCGAAAGCGAATTGTTTGGTCATGAAAAAGGCGCCTTTACCGGCGCCATTAGCCAAAAGATTGGACGCCTGGAGCTTGCCGACCAGGGCACATTGTTCCTTGATGAAGTCGGAGATATTCCCCTTGAAATTCAGCCCAAACTCTTACGGGCTTTGCAAGAACGCGAATTCGAACGTCTGGGCAACAGCCACACCAGGAAGGTCAATGTGCGCTTGATTGCAGCCACCAACCGTAACCTGGAGAAAATGATTTCCGACCGTGAATTTCGTAGCGATTTGTACTATCGCCTGAATGTATTTCCCATTCGCATTCCTCCATTACGGGACCGAAAAGAAGACATTCCCTTGCTGGTTCGCTATTTCGTTCAGAAAGCCGCACGACAGATGCAAAAGCAAATCGATACCATTCCCGCGGCGGCAATGAAGACGCTGACTAACTGGGAATGGCCAGGAAACATCCGGGAGCTGGAAAACTTCATTGAGCGCGCAGTGATTCTCACGCGCGGCAAGACACTGGACGTGCCGGTGGCGGAATTGAATAAACCGACAGTGGCTCCGTCGATCAGTGACGATGGCTCACGCGGTCGGGATGTAGCCCGGGTAGTCCAAGAGACGATCAGCGCCCTAACCAAGGGCGCCGTGAAAAACGCTGGTGACGAGTACGATGAAAAGCATCGGCAGGAAATTATGCGTATTCTTCAGGAAACCAAAGGCCGGGTTGGTGGCGCTGACGGAGCTGCCGCGCGCATCGGTATTAATCGGACGACCCTGCTGTCGCGCATGAAAAAGTTCGGGATACAGGCGAAACAGTTCTTCTAACTTGCCGATGCTCACGTTCTCGAGCTGGACTTCAGCGTCGACTGGGCAGACAAAATTGAAACCGTGTCTGTAGCAGTATTATTCGGTCGAAGGCGGCACTTTCTGCTTATTCCGGTGAAAATCAAGCCTCGTTTCTCTTAGGATCGTCATCCTGTAGGTTGGTCTCTCATGCAGTGCTCGGTGGAAGCCGTTTAAAAAGACCACCAGAAACGTGATTGCGAGCAGGCAGATTACAACAAATGAAAATATTTCAAGCACTGTGAGCGGGTCTCCTTTCGGTGAAGCTGTCGTCTAGAGCGCTTATGAACTCAGTCCTGTCCTCCTCCTCAACAGCGTCGTAAGCCTTGCGAAGAATGCTCTCCGCATCTTCCCAGGCTGTCAGTGCGTACTGGCGCCAATATTTCCAGAGGTAGAGACTTGCGTGAGCCAGCATCCGTCCCGGATCATTCGAACTCGGTCGAGCTTTCATGTTCCACCTGTTTGCGTCCGACGTGTTAAGTGCAAGAAAGATGCCAAACAGTCCGGCCAGCCTAGCAGATGAAAATCAATCCAACGGCCTTTTACGTGCACACAAGGCAACCATGACTGACGCCAGAACCCAGGGTGTCGTCAAGTCTTGAGGGGCCCTGTACTACCCCTCCGCACTCTCTCTCGGTGCACTCGTACAGGCCGCCCCTCAGGGCTGTTATCTCGATTTCTATCCTCTGCCGCAGTGTGTCCGCCGTTGTTGAGAATGACTTTGACAGTTTCAACACCGCGGTGCACCTCGTACTTGATCGCATCACGTTTGCGAACCACGCGACGGCAGGTCTCGGTTAAGTCAGATACTCCCGCCGGATTGAAACGCTCTGAAACTTACGGCAAGCGAATTGCAGCTGTACCGACACATGCCGAGTGTCAGCGATCGACCCGCCGGCAGCAGAGGCGACAGTCGGCTGGCTTTGTTAGCGATCTTGCAAATTTCGGAGGCTCCAACTGAATGCCTGACCCCCTCAGCACGACATTTTCGGCCCTTGCGGATCCAACCCGGCGGGCGATCCTGGCGCGATTGACTGTAGGCGAAGCGTCTGTGACTGAATTGGCTAGACCGTTCGACATGAGCCTGCCTTCCATTTGCAAACACCTCAAAGTACTGGAGGATGCGGGACTGATTGCCCGTAGGCGCGATGGACAGTGGCGGCCACGCCGGCTCGAAGCGGCTCCGCTGCATCAGGTTGCCGCCTGGGTACAGCACTATCAACAATTCTGGGAAAACGACTTCGATCGCCCGCACGGGTTGCGCGAGTTAGATCCGGAGCAAGCGAAGCCCAGGCATAAGCAAATTCAAGGATGATGGTGGTCTTCAGCGCATCGCGCACTTCTTAAAGCTGAATCAAAGTCACGTACAAGTTTGGAGTTCTGCATCATGAGTCTCAACGTTCTGACCAGGATTACCACCTCATTTACTGAAGATAGCTACCTGCTGTTCGAACTGACGTTGACATTTTCGACGACGTTGCTCGGTCGATTTCAACGCGCGGTCATTTTCCCTGATTACGGATCTGCGAGTTTGGCATTCGTATTGCACTTCGCTGTAACGGATGACCAGACAGCTTCAATCCGATCTTTCCGAACTGGAGATGCTGAAGGGCATAAGAATCGCGATGACCGATGACGAGCAGTCAGTCTTCATAGGTTTTAGTTATCGGCAAGAGACTCAAGGCGACAAAGCTCTTGCGTGGATGTGCTGGACGGCAGTGGCGATCCTCTACGGCGTATGCGGACTGATGCTGTGGTGGACAGTGACACAAGCGTGAATACGGAAGCTCAGAAGGGTAGCCAAGCCGAATATCTCAGCGCACAGCTTCTGTGTCGCAAATCGAATGGAAAGAGGTAGAAGACATGAGCCAATGGCACACTATCAGCGGTTCCACGCCGCGTTCTTCTCAACGAAGCGGGCCTCACATCCGGTTGGAACTGTCCTTACGAAGTGAAGTTAGCGCAATCTCGCCATTCGTGGACACCCTCATGCACTTGATTAGGAAATGCCAATGGGTCCCTGGAAACGAGGAGGACGTAGAAATCGCATTCCGCGAGGCCCTGGCGAATGCCGTCATTCATGGCAACCATGAAGATCCTGAGAAGCAAGTGTACGTTGGCTGCCGCGGTGGGATTGACGAAGTTTCGATCGTCATCAGGGATGAAGGACAAGGGTTTGACCCCGGCAACGTCCCAGACCCAACCGCTCCGGAGAATATCAAATCCAGCCATGGCCGTGGAATCTACCTGATGAAAACCCTGATGGATGAAGTTCGCTTTGAGCGAGGCGGCACCGTTGTCTACATGCGAAAGTTCCACGGAGAAGCCATCACCCTGCGTAAATTGTGATGAAGGCGACGAAGCTCAACTGCCGGGTCAGAGTGCGCTCTCGCCGCGTGCGTGATTCAGCTGAACTGTGACGTGGCCGTTCTGATAGGGAACTTACCGATGACAAGAGCCAAAGTTACAAGCATCCTTCGTATCGTCTTTTTGCTTTGGCTGGTCGTTTCGCTTGCTCTTGTGTTGACCACAAGCGAACGGCGATCGGTGAGCCCATACTCTCCCGCGCTGCGCATTCAACGGATTCATCGAGCATTGTTCTAACTCAGTGCTTTCCTGGAGCGTTGTCTCAGAAAAGCAAAATGACGCTTCTTTTGCGAGTCGTAACGTCCAGGGTCTCATAGCCATGTTCAAGCAATTACGAAGATGGCTGCCGCCGGCTGTTGACATTGACTTCGACAGTTTCGACAGCACGGGTGCTACGTGTTCCGACCGCCTTTGAATTTAAAAGACTTGCAGAGGCGGCAGTTTGGCACGCGCGTTGCTTTTCTCTAGTTGAACGGAAAAAACATGTTGAAGATTTCTGTAGTCGACAGCCACACCCAACGCCGCCTGATCCTCGAAGGCCGGCTAATCGCACCGTGGGTCGCGGAACTGAGAACAGTATGGAAGGAAGCCAAAGAGGAACTCGACGGCCGCGAACTGATGATCGACATGGGAAACGTAATGGTCGTCAGCCAGGAGGCCGAGAACACTCTCTTGCAGATGATGAATGACGGAGCAAGGTTCCGTTGCAGCGGCGTGCTCACGAAGCATGTACTTCAGCAACTGAGGCAGCGATGCAGGAAAAGACCTGTCCGACGAGACGCAGACGATCAGAAAGGCCAAATATGAATTTGCTACGCAAACGTCAGACTGACCCTCGAAAAGCAGTCGAGTACACGGTGAGCGAAGACTTCTTCAAAGTGTTCAAAGAAGACGTGGAAGGGCTATATCTGCTCTCGTTGATGTTAATGGCCGACCACGAGAAGGCGGAGCAATGCTTCGTCGGGGGCCTGGAGGATTCCGTTAATGGCAACTCCGTATACAAGCAGTGGGCCCGTTCCTGGGCCCGACGCCGAATCATCCAGTGCGCTATCCGCACAATCGCACCTGGGTTGCGGCACGCAGATGACGAATTGAGCGTAGGAGCGGAATCAGAAGACAACCCTGCGCTCGCCGCGATCCTTCATCTGGCTACGTTCGAGCGTTTTGTCTTTGTTATGTCCGCGCTCGAGGGCTATTCCGATCAGGAGTCCTCGATTCTGCTGGGATGTACACGCGGACAGGTTATCACAGCCCGCACCCAAGCCTTGAGCCACCTTTCCAAATTGGACGCCGACCACGTCCCGCCTTTCGCGGACGCTCCCTTACACCACGTAACCAAAACGCAGACATTTTAAGAAGGATGGCAATGAAAATCACTAATGCAACCGGTTTGAGATTTGGGTATTCCGTGGCCACGCTGCTGCTGCTGGCTATAACAGCGTGCGGCCGCGGCAACGTCCAGGCAGCAGCGAAGCCGCCAGCTCCCGAAGTAAGGGTTGCTGCCGTCATCCAGCAGGACGTTCCGGTTTACAGCGAATGGGTGGCGACCATGGATGGTTACGTAAACGCTCAGATACGGCCCCAGGTTTCAGGCTACATAATCAAGCAAGAGTACAAAGAAGGTTCGCTCGTCCGCAAAGGCCAGGTACTGTTCGAAATTGATCCAAGGCCCTTCAAGGCGGCGCTCGACCGCGCCAAAGGCGATCTTGCGCAGGCGCAGGCACAACTTGGCAAAAGCACTCTTGATGTAGAGCGCGACACACCGCTCGCACAGGCCAGGGCTATCGCCAAGAGTCAATTAGATAACGAGATTCAAGCCAAGCTCGGCGCCCAGGCCGCCATCGAATCGAGCAAGGCGGCGGTGGAGCAGGCGGAACTCAACCTTGAGTGGACGAAAGTTATCTCACTGGTGGATGGAATCGCGGGAATTGCACAAGTCCAGATTGGCAACCTGGTGGGACCCAATGCGGTCTTGACTTCAGTTTCACAAGTCGACCCCATCAAAGCTTTCTTCCCGATTAACGAACGTGAGTATGTTCTCGTACAGAAGAGCACCGCTAGTTCCGGCAAGCACGCTATCGGTTTTTTCGGAAGCTCGCTCGAACTGATCCTGACTGACGGCAGTATTCATCCTCAAAAAGGCAAAATCCTGCTGGCCGACCGGCAAGTGGATTCCACCACGGGCACAATTCGCATCGTTGCTGCCTTTCCCAATCCCGGCAATATTCTACGTCCCGGCCAGTATGGACGTGTGCGTGTCGAAACCAAGCTGAAAAACGGTGCTCTGCTGGTACCTCAGAGCGCCGTCGCGCAAACGCAGGGAAGCTATCAGGTGGCGGTTGTAGGCAGCAACCACAAAGTGAGTATGCGCACCGTGAAGCCCGGCGAGACGGTCGGGACGTTATGGGTTATCGATGAGGGCCTCAAGCCGGGTGAGCAGGTTGTAGTCGAAGGTCTGCAACAGCTCAAAGAAGGAACTACCGTCAATCCCAAGCCTGCCCAACTTTCAGCGGAAGGAAACTGAGTTATGTCGAAGTTTTTCATCAACCGTCCGATCGTGGCGATGGTGATCTCCATTCTTATGGTGATTGTCGGCGCGGTAACCATCGCAAGCCTGCCGGTGGCGCAGTTTCCGAACATCGTTCCACCGGAGATTCAGTTGCAGGCCACGTACCCGGGTGCGGATGCAAAGACGCTGGAGCAAGCCGTAGCCACGCCGATCGAGCAGCAGATGAACGGCGTTGACAACATGGAATACATGTACTCCCTGAACGCCACCGCCAACTCGCAAACCACAATGATTGTGGACTTTGACGTGAAGACGGACCCGAATACCGATCTGATCCTCGCACAGTCGCGCGAGCAGCTGGCCTCCGGTCAGCTTCCGCCCGAAGTCAACACGCTGGGCGTGACGATTAGAAAGTCAGTAACCGCTCCGCTCA
>DASYJM010000321.1:0-39280 GCA_035996445.1 Candidatus Acidiferrum sp. | reverse complement strand
AAACGACTCCAATCTCGACGGCACTCAAAAGCGTTTTTGAAGCCCAGAATCCCAGTCCTACTTGCAAGATGTGATTGGCTTGTGGCTTATTCATTCGTGTTTCCGCCTCCTAACGGCCCCGCCGTATAGCCAGTCTCGTTTGGTGGGTAGCTAGCTACCGGAAATAGGGCTGGAATAGGGACTGTTAATTCGCTTAGTTATCGCGCTCGGCTCTGGCCCGCTGCGCGAATGCCCATTGACCCTCGAACTTACCGTTCTTGGCTGCTGGTGCTTCGAGTCGTGACTTGGCTACAATTCAATCCCCCATGCCGGAAATGTCGAACACAACGGCTCTTCTGTTGGCTCAATCCGTGGTTTCTCTCTCTCGCTCTGAGCTACGCTGGGAGTTCGCCAACTTCACCGCCGCGGTTGTTCTTCTCTTTATTGCTCTCGCCGCAATCGCTCTTTTCTCCTTTCGCCGAGGGACGCGCGACCTCACGCTGATTTACTTCAGTGTGTTCTGCATTCTTTATGCCGCCAGGCTCTTGGCTTCTCTCCGGTCCTTTCGCTCGCTCTTCCTTGAGTCGCGGGTGTCTTGGAACTACGTCACTTGGGTCATCACGTACACCATCTTTCTTCCCTTCCTCCTCTTCCTCTACCAGCTCGCCGACGAACACTTCAGAAAGTTCCTTCGCTGGCTGCTTCTAGCACAAACGCTCTTCGCGGTTTTCGGAATCCTTGCTGCTGCGCTGGGAGTCAGCCTGACCAAGCTCGGCTTTGCTAACAACTTCATGATCTTTGGCACGTTCGTGGCCTCCGGGCTGTTCTTGGTCACCAGTAACCAGCGCTCCGATCAGCTCAAACACTTATCCCACGAGATTCGAGTATTTTTAGCGGGTTTTCTCGTTTGGGGTCTGTTCGTCGTGCACGCAAATCTCTTGGGCCTTAAGATCTTGACTGGCCACAACGTGGAGTTTCTCGGCTTCCTGGTTTTTGTCGCGTGTCTTGGATACATCTCCGCGTACCGCATCTTCGCGAACGAAGAACAACTCCTGACTATCAGCAAAGAGTTGGAAATCGCCCGGCGGATTCAATCCTCAATCCTTCCGCAAAGCGTCCCCACCTTGGCAGGACTCGAAATTGCTGCGCGATATGTACCCATGAGCGCGGTCGCCGGGGATTTCTACGATTTCCTTTGCATCAACGAAAAGCGCGTCGGCATTCTGGTCGCCGATGTCACTGGGCACGGGGTGCCCGCAGCGCTGATCGCCTCGATGCTCAAGGTCGCCTTTGGGGGCCAAGCGGATCACGCCCACGATCCCGCACGCGTTCTCACCGGCTTGAACCGCTCTCTCTGCGGCAATTTCGAAGCGCACTTTGTCACCGCCGCTTATCTCTTCGTGGATCTAGAGAAGCGCCTGCTGCACTACTCCGCTGCAGCCCACCCACCACTCATGCTGGTCTCGGGCGCCGCAGGTAACGTCCTGGAAATTGAAGAGAACGGCCTGATGTTGGGTATGGTTCCTGAAGCAGTCTACTCTTCCGTGGAAATCTGCGTGGGGCCCGGAGACCGCTGTCTGCTCTACACGGACGGCATTCTCGAAGCCAGGAACGCTGCCGGGGAAGAATTCGGCAAGTCACGCTGCAAAGAGTTTCTGGAAACGCAGCGCGATATTCCTACGGCGCTTTTCGCAAACGCCCTTCTCGAGAACATCGCTGGTTTTTCCGGCCACAACTCCGCCCGCGTGCAGGAGGACGACATTACCCTCCTCGTCCTCGACTTCCAAAGGGAGACAGCCTAAGCTGTGCGCACAACGGAGTATCGGCGAAGGCCGATGACACGACACAGGAAAAAATAGCTCGAGCGATGTCCGCCGGACCAGATAACATTTCTAAGTCCGCACGAATCATCGATACAGATGCGCAGGGCAATAAAGTTACCCTACACGAAGGCAGCAACGGCTTCACGTGCATGCCCGGCAAAGCAAACGTTGTTGGCGATCCTCCTATGTGCGCGGACGCCGCATCGATGCAGTGGGCATCTGACTTCAGGGCTCACAAACCAAAGCCGACAAACACCGCCCCTGGAATTACCTACATGCTCGCCGGTGCCACGCAGCGAAGCGATTCCGATCCGTATGACAAGACGAGTCCCCCTATTACTGTGGGCCCGCACTGGATAATCATCTGGCCTTCGACGCCAAAACCACCGGCTTGCCAATTACGCATCGGGATGCCGGCGCGTACATCATGTGGGCCGGATCCCCCTACGCCCATGTGCACATCATGGGACGCCCGTAGAAGTATCGACGTCGACGTAAGTCGTATGTCAGACGCGTTCGGGACACTGCCATTCTTCACAGGAATTACATCGCACGTATTTTCATATATCGCACCAGGTCTGGGCCCATCGCAACGGCGGCTGCAACAGCAAACGCCAACCCTATCGCCAGAGGAGTGTGGCTCTCGGCCGTCAGCTTGTGTGGCTGTGCGGAAACGTCTCTAGACCGAACACTACGTTGCCGCTTATCCGCCCCGAAAACGAAATGTGCGAGGTGCAAGCGTCTGCGTTCAACCTCCGCTCGCTGTTTTTCGGCGCGGTTTGCGAGGTGTTCGAAATCCACCCCTCTTAGTTGTGGATTAGCGGGCGCGACCGCCGCGAAGGCACGCCACAGTTCTAATTTTCCATGAATTCCAATCTCCAGGAATTCAAGCGCTTCGAATAAACCCAACCCATCGTTGGCAGTGTGTCCTAACTTCAGCCGGCTGACTTTTTGGCCAAGCCAGGCTGCCATCTCCTTCGCTTTGCTTGAACCGCCGCCCGCGCGTTCCCGGAGCCCTTCCAGTACCTCTCGGTCCGCTCTTATCTCGGCCAGAAGCCAAGCAGCAAGCTGTCCAAGTTCTTGTCCCTCATACGTGTCACGGAGAAATTCGACGAGGTCTATCGCATACGCCGAACCAGCCAAATGATCATTTATATAAGTACCTAGCGGATTGCTCATGGTGAAATTTACTCCTGACTACCTGATGCTCGTTGGATGCCAGCTCTAATCCAAAAGGACGCAGGTTTCGTGCGGCTTCCCAGGGACCGCTTACTTCCCACTCACCCGGCGGTCGCTACCGCCGCGCATTATTGTCAGCGATGCTTGACGCCTCCGAATGTAACACTGTTGGTATAACACTAGCGTTTACACTCCAAATTCCTTTTTTTCTACGGAATACTGGCAATTTGCGAGGAAATCCTGCTGCGCCACTCTCCCCCCGCTGGCGGAGGAGCGTCACGTTGGCCAAGGCTTTTGAACTCGAATAGCGCTGCTACGCAGGCTGGATTGTTTGGACGACGTTCTGTTCTCCTCAAGATATTTCCGGCGGAGGAGCAGAGACCTCACGTTATACTCGACTCGATGAGCGTTCGCTTCAGCGTGTTGATACCGGTTTACAACAGGGAAAATTACGTAAGGGAGGCCGTTGATTCCGTTTTAAACCAGACTTTTAGCGATTTCGAGCTACTCGCTGTTGATGACGGGTCCACTGACAGGTCGGCCGAGGTACTGGAATCCTATGGAAACAAGCTCAGACTTATTCAGCAACGCAATCAAGGGCCCGAGATCGCTCGCAATGCTGCGGCCGCTTTAGCCCAGGGCGAATATCTCGTGTATCTGGACAGCGACGACCTTTTCCTACCGTTTGCGCTCGAAACATTTGATAAAGTCATCCGGCAGCTGGATTCGCCCCCGCTGCTCATGGGCAGCATATTGTATTTTCGAGACGGCGAGTCGCCTCCGCAGGCTGCACCAGCAGATACCATAGAAATTTTTAAATTCAGGAACTACGCCTCCAAGACCATATCTCTCAGTTCTAACAACACCATCGTACGAAAGTCAGTTTTCGATGCAGTGGGCGGTGGACGGCGAGATACTACGCCACAGACTTTTCACGCCGACGACACCTATATTCAGCTTAGAGTTGGCGACTACAGCCCATTTGTGGTCATTAAACGACCTTGTACCTCGGCCTACCGTCTCCACGGCGAAAATACCAGTAAGAATCTCGAAGCCTTAGCGAACGGCATACTCCGACTGATTCGTTTAGATAGACAGGGTGAATTTGGCAAATCGAGTTGGAACAGGTACGCCTGCCTGGGTGGAAGGGCTTTAGCCTGGGCTTACCGGGACTGCTGGCGCAATGGGCAGCGTAAATTAGCATTTCGACTGCTCCTCGGGGCGGGCTTCACGGTGCCGATCGCGATATGCAACAGAATATTTCGCCGATTTCGCAACCCCCCAGAACCAATAATTCTAAAGTAGAAAAAATTATCTCTGTGCCCGTGTCTTCAAAAACTCGCAACCCTGAAGTTTGTGCACGATTGAAACGCTTTGCATCGTATTCGAGCGAAATGTCATTCTTGACGTAGCTAAGCGCCCGGCGACCGCGAACTCTTAGGAAGGCATGAGCATGGCAACGAACAAGCCGCGAGTGACTTCGCGACGTGCGTCAGCAAAAAAGAGCGCTAGCCAAAATGCGGAAGTCAACTTCGGTCGCGAAATCTGCGGTGTGCTGGATGTCGCGGAACAACGTGAGTGGCTGGTCACTAACGGCATTGGCGGATTTGCTTCGGGTACCGTAAGCGGCAATCTTACCCGTCGCTATCATGGCTTGCTGGTAGCGGCCCAACACCCGCAATTTGGCCGCATGCAACTGGTAGCCAAGGTCGATGAAACAGTTCGTTTCGACGCGCTGGATTACGCGTTGGCAACCAATCGTTGGGCCAGTGGGGCAATTGAACCCCAGGGCTACGTGCATATTGAAAGCTTCCGGCTGGACGGAAATACTCCGGTGTGGCGGTTTGCCGTTGGTGATGCACTCCTCGAGAAACGCGTTTGGATGCGTCACGGCGAGAACACTACGTGCGTGCAATATACAATGTTGCGCGGCCGCCAATCTATGGAACTGGAGCTGCGAACTTTCATCAATTATCGCGATTTTCATTCCAACACTCACGCCGGCAATTGGCGCATGAAAATCGACGCGGTGAAGAATGGCTTGCAGATCACCGCATTCGACGGCGCAATCCCCTTTTATCTGCTAAGCGCGGGCGCCAAGGTCGAGCCACGGCATGACTGGTCCCGCGATTATTTTCTGCCGCTCGAAAAATATCGCGGTCTGGACGATCGCGAAGATTACCTTTTGGCTGCGGCCTTCCGCGCCGTGCTTCAACGAAATCAGAGTGTGACCATCATTTTTTCTACCAATGCAAGCACAGCGCTCGATGGCGATGTAGCGCGCGCACAGAACGCGAAGCGCGAATCGGACCTGCTAGCGCAATGGTCTTCCGCGGATGCGACGGCCGCATCTGTAGCACCCGCCTGGGTTCGGCAACTCATTCTCGCCGCCGACCAATTCGTGGTGACGCGTGACGTGCCGAATGACCCTGACGATTCGGATGGGAAATCGATCATCGCCGGCTATCACTGGTTTGGCGATTGGGGTCGCGACACCATGATCGCGCTCCCTGGATTAACTTTGGCAACCAGCCGGGCCGGCATTGCAAAAAAGATCCTGGAGTCTTTCGCGCGCTACATCGACGGCGGCATGCTACCCAATAATTTTCCTGATGCGGGCGGGCGCCCCGAATACAACACTGTAGACGCCGCGCTGTGGTTTTTCGAAGCGGTCCGACAATATTTTGCGGCTACGCAAGATATCGAAACGCTGGCCAAGCTTTTTCCGGTGATGTCCCAAATGATCGATGCTCACATGGCCGGCACCCGCTATCACATTCACGTTGACCAGGCCGATGGCTTGCTCTACGCCGGCGAACCCGGAGTGCAACTCACCTGGATGGATGCCAAAGTCGCCGACTGGGTTGTGACGCCACGAATTGGAAAGCCTGTGGAGATTAATGCGCTATGGTTTAATGCGCTGGAAACTATGGCTAGTCTCGCTCCTGCTGCGAACAAATCTGCTGAGCCCTTCACAAAATTAGCGGAGCGCGTAAAACAAAGCTTTTCCAAATTCTGGAACGACCGCTCCGGATACTGCTATGACGTCCTTGACGCGCCGGGAATTGGAAATGACGCCGCTCTCCGCCCCAACCAGATTTTTGCCGTTTCTTTGCCGCAGAGCCCGCTTCCCGCGAAACAGCAAAAAGCGGTTGTCGATATTTGTGCCCGGCGGCTGGTTACCTCTTACGGACTGCGCAGCCTCGCACAAACCGAACCGGGCTATCAGGAGCATTATGGTGGCAACATTCGAGAGCGTGATGGAGCGTATCACCAAGGCACCGTGTGGGGCTGGCTGCTCGGCCCATTTGTGCTGGCGCATCTACGTGTTTACGCGGATCGCGATGCGGCCCTGAGTTTTCTTGAGCCCCTGGGCAAACAAATTCATTCGCACGGCTTGGGCACGCTGAGCGAAATTTTCGATGGTGAACCGCCCTTCACTCCCCGCGGATGTATCGCACAAGCCTGGACGGTTGCGGAAGTATTGCGAGCGTGGCGCGCTACACTAAGCTAAGCAAACACCAATGTTTTGCAGGAAGCATCCGGCAATTAAAATCACTAAAAGGAAATGCGATGAACAAAATAATCGTTGCGGGATGTTTTCTGGCATTGACACTGGGTGTTTCTCGCAGTGCATTCGCTCAGACGGCGCCGACATTTGTCGGCGTGCGCACTTTTCTGAGCGCGCGATACGATCCCGACCTTGATCATCTTAAAGCCGACTTCGCTGTGCTGGGCGTGCCTTTTGATGAAGGCACCTGGGGCCAGCCCGGCGAGCGCTACGGACCGCGCGACATGCGCGAAAATTCCCAGGAATACGCGCACGATTTAACGGAAGGTTTCTACTACATCGACGGCGACCGCACTGTCTTGAAGGGCAAGCAATGGGTGGACGTTGGCGACGTGCTGATTTATCCCACCGTCGCCGTTGAGACTGGCACTAAAATCACTGAAGCAGTTAAGAAAATTCTCGCCAAGAAAGCTTTTCCAATTGTTTTAGGCGGCGATCATAGCATTACATTCCCTATCATTCGCGCATATGACATCCCGCTTACCGTCGTGCACATTGACGCGCACCTCGACACCTGGACGGGTGCGAAGGACAATCTTGACCACGCCTCGTGGGTGCTTCGCGTAGCAAAGCTGCCCACCGTGAAGCACATCACCCAGATCGGCATGCGCGGGATCGCCAACGATCAGGAAGCCGCCGGCAACGCAAAGGCAATTCCTACCAAGGTAGTCACGTCCGAAGAAATCCATCGCAGTGGAATTAACGCTGCCATCGAACAAATTCCACAAAGCGAAAATATCTACGTCACCTTCGACGTGGACTCCATGGACCCTACGCTGGCCCCGGGAACCGGCACACTCGAACCGGGTGGCCTGAATTTTCAGGAAATTGACGAGCTCATGAAGGAGATCCCCACCAAGGGAAAATTGGTAGGACTCGACATCGTGGAGGTGAATCCCTATCGCGATCCGAGCGGGCGCACCGCGCAAACCGCCATCCGCTTGATGGTCGACCTGTTGGCCGCCGCATTTCACTAGCATCGGGTGAAAAAATCGCGACAGTCGATCTGCGTTATGCGGTATCGCGTTCCCACACCTTGCCGTTTCGCGCGAAATTGATGAACTTCGAAATGTCGCCGTTGCCGCGAAGTTCCGTCACGCCGACAACGCCTTCAACGTGAGTCTTCTTGGCGAGATTCGAAACGCCAGCCAACGCAATTGCCTTCAGATGCCGGTCCGCGTCCATCAAGAAGCTCACCGCATCCGGCTCTGCACTTAACGATTTCTCGCCGGCCGCACCAGCAAGCACTGCCACCGCGTCGAACATAATAGACGGCGAGCCAGAGAGCGCCATTTCCGCCACCACTCTCTTGCCCGCGGAATCCATAACACCTCCGACCTTCGGCGCGATGATCGCCGGCGTGGCTTCTTCTTTCTTGATCGCCGCGACCAGAGCGTCCTTCAATTTCACGTCAAATCCGTCCGCCAGCAGCACGCCAACTTTCCTGCCTTTTAAAGTCGGCTTATATTTTCCGTACAGGCGAAGTGCAGGGCTAGGTGGCAAATCGATTGGCTTCGCCGCAGGCGAGGCCGCGATGGCCTCGCCGGTCATTCCTAGGCCGTCCGCAACTTTAGCTCCCAGTTTTTCGTCGATCACCTTGAGGTGGCCAAGCATTTTTTTCCGGATCTCCGGAATTTCCACTTTGCTCAATTCAAACGTCAGCGCCATGGCCATGTGCTTCTGTTCTTGCGGCGTGACCGAACGGTAAAACAAACGCGCCTGCGAATAGTGATCTTTAAAAGATTCCGCGCGCAAGCGAACTTTCGTTCCCTCCAGTGGAATCGGCGCCGTGCGGAAGCCCGTTGGCGTTTCGCGCTCGCCATTCGGTACGATGGAGTTCGGCTCGTAATTGCCGCGCCCTTTGTGAACCATCATTTGCATGTGACCGTCACGCTGCATATTCGCGAATGGGCACTTCGGTGCGTTGATGGGAAGCTGATGAAAATTTGGCGAGCCCAAGCGGCTGAGTTGCGTATCCAGATAGGAAAATAAGCGCCCTTGCAGCAGCGGGTCTTCGCTGAAATCAATCCCGGGTACTACGTGGCTGGGGCAGAACGCCACTTGTTCGGTCTCCGCAAAAAAATTGTCGGGATTTCGGTCCAGCACCATTTTGCCCACAATCTCCACCGGCACCACTTCTTCAGGAATCACTTTTGTAGCGTCCAGAACATCGAACGGCAATTTATCGGCGGTTTTATCATCGAGAATCTGAAGTCCAAATTCAAACTCCGGAAAATTCCCGCTAGCAATAGCTTCGAACAAATCCCGGCGATGATAGTCCGGATCGGCGCCGCTGATCTTGACGGCTTCATCCCACAGGACTGCCGCCGTCCCCAGTACCGGCCGCCAGTGAAATTTTATAAACTTCGACATGCCCTCGGAATTCACCAGGCGGAAAGTATTCACGCCAAATCCTTCCATCATGCGAAATGACCGCGGAATCGCGCGATCCGACATCGCCCACATAATCATGTGCAGCGACTCGGGCATAAGCGAAACGAAATCCCAGAACGTGTCATGCGCCGAACCTGCTTGCGGGTAACCGCGGTCCGCTTCCATCTTTACGGAATGAATTAAGTCCGGAAATTTAATAGCATCCTGAATGAAAAACACCGGGATGTTGTTTCCAACGAGGTCAAAATTGCCCTCTTGCGTGTAAAACTTCACGGCGAAACCTCGGACGTCGCGCGGCAGGTCCACCGAGCCGGCGCCTCCCGCGACCGTCGAGAAACGCACAAACACTGGCGTCTTGACCTTCGGATCCGAAAGAAAATTCGCGCTGGTAACGTGTTTCATGGACTTATACGGCTGAAAATATCCGTGCGCACCCGAGCCCCGCGCGTGCACGATGCGTTCCGGGATTCGCTCGTGGTCAAAATGGGTGATTTTTTCACGCAAGATAAAATCTTCCAGCAGCGTCGGCCCGCGGCCGCCGCCCTTCAGCGAATTCTGGTTGTCTGAAATGGGCAAGCCCTGGTTGGTGGTGAGCAGAGCGTCCGTCGTGGCTTGTTGATGCGTTTCGCCGCCGTTGACCTTCGGAGTCTTCGCGGTTTTCGTTTCTTTCGTGGAGACTGTTTTTTTGTTTGCCATAGGTGGAAGTATCACCCCTTCCATTCCATACTTCAAATCAGGTCCATCCTGTAGGGGAGGGCAAGTTATAAAAAAGTTGGCCAGGATTTGGTAGCTAATGATGTCGGAAAACACCCGAGCTAATGCCAGCGAAGGAACAATGGTCTGCTTCGGATAGGCTTCGTGATTTAGCGGGGCGCCGAGGACGAAAGGCTCAATGATCCTGAGCGTGCCGCGCGCCTGGCCCCGAAGCCTTCTCGTATCAGGCTAAAAATGGCTCGCCGGTTTTCGGCGATGGTCTTGACCCAGGCGAAGCGACCAAGCTGCGGGAAATAAATCCCGCGGAAACAAAGCCGCGAGATCAAAATATTTACGCGGTATCCCAGGGGCTTATGAGCTACCATCGCCAAGGCCTTCGCGATGGCCTCCGGGCTATACGATTTCGACCAGCCGTACTTCACCTCAGCGTGGGCCTCGTCGATGGTCATCTTCAGCGGTGTGTGGGCCATGGCAAATGGTATGAATTCCTGCCAATGTTTCGGTCGCGTCAGCCGCCCTGCAGCCTCCAACCTTTTATATAACGGTGTCGCCGGCAGCGGCGTCAGCAAACCAAAGATAGGCAATCCCGGTGGCCACGTGCGAATCTCCTGCAAGGTGCGCTCCGCCACTCCGGTTGTGTCGTTGTCCATCCCGAAAATAAAAGACGTAATCGCGAACACGTTGCGGTCTGCAAGCCGCTGAAGCACGGCCGCATATTCACCGGGCTTATTGAAGCCCTTGTTTACATCTTTCAGGTTGGCGGGGTCGATGGACTCCATGCCAATAAAAATCCACTTGCCACCGGCGGCGGCAATCAGGTCGACAAGCTCTTCATCGCGCAGCAGGTTGGCGCTGATTTGCGCCACCCAATGCACTTGCGCCTCAGCGGCAATAATGTCGCGCAGCAGCGACTTGGTGCGCTTGATGTTGATGGCGAAGTTGTCATCGATAAAAAACACCGCGATCTGCCCGCGCTCTTTTTTCGCCCGTGCTTTCAACAGCAACAGTTCATTCACTACGCTTTCGTTGGTGCGAAAGCGGATGGAGTCGCCGAAAAATCCGGTCACAGTACAGAACTCGCACCCGTAAGGACAGCCGCGCCCCGACTCTACCGGGATGATGCGGAACGTTCCCCAGCCGTCGCCAATTTTTTGCAGCATGGATTTAAAAAACTTTGGAACGATATTGAATTGCTTCAGGTCGATGGTGTCCCACGGGATTGGCGGGTAGGTTTGCAAGGAAGGCTTATGTTCCTGGCCAAAAGCATCGACCGGAGCGTATACGTCTTTCAGCGTGCCCCTTGCGGCATCCTCGACAATCTTGGGCCAAGTCTCATCGGCCTCGCCAAGAGCTACGGCGTCGGCATGGCGCGCTCCCCCGGCTCTACCGAGGGCCTCGTCGGCCATTTCCGTGACGTGCGGCCCACCCATAACCACCGGCACGCCGACGGCGCGAATCGCGTCAGCCATGCGGTAGGCCTTGGCAACCATGCGCGTCATGGCCCCGATGCCCACCAGACCGATCTTTTCGGCAATCACGAATTGCGCAATGGCCTCTTCATCCATGGGCTGAGCGTTGCCGTCAATCAACACCACCTCGTGTCCCGCCGGAGTAAGTGCCTGCAACAGGAACATCCAGAGGTGCGGCATAAAATTGCGCGTAACCCCGTTGTCGGGGTTATAGAGCAGGATTCTCATAGTCTTTTCTTGTACCGAGGTGCGCGTGACCCGAACGGAAGGGCTGAGGGCCTAGGAGAAAAAAATAGCATTCAGGCGTGGGCCAAAACTGTGCAAAAAGAGACACTTTCCAGCGCTGGTAGGAGCTTGGGTAATTTGTTGAAAAATGGGTAGACAGTCTTGATGAATTATTCTAATAGCGCCTGACGTGCTCCTACGCCAATCGTAGATCGGGAGCGCTTTACACCTGTGAGCCGCCAACATATAGTTCAATGGCCCGCTGACCCCGCCATGAAACGCGCCCACGCTCTAAGACCCCTCGCAGTGTTTTGCCTAGTCTTCGCGCTCGCCTGTGCAGCGGCCGCTGAAGACATCAAGAAAATTCATCCGACAAGCTATGTCAGCGATCTCGCCGGCGCGATACAGCCGGACACTAAGGCTCGACTGGAAGCGCTTTGCGCCGAGCTTGAACAAAAAACCGGTGCGCAGATGGCCATTGTCACCGTGCATTCGCTCGAAGGGCAAAGCATCGAGAATTATGCGGTCGACCTTTATAAGCAGCTTGGCGTCGGCAGCAAGAAGGTCAATCGTGGCGTTCTCTTACTAGTCTCTCCCGACGAGCGCAAATACAGGATCGAGGTAGGTTACGGCCTGGAGCCAGTTATCAATGATGCGCGCGCCGGGGACGCCGGCCGCGCGATGGTTCCATTCCTGCGTCGTGGCGATTTCAGCGGCGCCATCGAAGCCGCCGCGTGGCAGCTGGCGAAATATATTGCTGATGATCGCGGAGTGACCCTCAGCAACCAGCCGCCGATGCGCCAGGTCCGGCATCGTGATGAAGGTTCCCGCGGCGGAATTTCCATCTGGCTGATCATCGGCATCTTCCTGATAATTTGGTTCCTGAGTCGATCATCCGGCGGAGGGCGCGGCGGCGGTGGTTGGTGGATCTGGCCGCTGATGGGTGGATGGGGTGGCGGCGGGCGAGGCGGTGGCTGGGCCGGAGGCGGATTTGGTGGGGGCGGTTGGGGCGGTGGTTCAGGCGGCGGAGGATTCGGCGGATTCGGAGGCGGTAGCAGTGGCGGAGGCGGGGCCTCTGGAAGTTGGTAAGCAGCGCTGTGATGTGTGGCGCAGTTGCTATTGGTGGAGCAAAGGAGTGACAAGAGCATGCTCTCGACGGATACGAAATTAAACGAGCTTGTGAACCGCTTGAAAGAAGTTTCTTCAGCGAATCTCCAATCCGTGATCTTGTACGGCTCTGCCGCGCGCGGTGGCTACCACCCCGATCATTCTGATTTGAACGTATTCTGCGTGCTCGGTTCGCTTTCCGTGGAAGAGTTGGGGCGCATGGCGCCGGCGGTGCGCTGGTGGGTGGTGGAACAAAAAGAGCCGGCGCCTCTATTTTTTACCGCCGAAGAGTTGCAGCAATCAGCGGATGTTTTTTCCATTGAGTTGCGCGATATTAAGGACAGCCGCCGTGTGTTATTCGGTAGCGATCCCATCGCCAACCTGAAACTGCCCATCAATCTGCATCGGGTGCAGGTCGAACATGAATTGCGAACGGTGCTATTAAAATTGCGTAACGCTTATTTTCGTTCTCCAGGCGATCCGCGCGAGCTGACGCCCGTTTTGCGCAAATCTTTTTCGTCGGTTCTCACCTTGCTGCGCCACGTGATCATCGCGTCCGGAGAGGAGCCACCTGCCGAGCCACGCGATGTCATTCGTCGCGCCACGGCGCTCACACACTCGAACGCTTCCGCATTTGAAACTATTCTGCGTTTGCGAGAGCATACCGATGCGCACGTGGAAATCACGCAGGCTTACGGAGCATATCTTGCCGCTGTGGAATCGGTAATTCGCGCATTAGACCAGCATTTGCCTAAAGAGCAGTGGCAACGGACCAGGCAGGCAAATTCTTGAATTTCAGGTAATTGAGGAGCATATGAAAACAGGCATCGTGATTTTAGTGATTCTTCTGATTCTTGCTTTGGTGCTGGGCAGTTTCTATGTAAGCCGGCGCAACCAGATGGCCATCAAGCGCGAAGCGATGAATGCCGCTTGGTCGCAGGTGGACGTAGTGCTGCAACGGCGCGCCGATCTGATTCCTAATTTGGTTGAGACGGTGAAAGGTTATGCCATGCAGGAGCAAGCCGTTTATGGCGAGATCGCGCGAGCACGCTCCGCTTTGCTCAACGCGAGCACTCCGGCGGAGAAAATCGCCGCCAATGGGCAGTTGGACTCGGCGCTCGGGCGTTTGCTGGTGATCGTCGAGAATTATCCGCAGCTCAAATCCAATGAAAATTTTATGCGCTTGCAGGATGAACTCGCAGGCACGGAGAATCGCATCGCCATCGAGCGTCGTAACTACAATCAGGTCCTGCAGGACTACAACACCTACATCTCGCTGTTTCCCAACAACATCATCGCCAGCTTGGCCGGATTTACGCGTAACGACGCGTACTTCAAAACCGAGCCCGGCGCGCGTCAGGCTCCCAAGGTCAATTTCGACTATCCGAAAACTCCAGGAGCTCAAACTCCGGCGCCCGCTAAGCCAGCGCCAACGCCCGTTCCAGCCCATCCGTAGGATGGCGGCGCATAGCAGCATCTCTAATTCATAACGGCGTGATTTGTTCGTAGCGCCATGAGTAAAGACTAAGCCGCAAGCGCCGTTACTGCATGGTGCTGCGTCCGGCTTATCACTTTTTGTCTGCGGACGAGAACGTTGACGGAGACTAGGTGCGGCCGAGGACCTCGCCAAGCAGCATGTGGAAATGGTGCACGCCATTTTCACGCTTTACCGAATAGCGCCCGCGATCATACGTCGCGGAACGCAGTCCGCGCTGCACATTCTCGCAAAGCCCGATATCTTCCTGCTGCACTTCGTCACTGAAAGCAATGGCGCGCTGTACGCGTTCCCGCACTTTGCTATCCGCCACGTCGTGGAAAAACCATTCAAAAATGGTCAACGTCTTGTCGTGTGCAATCGGTACGATGAGGTTAGTCGAAATATTGTCCGGGTAAATGTTGAGCATCAAATTCGGGAAAATCCAGAAATACGCCGCTTGCTGCAGCCCGCTGCCCGGCGCGTAAAATCGCTCGGCGTTCTCTTCCGCTTTCATCGCGCGGATGGGCGCAAATTGTTGGGAGTAATAGCGATACGTGTCGGTGCGATAGTGCGCGTAATCGATCTCGCGCATCAATCCCGGGTGTGCAATCGGGATGTGATAGCCCTCGAGGTAATTGTCGACGTACACCTTCCAGTTGCACTTGATCACATAGTCGCGTCGTTCGGCGAATTGCAGCCCTGCAAACTGAAATCCGCGAACCTGCTCAGGAATTTTGCCCAGATACGACGCCAGTGGCTCCGCCTGACCATCGAAATTCACGAAGATGAATTGTTCCCAGACCTCCACGCGCAGCGGTACCATCCCCATGGTGCTGCGATCAAAGAATTCCACGCCCTCAACATCAGGCGTGCCAATCAGGCGCCCATCCAGCGTATAAGTCCAACCATGATATTGGCAGCGCAACACGTTTTTGCAGCCACTGCCTAATGCGATGGGCCCGGCACGGTGACGGCACACGTTGCTGAAGGCCCGCAAGACGCCCCGCTTGTCGCGCACCACGATAACCGGCTCGCCGGCAACCTCGGCAGTAAAAAAACTTTCTGGATCAGCAATGGTGCGTTTTACGCCATCCACTTCGCCGCATGCGTGGCTGAGCGTGCCAACCAGTTGCCAGGTGCGCAAAAAAATGCGCGTCTTTTCGATATCGAGAATGGCGGGGTCGGTATAAAACTTGGACGCGAGCGTGTGTGCGCACTCGATCTGTTCGTTTACGTCGAGTTGCAGCGGCTTGGTGTTCATGCTCTCGGCCGCATTAAAATTTTCTGGTTTCCTGCCTCGACCAACGCTCGATGACTATTTTCGATTCGGTGTAGAACTCCACGGCGTCGCGCCCCTGCCCATGTAAAATGCCGAAGAAACTATCTTTCCATCCGCTGAATGGGAAATACGCCATGGGCGCTGCCACGCCAATGTTGATGCCGATATTCCCAGCGGGCGCTTCGTAGCGAAATTTCCTTGCAGCCGCGCCACTGGTGGTAAACAGCGAGGCCTGGTTTCCATAGGGACTGTTGTGCAGAAACTTCATGGCGTCATCGATGGAATCCGCGTGCACCAGGCTCAACACCGGACCAAAAATTTCTGTATGCGTCAATTTGCTGGAAGCTGGAATGCCATCGAGAATCGTGGGCTTGATAAAATTGCCGCCTTCACTGTCGGGAATTTTTGTGTTACGCCCATCGACGATAGGCTTAGCGCCCTCGGCTACACCAGCAGCGATTAACGACTCCACGCGCTGCTTGCTTTCCTTACTGATTACCGGCCCCATCTGCACACCGGCACTCAGTCCATTGCCGACACGCAGCGACGATGCGGCGTGGCTGATCGAATCGCGAAAAGTTTCCTGCGCGGCGCCAATCGTAACGGCCACTGAAACAGCGAGGCAGCGTTGTCCCGCGCAGCCGAATGCGCTGTCCCCGATAATTTGCGTAGCCAATTCCATATCCGCGTCCGGCAACACGATGACGTGATTTTTTGCTCCACCTTGGCATTGCATGCGCTTGCCGCTGGCGGCTGCGCGAGTGTACACATGTTTGGCTACCGGCGTGGAGCCGACGAAACTGATCGCTCGCACCTGCGGGTGATCGCACAGCGCATCAACCACCTCACGCCCGCCATTCACCAGGTTCACTACGCCACGCGGCAAGCCAGTGGCCTCAACCAACTCGATAATGCGTCGCATGGTCAGCGGCACACGCTCGGACGGTTTCAGTACGAAGGTGTTGCCGCAGGCTATGGCGTAAGGCAAAAACCAGAAAGAAATCATCGCGGGAAAGTTAAATGGCACAATGGCCGCGACGACGCCGAGTGGTTGACGAATCAATGTTTCGTCCACACCGGGCGTAACATCTTCAAGGTTGTAACCCTGCATCATCATGGGGATTCCGCAGGCCACTTCCACATTTTCAATACCGCGACGGAGTTCGGCCTTCGCTTCCGCCAGAGTTTTCCCGTTTTCCTCGGTGATCAGGCGCGCGAGTTCGCCGATATGCTCTTCGAGCAGATTCTTTAACTTAAATAGATATTGCACGCGTTCGCCAGGCGGTGTACGCCGCCACGCTGGAAAAGCATCCGCGGCGGCTTGGACAGCAGCGTCAACATCCGCTGCAGTGGATAACGGAGTGCGCGCCAGCAATTCAGCGGTCGCAGGGTTTATTACGTCCACGTATTCTTGCGTGGCCGAACGGCGCCATCCGCCGTGAACATAGTTTTGCAAATCGGGAGCTTGTGTTGTGACTGTGCTGCTCATGTCGTTATTCCTTAATGTTTACGTTAATCGCGGAGCGGACCGCGGTAGAACGGATGATGGTAGTCTACCAAAAAACTGGAAGCGACAGTCGGCTATGGACTAGAGGCAAAAGCTGCTACGAGGTCTGGTCCGAGGATACCAATTTCGTTCGCCACGCAAACCACGCGACAGTAGCCAGCATTCCAAGCCAACCTAGCACCCTGGTAATGCCACCGATGCGCTGGTCCTGCTGCAGCAGACCACACTGGCCAAACAGAATTTCCCAGTCGTGATCGCCGGAACCGACCAGCGGCAACGCCAAAGCTCGGGCATCCGCCATGTACGTGCCAATGTACAGAAAATTTTCGAAGAACCAGAAACTACAAAAAGTTACAGCGGTCAGCTCACCCTGCCGTAAAAAATAGACTCCGCACAATAATGGCACGATCAATTCGCCGAGGGTTCCACCAAGAATGGTGATCGTGTAACCGAACCAGCTGAAGAACAAATGGCCGCCTTCGTGAATGATCAGATTGACGTAATCGAGGAAGAGAAAGCCCGAATGATTGAACGCGGCATACAAAAAGAACATTATGTAAAACACTACCCAACCAATAGCCGCCGCGCGGCTAACCGGTTTCCATGGGCCGATCTGCTCTTCCAGAAATGTCACGGGACCTTTTACTTGTGAATGGTTACTTCTGGATGGCTGCAAGAGCTTCGTAAGCCGCACCAATCAGCGGCGCCGATTCGTTAAGTATGACCGACACAGGAATATTGTTCATCAGCGATTCAAATTTCCATTTATCCTGGAAGGACTGAAAAAACGAACCGTCCTTAATTTTGTCCAGTATTTTTACGGCAATTCCGCCGGCCACGAACACGCCGCCGAGAGCCAAAACTTTCAACGCCAAATTTCCCGCTTCCGCGCCGTAGATGGCACACCATAGCTCCAGGGTTTCCACGCACACGGGGCACGATTTATCTAATCCCTGGCGGGTGATAACTGGCGCCGGGTCCGCGTCGGGATCTTCAAACGTGGCATGTCTTACAGTGGGGGAAAGAAATTCATGCAGGGTACGAAAACCGCGCCCTGAAAGAATCAATTCCCAACTTACTTGCGGGTAGCGGCGGCGCATGAAGCGCAAAAGCTCGATCTGCAATTCGGTGTGCGGCGCGAAATCGGAATGGCCGCCCTCGGAGGGAACCACCTTGTAACGATTTTCATTTTCATTCCACACCAAAAACGACTGGCCGAGTCCGGTTCCGGCTGCAATCAGCGCTTTAGTGCCGCCAGGTTCGAGCTTACCGGTATTGAGAACACAGAAATCTTCAGGGGGGAGATGTTCGACACTGTGGCCCGTGGCGCCCAGATCGTTAAGAACGACAACCTGTTTTACCTTCAGCTCGTCAACAAGATTTTCGGTATCCACCACCCACGGAAGATTTGTGGCGCGAACGCGATTCTTAATTACCGGTCCGGCGACGCCAAAACCGGCAGCTTCGATGCGCCTGCCCGCCAGGTAGGGCGCGGCTTGCCGCAAAAATTCCTTCACGATGAGGCTAAATTGCGCAAATTCCTTGCTCGCAAATCTTTGTTTGAAAACAGCAGTGAGCTTGTCGCCTTTTTCCGAGAACAGCGCGAGATTACACTTCGTACCGCCCACATCCCCAGCCAGGATCACCAGCTCCCCCTAGATCTTCGAGAATACCGGCATCTTTACTACGGGTTGTGCCAATGCCTGCCGTCGCGCTCGAGAAGAACGTCGGACTCATGCGGGCCCCAGCTTCCGGCAGGATATTGCGGGACGGCAGCGCTTTTTGCCGCGGTCCAGACCTCCAGGATCGGGTCGATCAGCGCCCAGGCGGCCTCCACGTTATCGCCACGATCGAAAAGCGTGGCATCTCCGCGCACGCAATCATTCACCAGCGTTGCGTATGCACTGCGTGGTGCTTCGCCAAAACCCTCTTTGTATTTGAAATCCATAGTCACGTTGCCGATGCTCATTTCCGTTCCAGGCCGTTTGGCCACGAAGGAAACGGAGACTCCTTCGTCGGGCTGTATATTAAGGATCAAGCGATTCGGTTCCAGGTCGCGTTCGCGGAACACCATATGCGGCGCACGTCGAAATTCAATCACGATTTCGGTGCTGCGTTTTGCGAGACGTTTTCCGGTGCGCAAATAAAATGGCACGCCGGCCCAGCGCCAGTTGTCGATCAACAGTTTTGCGGCCACAAAAGTTTCGGTGCGCGAAGTTGGGCTTACGCCTGGCTCTTGGCGATATCCTGGAACGGGCTTGCCGCCAACCTGCCCAGGCGCGTATTGCCCGCGCACCACCGCCTGCGCAACCATCTCCAGATTGAACGGGCGAATGGACTGCAACACTTTGAGTTTTTCGTTGCGTACCGAGGTAGCATCAAATGAGGCGGGCGGCTCGACGGCAACCAGCGAGGTAAGTTGCAGTACGTGACTCTGGATCATGTCGCGCAATGCCCCGGTGGTTTCATAGAAACCGCCGCGGCGCTCCACGCCCAGCGTTTCCGCAGCGGTGATCTGCACGTGATCCACATAATTCCGGTTCCATAGCGGCTCAAAAATGCCGTTGCCAAAGCGCAGCACCAGCAGGTTCTGGACCGTATCTTTTCCGAGGTAATGATCGATGCGGTAAACCTGCTTTTCTTCGACAACATTCAAAACCGTTTTGTTCAACTCTTTTGCGGACGCCAAGTCCCGCCCAAACGGTTTTTCGATGATAATTCTTACCCACGAATCGGCTGATTTAGGCCGTGCCAGTCCTGCTTTACCCAAGTGCTCCACGATGTGCGGGTAAACTTCAGGTGGCGTAGACAAATAAAACAAGCGATTGCCACCAAGGTTCTTGGCTGCTTCCAAATCCTCCAGACATTTGGCGAGGCGCGCATAGGATTCCACATCGTCATATTCGCCCTGGATGTAATGCAGATTCGCTGCGAATTCATCCCATTGTTTAGGGTCGATGGGGCCGACTTCCGAAATGCTCTTGGCTGCCTCTGCTAAAGCAGACCGAAAACTGCCGTCGCTCATGGGCGTGCGAGCAAAGCCTACAATCGTGTAACGGGGTCCCAAAGAATTATGAATTGCCAGGTCGTACATGGCGGGAATCACTTTGCGTTTCGCGAGATCGCCGGAAGCCCCGAAAAGAACCACGGTAACGGGTTCGGCGGTGCCGTCGTAACCGCCGACAGAATAAGTATTGTCCGCCATCAGGGTTCCCTTCCCATCAAAAAAGGCCGCATTTAACCGATTTAACCATCTGGAGACTATACCTCAACACGGCGCTTTCGCAGTTCAGAACGCAAACTTTCCGCATCCTTGTAGTGAATAACATGCATACCCAACCGCCGCGGCACCTCCAGGTTCAGTGCGCGGTCATCGATAAAAATACATTTTTCTGGTGGGCGTTGCGAAACTTCCAGTGCGATACGGAAGATGGTTTCCTCAGGCTTTCGCGAGCGTACGTAGCAAGAACTGAAAAAAACGTCGAAATTCCGCCGCAGATCGAACACGTCAATGCGGTACTGATTGAGCTCCAGGGGCTCGTTGTTTATTGAACCGATAAAATATTTCTTTGACTGTGTTACTTCATCCAGAATGGCGCGCGTTTCTGGGAATTCTTTCGATTGTTCGAGCATAAAGGCAGTAAATTCCTCGCGTGTGAAAGTTCGCGGCCGGTAAAAGAGCGTGCGGTCCAGATAGGCATTCAGGGTGATCAGGCCGGCGTCCAAAGCGGGAAAGCACAGATCATGTCGGTCCACAAATTCTTCCCAGTCCAGGTTAAACACTTTTGCCGCTTCCAGCCTGGAAGCACGGCCCCAGCCGTTGGTCAGGATGACTCCGCCAATGTCCCAAAACATAGTGGTAATGTCGGCCAAGAGAGCGATCCTCCAGATTCGGGAGATCGGGTTGAAATGATCAATCCCGCATTGCTTGCGTGAGTCTTCGAAATTTGGGCCAATGCTTGTATAACAACATCCGCGAGTTGCTTCAAACTGTTTTCCCTAAATTAAGACAGGTGCAGCCGTACGGTGCGCTTTTCGGCTTGCTTGAGGGCTTCAAATTCCCGCAGCGCTAGCGCGAGCTGCAGATCCCCGAACGTATAATCAGCGCCCGGAATGGCCACATCTTTAGCCGCATCCGCGGTAATCACGATCAACAACCCATGCGGAGGACCTCTTTATACGTCGAGCCCAGAGCATGCAGATAACGCGGCCCCGTAGACAGCTGAACAGGCATTTCGGGCGCATTGCGCATGCGATCTCGCAGGTCTCGAAACGTTTCGGTGCACTCCGGCGTCAATCGAAAAAAGGGTACGATCTGCGATATAGCTGTCCGGATTTCGCAATTCCAAAAAAGTTTGCAGCCAGCCCTCAGGTTCATAGTCGAAATCGACCCCGCGTTTCCCCTTCCGCATATAAACTGAGGCCGTCTTCGAGCGATGCGGTATGCAAAATGATTCAGCTCAGGTCCGGTCAAGAGCACTAACCGGGTAAATCCCTGTTGCCCGGTTGGCCGACTAGGAATTCGCTCCAACTTGCAGTAAGGTCAAAAAGCAGCTTTTTCAGGAGAATCAGTTTATGGCCAATGAAAATGGTGGTTCGACGCCTCCCGCCAACCAGCCCGCCCAACCAGGAACCCGCATCGTGCATTGCGTGAAGTTCAATAAAGATTTGCCCGGACTCGATCGAGTACCGTGGAAAGGCGAGCTTGGAAAACGCGTCTACGAAAGTGTTTCGAAAGACGCATGGAAGCTATGGCTGGAACATTCCAAGATGGTGATGAACGAATACCGGCTTAATCCGCTTGATCCCAACTCTCAGAAAATCATGGAAGAGCAGATGGAACAATTCTTCTTCGGAGAAGGTTCGAAGTTGCCTGAAGGGTACGTACCGCCAAAAGCTAAAGGATAAATTTTGCGTGTCGGTCCGTGGTTATCAAACGGAACGGCCGCTGGCGTGATGGGCCGGGTGCTGTACAGGCAGCCTGGGAGTTATCGTAAAACGTAATTTCGCATGTGCCGCTCGCAGCGTTTGCTCAACTTCGCGCGTCGTCTCCGCAGCCGCAAATAAGAATCCCAGATAGCTGGCGCCCTCTGGCCATGCCTCAAGGTAATCATGCAGGCGCGCAGTAATCAGCAATTCGGTGATCCCGGGAGTCTCGCGGGCGGCTTCTTGTTCCTGAACGCTCTCCAGAATTCCGCTGCTGGGTACTGGAATCATCATCACGCCTGAGGCCATTCGCTCGCGCACCCAAGCGCTTACCGGCAAGTCCAAACTGTGGAGCAGCAACAATTCTTCCAGTCCCATGGTCGCTTGTTCATGCGCGTTTTTATTCCCAATAGTTTGATTTTCGTTTTCGACGAAGCGCAAGGCGCGGGCGCACAATCCCCCGATAGGCCTGGCAGCAATTTCGAGCGGCCAGACTTGGTCGTCTGCCGTTCTGTCGCCATGGATACGAAACTCGGCGTGCACCGGGCCGCGCGTAAGGCCCATGGCGCGGGCGCAATCCTGAGCGCATTCTTGAATCGCTAGCTGTTGCGATTCGCTAAGGTTCGGCGGCGTCACATAAATTGTTTCTTCGAAGTACGGTCCCTCGAGCGGGTCAGGCTTATCGAAAATCGCCAGAATCTTAAGAACTCCTTCCGTCAGCAGGCCTTCAACGGCTATTTCCCTGCCCGGAATATAACCCTCCACGAGAATCTGGTCGAGGTGCGCTTCTCGAGTGGCGCGAATTTCCGGCGATTCGAGCAGCTTGCGAATGCGTTGTGCCGCGGAAACGAATTCGTCTCGATTATCCGCCCGAATCACGCCGCGGCTAGCCGAAAGCGAGAGCGGCTTCAAAACACATGGATATGAAATCCCTAACAGGTCCGGCTCAGGCAATGGATCGAGATTGATGACGCGAAACCATGGTGTTTTCAGACCAGTTTCGCGGAATACTTCGCGCATACGCAATTTCGAGCGGCAAGCTTCCACGGAGGCGGGGTGATTGTAAGGAATTCCCAGCTCGCGAGCGGTGTACGCAGCTGCCACCGACGGTGAATCTCCCAACGCCAGGATTCCATCGACGCTTTTTCCGTTTAAGGCTTCAACCACATTGGCTGCCGCAGACTGCGCAGATTCAAAGTGCACCGCAATGGCTCGATCGCCCCAAGGATCTTCTAACTGGTGACAGCGGTCGGTAACGTAGATGATTTCAGTGGCGTGTTTTTGGGCGACTTCCTCAAAGCTCCTCGTCTGGTAGCCCAGTTTATTCGTGAACAGCAGCAATCTTCGTTCGGATGGACGTGGTTTGGATGGATTCATCGTTGATTAAATTCTCGTCACGTCAAACAAAGCTGTCTGCCGACACAGTTGGATTGCTGACCACCGGTTTTGGTCGCCCGATCGAAATCAGCTGATCGGCCGTAGGCTCCGCGCAGCAATACCAGGGTTCGCTGAGAAATGGAACGGCCTGCGCGTTATCAGCACGCGAAAGCAACGGCGGCGCGATTCCGGCGGCGCGATGTGCAGCTATCCAAATGCGTTCAAAGGCCATCGTACGCGATAGTTTGTCTCGGTCGGCCGCAGCGGCAATTCCTTGCACCGTCTCACTCAATGCGTCCACTCGAGGATCGGCGTGTCGCCACGGATACACCAGCGATTGCGCATCAAAAGGCCCGATCGCTCGCCTGATTTCTTCAAGTTCCAGCATGCGCGAACCCTCTGGAATCAACAGGCGAATGCCCAGCTGAATGGGAGCTACATTTTCCGTCAGCTGCTCGTCATGCAAAACTCGTAACAGATCCAGATAATTATCGATGGTAGTCCACGGTGAAAAAGGAACAAAAGTGGGATGCAAGGTCAGGCCCAAAGCGCGAAATGTCGCGGCAACATGCAAGAAATCTGCGCGCGTGTGGCCTTTTTCCAGGGCGGCGAGGAATACGTCGTTCACGGACTCCACCGCCGAAATCACAAACAGGCAACCGGTATCTTTCAGTTTGGGTAAGTGCTCTTGGTACTTTCTCAGGTGCTCGATTTTTATGGTGACGTCATAGGTCACGTTGGGAAATTCTCGGTGAAATTCTTCGACTAGCGGAATAGCGTGGCCTATGCCATTAAAAAAGTCCGGGTCGCCGAACGAAATATGTTGCGCACCCGCGGCTACTTGTCGACGAATGTCCTCAAGCACAATTTCTCGCGGCACGATCCTGAAAACGCCGTTATATACCGGCACGATGGGGCAGTGGCGGCACAGATGCTTACATCCGCGGCTGGCTTCCGTTGAGCCAACAATGCGATAACCATCGCCCGGCATAATGAGATGAGCGTACTTCTGCAATGCAGGCATTCCCGAGCGATCCGGGACCTCAAATTTCAGCCGTTCCAGCGAGATCAAAGATTCTTCTTGTGGTGCCGATCGATGGACGCCGTTCCCGTTCGACTGCGACAAGCGCTCCGCCAAATGAACCAACCCATTCTCAAACTCGCCGCCTAAAATTGTTGCTACACCCAGGCTTCGCAAATACGCCTCATTCATCGGCGCATAGAGGCCGTAACAGCAGAAATGTGCAGCTGGATTTTGCGCGCGCAACGCCGGCACAATTTGCGCCGCCAAGCGCGTCGCGGTGTGCATAGGCAGATAAATGGCGATCAAATCCGCTTCTTTGATTGCCGGCTCATTCAAGGCCTGCCTAGCCAGGTCCATGCAGACCACACTGTGCTCGCGTTTGCGCAGCCAGGCCGCAGGCGATGCCAAACCAAACGGCTGGCGTCCCAGCTCATAGGTGGAAATTAAGACGATTTTAAGAGTAGTGTTCACGCCACTACCAGTATAGCCGCCCGCGCCGTAATTCGATTTCGGTTATCATGGAGGGCTAGGCAACGCTTGAAAGGACCGAGAGGATGGCCATCTCCGCAGGGAATTCGTTTGGCACGCGTGATACGCTGCGCGTTGGCGCGCAGAACTTCGAAATACATCGCCTGGAAGCGCTCGAGAAAAATCGCGTCGCGAACCTGAGTAAGCTTCCCTTTTCTCTACGTATTCTGCTTGAAAATCTTCTGCGCTGCGAAGACAACCGATTCGTTCATGCCGCGGACATACAGTCGCTGGCAAATTGGCGGCCCGGTATTCCGGAAAAAGAAATTGCGTTCATGCCTGCGCGCGTGCTGTTGCAGGATTTCACCGGCGTGCCAGCCATCGTCGACCTGGCCACCATGCGCGAAGCGGTGCAGCGCATGGGCGGGAATCCCAAACGCATCAATCCGCTGTTTCCTGCGGAATTGGTCATCGACCATTCGGTACAGGTCGATAGTTTTGGCAGCGTCAATGCCTTCGGCTTGAATGCCGAGCTTGAATTTCAGCGCAACGTGGAACGATATGCCTTCTTGCGGTGGGGCCAAACTGCGTTTCACAATTTTAAAGTAGTCCCACCAGACACCGGAATTTGTCACCAGGTAAATCTCGAATATCTTGCGCGCGTTGTTTGCGCCGTGCCTTCGGGCAACAAAGTTGAAGCGTACCCCGATTCGGTGGTCGGCACCGATTCACACACCACCATGATTAACGCGCTGGGCGTGTTTGGATGGGGCGTGGGCGGCATTGAAGCGGAAGCGGCGATGCTGGGACAGCCGTCCTCCATGCTCGTCCCCGAAGTAGTTGGATTCCGCTTGCACGGCCGGCTGAATGAGGGTGCAACCGCTACCGATCTGGTGCTCACGGTAACGGAAATGTTGCGCAAACATGGAGTGGTCGGAAAATTTGTGGAATTTTACGGCTCGGGACTTTCCACCTTGAGCATTCCGGATCGCGCGACCATCGCCAACATGGCCCCCGAATACGGCGCGACTATGGGATTCTTTCCCGTCGATGCAGAGACACTGGACTACCTGCGTTTCACGGCGCGCCCTCCCGAGCAGATCGCGCTGGTGGAAGCCTACTGCAAGGAACAGATGCTTTTCCGCACTGATGCGACCCCCGCTCCGGATTTCAACGGCACGCTGGAGCTCGACCTCGGCACCGTGGAGTCCACCGTCGCTGGTCCGAAGCGGCCGCAAGATCGTGTGGCGTTGCGCAACGCGAAAAACTCCTTCGCAAAGGTTGTCGAGGGCGCACCGGCAATTCATGCCGCGGTCAAAAACAATGGCGACTCCTTCGATCTTTCGAGCGGCGCGATAGTGATTGCCGCGATCACCAGTTGCACCAACACTTCCAACCCGTCGCTAATGCTGGGTGCGGCGCTGCTTGCCAAAAAAGCGGTGGAACACGGACTGAGCGTGAAGCCGTGGGTAAAAACCAGTCTCGCGCCAGGATCAAAAGTAGTCACTGATTATCTCCGCGCCGCGGGATTAACGCCTTACCTTGAAAAACTGAATTTCCATCTGGTGGGTTACGGTTGCACGACTTGTATCGGCAATAGTGGACCGCTGCCTGACGCCATCGGCGCTGCCATCAAAGACAACAACATGGTGGCTGTTGCGGTGCTCAGCGGAAATCGCAATTTCGAAGGACGCATTCATCCGCTGGTACGCGCGAATTATCTGGCATCACCGCCGCTGGTGGTCGCGTATGCCCTGGCCGGACGCATGGATGTGGATCTCACTACTGAATCGCTGGGCTCCGACACGAAGGGCAAACCCGTTTATCTGCGCGACATTTGGCCCACTCCACAGGAAATAGAAAAAACCGTTCGCGAGGCCGTTACTTCGGAAATGTACAGCAAGCAATACGCGCAGGTTTTTGAAGGCGACGCGCACTGGAAATCCATGCCGGTGCCCGCGGGCGACATTTATCAATGGGACCCCAAATCGACGTACATCAAGATGCCTCCGTATTTCGACAACATGCCTAAGGAAGCGCCGGCGCTGGCCGATGTCCATGGCGCGCGAGTGTTGGCGATTCTTGGCGACAGCGTCACCACCGATCACATTTCCCCGGCGGGCTCCATTCCCGTCGACAGTCCCGCGGGAAAATATTTGATCGCCCACGGGGTCAAGCCGCACGAGTTCAATTCGTATGGCGCGCGGCGCGGCAATCATGAAGTGATGATGCGTGGCACGTTTGCAAACATTCGGTTGCGCAACCAACTTGCCCCCGGCACCGAAGGCGGTTGGACGCTTTATCTGGACGGCGCGAGCAGCGGCGCACACAATGCAGAAAAAATGTCCATCTACGACGCTGCAGTTAGATATCGCGAGGCCGGTGTGCCATTAGTAGTGCTGGCAGGTAAAGAATATGGTTCCGGTTCGTCGCGCGATTGGGCTGCCAAAGGGACACGACTACTTGGCGTACGTGCGGTCATCGCCGAGAGCTACGAGCGCATTCATCGCAGCAACCTGATTGGCATGGGTGTATTGCCGCTTGAATATCAAGCTGGGCAAACTCGGGAGTCGTTAGGGCTTACGGGCCACGAAGTATTTGACATCGAGGGCATCTCTTCGCTATCACCGAAAAAACTTATCTCGGTAAAAGCGACACTGGCGGGGAAAGAAACAAAGTTCTCAGCTATCGCCCGCGCTGATACGCCAGAAGAAGTTGCGTATTACCGTCACGGGGGCATCCTGCAATACGTTTTGCGCCAGATGCTGTAAACATTGAAAGCATCCCAGGCGATACCTTCGCGGAAATACCTATCTTGTTTTTTCGCCAGGACCAAACCTCGCGGGGTCGGCAACAACAGTGCGGTAATCAAGCCTTCTGCTTCAAGCCTAAGCGCTGATTCGCGGACGATTTTCATCGCCGAATTGGCATCGTTCAGCGCGTAGAATTTGCTTTTAATACGCCAAAGCAACACCGCGCCGGCCAGGATGGATGCAAGGCTTGCCGCCTGCGCGTTCGAGAGGCCGAAAAACGAACGCGGATTGATGCGAATGAATTCAATCAAAAAACGCGCGATACCGGTGAGGATCAAATAATTGCAGAAAATTCCACCTTTGGCCTTGGCCTTCTGAAGCGATTTTTTCCCCATGTGCCACAGAAATGCAGCGATGACCATCCAGATAAAAAATTCATATAGCGGAGTGGGATGGACGCGCTCGGTAGTGGGTACCACTCCGTTTGGAAAGCTCATGCCCCACGGCAACGACGTCGGGCGGCCGTAATCGCCGTCGCCTGATAACAGGCAACCGATCCTGCCGATGGCGTAACCCACAACGGCGGCTGGAGAGCAAATGTCCAGGAATTCGAGTAGCGGAATTTTTAAATATCGCGCCAAAAAGATCAGCGCGATCAGTCCACCCAGAAATCCGCCGAACCAAGCAAATCCAAAGCGGCTGAACAGCAATGGCCACGGATTGGCAAAAAACTCGCTGGGACTCTCCAACACATGATAAAGCCGCGCGCCTACCAGGCCGGCAAAACCAGCGATTCCAATGATCAGAAACCCTTCGTCTTTACGCTCGACTTGCTCACCTTTGGATTTTTTGGCGGAAGGAAGGTAGGCGCGGCGCCGATCGAAATCCGCTTGAAGGACATAAGCGGCTACCAATAGTCCTGTCGCGACCATCAGTCCAAAGGTCGGAATGGTCAGCGGCCCCAGATGTATAAATGGAATCATGAATATTCGGTGAGATTTTCGCGCTTAAAAAGTATACACGAGCGGATTGCCACTTGCGTTAGCCTCGGCGTAGCATCAACCCGATCGCCAGCCATATGGCCAGAGCCAGCCACTCGGCCAAGGAAAAATGTCCCGGGAAGACCGGCAGTAGTTTCATCAACACCAGTAAAAGCGCAACGCCAATTCCCAAGCTGGTGATGAGCCGTCTTCGGGAGCCCTTTTCAACGAGCCAGAACGACAGACAGGCCATGAACCACCCGGTCGCCGCTGCCATGGAGCCAACTTCCGTCACCGGAACGAGAATCGCGTCGCCCAGTAACAGCCCGACAATTGTGGCTGATGCGATGCCCACGATCGCTACCGAAGGAGTCAGAAATGATTCGTGAACCTTGCCGAAGCGTGCAGGAATCGTGCCGCGACGGCCAAATGCAAATAGCAATCTACTGGAGGCCACAAAGTTTCCGTTGAACACTTCGAACAACGCGAGCATCGCAGAAGCCATCACGATGCGCACCAGCCAGGGCGCGCCGGTACCCTGCTCAAAAGCAACCGCGGTAGCAAACGGTTTGCCCAACAATCCTTGCCATGGTGCGACGTAAGCTACTGCAACAGTGACCATCACGTAAAATCCTGCACCGACAATTACGGCCAGAAAAATGGCGCGAGAAAATCCGCGGGCTCGGAACTCCGGGTGCGCCTCTTCCGCAACTTTGGGCACCGACTCGAAGCCAGTCATGAAATACGGGACGATTTGCAGCGTAAGTAAAACGGAGATGAGCGGCGTGGAGCTGAAAGCAGGACGAAAATTCGCGGGCGAGCCGTGCACGGCGCTGGCCCCGACAATTACCAGGAACAACACAAGGACCGTTCCTGCCGACCAGTTTTGAAACGTCGCGCTGGCGCGAACGCCGCGATAATTGATCATGGCGATGAAGACTGTCAGCCCCAGACCCAGCAGCAGCCGCGGCAGAAACACGGGATGGCCTGCAATACGATATAGCTCCAAGGAATTTAGAGACGGAAAAAGATAGGCGGCAAGTTTGCCGACGGCCACGGCTTCCCAAGGACAGACGATAAAATACGCGAGCAACATGATCCATCCGGTGAAGTAGCTGACGGCTGGCGGAAAAACTTGAGCGGTGTAGGCGGCTTCGCCGGCGGCGTCTGGCAGGCGCTCTACCCACTGGCCATAAACGTAGCCCACGGGCAACAAAAGGACTCCTCCGATAGCAAATCCTAAAACCGCGCCAAGCGGCCCGCCGCGGGCCAGCCAATCGTCCATGACGACCAGCCAGCCGACGCCCACCATGGTTCCGAAGGCCAACGCGAAGTAATCGGCGAAGCGCAGTTTGCGTGCCAATACGCCGCCCATCACTTAATCAGGCTCACAATGCATGCCAACCTCCCCGCACCACATGAAACTTTGATTTGACATGGCATTCATACGCCAATAACAAAAGTCGAATAGAACCACCATGTGCGAACTTGCTTGCCGGGTGCTCTTGTCCAATGTGCAGGCCACCCTGATCGGCGATAGCGCGCTCACTAAAAAGTTGCCCACAAATTAAAGTCATCGAAAACGCAGCCACTCAAGGAGAGATTTGATATGCATTCTCGCATTCATAGGGCCGTGTCGCTGCTCGCAGCGGGAGCCCTCAGCGTGTTCCCTGCCATGTCTGCTTTCGCAGCAGACGAGCCGGATTTTTCAACGAAGACGCCCATCAAACACGTGGTGGTCATTTTTCAGGAGAATGTTTCGTTCGATCATTATTTTGCAACATATCCGCACGCAACAAATCCCGGCGCTGAACCGCAATTCCATGCCAAGGATGATACGCCGCGTGTCAACAACCTGCTGGCCGCCGGACTACTAACGGAGAACCCCAATTCCACGCAGCCTTTTCGACTGGATCGTTCGCAAGCGGTAACTTGCGACCAGGACCATAACTATGGCGACGAACAGAAGTCATTTAATCGCGGTTTGATGGATAAATTTCCGGAGTTCGTGGGTACCGGAAACTCGACAAGTTTTCCCTGCGTCGACGCCGGTAAGGGCAAAGGCCTGGTGATGGGCTACTACGACGGGAATACCGTGACGGCATTCTGGAATTACGCGCAACATTTTGCGATGAGCGACAATTCCTTCAGCACCGGATTTGGCCCATCCACACCTGGCGCGATCAATCTAATCTCCGGTAACACGGCTGGCGCAACACTGACTCCCTTCGCGGCAGATGGCAAAACGCCCGGCAGCTCGGCGGGTAACATAGCCGGCGGTTTGAATTCAGGCGCAGTCATCGGAGATCCTCGTCCGGAATTTGACGATTGCGTTTCCACACCGGTTGTCGGTACCGCAAAGAAGACGCGCATCAGGATGAGCGGCAAGAATGTTGGCGAGCTGTTGAACGCCAAGAACATCACGTGGGGTTGGTTTCAAGGCGGGTTCGGAGCGACCACCAGACTCGCAGATGGCACTGCAGTCTGCGCAGGTGTAACGTCCAGCCTCGCGGGACCCACGAGCGACTATATTCCGCATCATGAACCTTTCATGTATTACCAGTTGAGCGCCAACCAGCATCACCTGCCGCCAAGCTCTGCAGCTGCCATTGGTAAGACCGATCAAGCCAAGCATCAGTATGACCTAGACGATTTTTACACTGCGCTAAGCAAAGGCAAGTTGCCTGCGGTCAGCTTCATTAAAGCCAAGGGCGCGCAGGACGGACATGCGGGATATTCCTCGCCGCTCGACGAACAAAAGTTCGTAGTGGGATTGATCAACCTCTTAATGCAGAACAACGAGTGGAACGAAACCGCGGTGATCATAGCGTATGACGATTCCGACGGTTGGTACGACCACCAGATGGGTCCGATCGTTATGCAGTCGGACGTTTCCGACGATCAACTTGTTGCGCCGGGGTCCTGCGGGGTTACTGCTGCTGGCGGCACTCCCGGGCGTTGCGGTTACGGGCCACGTATGCCACTACTAGTAATTTCACCGTATGCCAAACAGAACTATGTGGATCACCGCGTAACCGATCAGGCCTCAATTCTTCGTTTCATCGAAGACAACTGGGGATTGGAACGCATCGGCAATGGCTCGTTGGACGAAAAAGCGGGTACGCTCAATGGCCTATTTGACTTCGATGAGGGTGGCAAGGCAGGCAAGTTGATTCTGGACCCTGCCACCGGGCTGCCACACTAGCATTCTCGAACGCGCAGCTGCATAGGCGGCCGCGATAAAACTGAAGTAGCGGGGGCCGTTCACAACCGAGCGCCCTTGTCTTTTGTACGAGAAAAATCCATCACAAATGGTTCCTTAGCGATCAGCACTCGCAAACGCGTCCCTTTGGTTTGCAGGCAAACAATCTCCAGCTACACTTATTGCTAGCCATGAAAACCAAAACATTCGCTAGAGAAGCAGCAAAGATTGCGGCGCCATACCGCGTAACGCAAGGTGAGAAGTTTCGTTTGAAAGACCATGATCCGGGAGACACTGGGGGGCTGAAGGACAAACACGAAGCTCACGGCCTGCTGCAACACGGTGTCGAAATATTGCGACATTTGCAGGAGAACCTTTACGCGCAGGACCGCTGGGGATTGCTGGTAATCATTCAGGGAATGGACGCGGCCGGGAAAGACGGGTTGATCAGTCATGTGATGTCCGGAGTCAACCCACAGGGCTGCGATGTGTGCTCGTTCAAAACTCCCAGTAATGAAGAACTTGATCACGATTTTATGTGGAGATGTCACAAGGTAGTGCCCGAGCGCGGCAAGATCGGGATTTTCAACCGTTCCTATTACGAAGAAGTCCTGGTGGTGCGCGTTCACCCGGATCTGTTACAAAATGAGAAATTACCGGAAAAGCTCATAACGAAACGCATCTGGGAGGATCGCTACGAAGATATCAATGCATTTGAACGCTATCTGACGCGCAACGGCATCCTGGTGCTGAAGTTTTTTCTGCACCTTTCAAAAAAGGAGCAGAAAAAACGCTTCCTCGCGCGACTCGAGAATTCCGAGAAAAACTGGAAGTTCTCCATGGCAGACGTTAAGGAGCGCGGCTACTGGAAGCAATACCAGGATGCCTACCAGGATACGATTCAAAACACTGCAGACAAGAATGCTCCCTGGTACGTGGTCCCTGCCGATAACAAATGGTTCACAAGAGTAGTGGCGGCCCTGGCGATCGTAACGGCGCTGAACGACGTGAATCTGAAATTTCCAGATGTGAATAAATCAAAACGGAAAGAACTGGAAAAGGTGCGCGAATCGCTGTTACACGAAGCCGATTAGCGCCAACAAACCAATCAGCATGTAGTGATCGAAGAGGTGAAACGCAAAGGGGCGCGATTTCGGGAGAGAGGAAAGATTAGTCAGGTAAACAATCGTCTGCGGGTTTGCGGACTTTAATTTTGATCGGAGTCGTCGTTGAATTGATTGCGCTTCTTATAGGCCATTACGGTGAGTCCGATGCAGATACCCATCGGCGGAATCATAAGAATCAGTATCCCGCTTTTTAAAGCATGGATCATTCGGGAACCGGAACCAGCTGCTTGCGTGTAGCAGAGGGCGCAGTTCTGCGCGAAGACTAAGGTGGGAGTCAGCAACGCCATCAGTAACACCGCGGCACGGCGAGTGATGGACCGCCATAGATATTGCCAAGTTCCCTGACGAGCTTTCATGTACTCGACCTATAATCTTTCTTGCTGAGTATCTCCTGGAACGTACCTACGAGCAAGTCCTGGCAAGGCAGCTTACTCAATGAGGGAATGGCTTCATATGAAGCAACCGGAAACTATCTGTCCAAATAGCATTCATCATGAACAGCACAAAAATAGTGGCGGGAATCAGCGATAAGAACAGGCTGGGGCGCTCCTCCGCGAGGTGCATGAAGTACATCACCGCCAACGCAGCGCCGCAGATGGCCAAGGCCAGCAGGATGACCAGCAGCGTCAGCACCGAAAAATTTCGATAAGCCAAAAATATCTCCAGCCCGGCGATAGCCAGCAAAGCAAAATAGACCGGCAGATATTTCGCGATGACGTTTCCAGATGTCGATGGAGCAGTGATGGAAGCTTTGCCAGTGGCAGCTTTGTCGTTCATAGTTGGATTTTCCTTCAGCGTTGAATACTTAACAGATAAATCGTCGGTACCACGAACATCCACACGAGATCCACGAAGTGCCAGTACAGGCCGGTGGTTTCCACATACCCGGCAGTCAGCGTACCACGCGTATATCCGCGCCAAATTACGATCAGCGCGATGACACCGCAGATGACGTGCAGCAAATGCAGCCCGGTAATGCTGAAGAAGGTGGCTCCGAAGAGCGGAGAACCCCAGGGATTATGAAATGGCCGGACACCTTCGTTGATCAGCCCGAGCCATTCGCGAATGTGCAGCCCCGCAAATAAAGCGCCCAGAAAAATAGTGGACCACAAAAAGCGGCTGGCCTTGGCTTTATCTCCAAGCTTCGCTGCGTCGACGGCGCCTAGCATCGTCAAACTGCTGGTGATAAGCACAAAGGTCATGATGATGACATTGAGGGTGGTAGGGTAAAACTTAAATGGCGTGGGCCAATCCGTACTCGCGGCCCGCAAATAACCATAAGCCATCAAGCAAGCTCCGAACGTAACGGCGTCAGAGATGATAAACAGCCACATGGTCAGCTTGCGCGAAGGAATTGCGTAAGGAGAGGACTCCATGATGGCACCGTGGACAGCTACTTGGGACTCGTTCACAGTCGTTCCCCCCGAAAGGCCATTAAAGTTTTGTGCGCAAAATAAAAAGCAGGTACAGCCACAGCACACCCATAAAATGCCAATAAATCGCCGTGTTCTCAAAAGCGGCACGCCGGAAGGTGGTGTGACTGCCGGCCAGTTGGCCAATCAAATATACGAGCGCCGCTATTCCGCCGAGAAGGTGCAGGATGTGCATGCCAGTGAACACATAAAAAAATGAACTGTTGGGATTGGTGGAGAGGAAAAGCCCCTGGGCCGCCAATTGACGCCACGCTTCATACTGCCCCGCAATGAAAAGCGATCCCAGAGCAAGTGTCGCTATGAGCCAAACCATCACGGTCTTCACCGCGTGTGAGTCCAGAAGCGCGTGAGCGTTCACGACTCGAGTGGCCATCACCAATGTCAGGCTGCCTAACAGAAGCACCATGGTGTTGGCATAAAGAATCGGAGGCAACACCAGGTGAGTCCAATCCGCCGCGGACCCTTCGCGCACAAACAACGCGCTGGTAAAGGCCGCGAAGAACATGGTGATGGCAAAGATCGCCACCCAGACGCCGCTACGAGACGCTCCGTCAGCCGCTGAGCGCGCCGCGACGTTCACGCTGGTGCGAACGGGCTGCACGACTGGCACATCGACAGGCGGTATGGCGACTGGCGTATAGGTGGTTGACGACATATTTTTCAAGCGTCTTTCTGGTTCAGCTATGTGACGTTCTCAAATGCGATTCGGTAACATTTAGCCGCCGACTACTTGCTCCGGCGAATCTTGCATAACGTAATCCCCTTTGGAGCCCTTCACGCCGTACTGATACGAGTCGTGATAAACCACGGGGTGCACATCGCCAAAATTATTCCACGGTGGAGGCGACGGAACGCTCCACTCAAGCGAGGTGCCGTCCCACGGATTTTGTGGCGCAGGCTTACCCCAGAAGCGGCTGTGGAACAGGTTGAATAGAAAAATGAGCTGACCCGCCCCGGTAATAAGCGCCGCGATGGTAATGAACTTGTGCAAGGGCATCAGCGGGCCCATGAAATCGTCGACGAAGGTGGAGTAGCGGCGAATGTTGCCGACGATGCCGAGATAGTGAAAAGGCATAAAGATGCAGTAGGTGCCTATGAAGGTAATCCAGAAATGCACCTTACCCAGCGTTTCGTTGAGCATGCGCCCGGTCATTTTTCCAAACCAGAAATAAGTTCCGGCGAACACCCCAAAGATGGAGGCCACACCCATCACCATGTGGAAATGGCCGACTACGAAGTAGGTAGCGTGCAGATATATATCGATGGATGGTTGCGCCAGGAAAAAACCACTGACGCCTCCACTCACGAACATGGAAATGAAGCCGAGGGCGAAGAGGGCCGCGGAGGTCATACGAATATTGGCGCCGTAAAGACTACCCAGCCAGATCAAGGTCATGATCGTCGCGGGAATGGTGATGGTCAGAGTGGGGAAAGAAAACAGCAGCGATGAGAAGGGGTTCATGCCACTGACAAACATGTGATGACCCCAGACCATGTAGCTGAGGAAGCCGATCGACAGCATGGAGTAAATAATGACTTTCGCGCTCAAGAGCGGCTTGCGCATGCTGGCCATGAGCACGTGCGAAACGATGCCCATGGAAGGCAGAATGGCGATGTAGACCTCGGGATGGCCAAAGAACCAGAACAAGTGCTGCCATAACAGCGGTGAGCCGCCGGCGTGCGGTTGCAAGCGGTCGCTCACGACCAGGCCCGAGGGAATGAAAAAACTGGTTCCAGCGGTGCGGTCAAGAATCAACAGCAGGCAAGCCGGGAGCAGAACAGCAAACGCCAGCAGCGCGATACAGGAAGTGATGAACCAGGCCCAGGTGCAAATCGGCATGCGCATGAGCGTCATGCCCTTGGCGCGCAGGTCCAGAGTAGTAGAGATGAAGTTCAGTGCGCCAAGCAGAGACCCGGCACAGAACAGCGCGATGGAAATGGCCCAAAGATTTTGGCCCCAGCCGAGCCCAGGACCAGCGTCCGAACCAATGGCGCTAAGCGGCGCATAGGCGGTCCAACCAGAAATAGGCGGCCCATCGGGAATGAAGAACGCCGTGATCAGAACCAGGAAGGCCGCCAAGGTGGTCCAGAAGGACATCATGTTGAAACGCGGGAAAGCCATGTCCTCGGCGCCAATCTGAATGGGCAGAAAATAATTACCAAAGGCAGCGAACGGCGCGTTGGTCAGTACAAAGAAAACCATCAACGTGCCATGCATCGTAAGTAGCGACAAATAGTATTCGGGGGTAATGACGCCGCCCGGCGCGCCAACCTTGGAAATAAAATTCAGTCCTGGAATGGCGGCGTTCGGCCACACTAGGTGAAAGCGCATCAGCCAGGAAAGCACCATGCCAAGGGTAACTGCGGCGAGCGCCAGCCCGTAGTATTGCAGACCGATAACTTTGTGGTCGAGGCTGAAGACGTGTTTGCGGAGAAATGAAGTTGGTGGAGTGTGAACGTGAACCTGAGCTGGAGACGCTTCCTGCATGGGCCTCACCTCGTTGTAGAAAAACCCCGAAGTGCCGTCAGGCGCTTCGCGGGTTGAGAGACACTGTTACTGCTCCGATATCTTCTCTTTCATCCATTTCTCAAAATCTTCCTGAGTCATAACATCGAGATACGCCTTCATATTGTAGTGGCCAAGACCGCACAACTGAGTACACAGGATTTCGTACTTGCCTGGCTTGGTAGCGGTGAAATGAAGGGACAAATCCAATCCGGGAACGAAATCCTGCTGAAGACGCAGTTCGCGGACATAGAAAGAGTGGCCCACATCTTTGGCGTGCATCATTAGGTGCACTTCACGATTTACAGGCACCGCCAATTCGGCGGCGACAACATCGTCGCGCGCTTCGACGTCGCTCGCCGGATCCAGGCCGAAAAAATTGGAGTTACCTTCATCGATCTTGTCGGGGTGCAAAGGACCGAACTTCCCATCCGGGCCGGGATAGCGGAAGTAAAACGCAAACTGGCCGGCTTGCACCTGAACCTGCAGATCGTCGGGCTTGGGAGCAGTAAAATAGACACTGGCCCAAGCCTTTTGCCCGAACACACCCAACGCCAGTACTTCGGTGCCTACCAGAATAAAAGCGGCGACAACCATCAGTTTGGCGCCGCCTGGTAAATGCCTTACTTTTGTTCCCTCTTTACGCGCGGTAAATCTCCAGACAAAGAAAGCCAGGAGAAACTGAGCTCCCAGGAACGCAAAACCGCTTTCAGCCATGGTGTCGGAAAGTTGTTCGTCAATCGCATGCCCGTGCGTGGAAATGTCCTCAGGCTGCACATACTTGTGAGCGATGATGGGATATGCCGAGAGAATGGCAATAATAACCAGAACCACCGCGAAGAATTTGCCCATAACACCTCGCTCACAAAAAACACCGATTCCAATCCGCGTTTAGCCCTCAGTTACGAAACTAAAGGGAGTGCAAACTTCTAAATGTCGTGCTGACTGCGGAAAAACCTGCCAGCTTGCGATGCGTTTTGTACATCACCAGCTGGAACAATCAAGAAGCCTGACCGTCTGCGTGCAGTTAGTAAGGCTTGGCTTTGAAAACGAAATTGACGCTTTTCGTTTCGCTGCCCGAGAGAGTGACATCCTGCGTTTGCGTTCCGTAAGATTCGTGCCATGCGGTGACGGTGTATTTACCGGCCGGGAGATTGGGCAGTGTGAAGGAACCATCTTCCTTCGAAGACACGGTATAGTGTGAATTCTTCAGCACCGCGAAGTTGCCGTGCATCCAAGGGTGAACGTTGCACTTTACGGGAATAAATTCCGGCTGTGCAAACTTTTCTACAATTGGTGGCGTTCCGGGCGGCTGAGACTTGTTCCATTCGTGATTTACTTTTGCGAGCGGATGGATGTTGTGAGAGGTCTGATCGTCATTCACAATCTTTAATTCCTGATTAGTCTGCATAGGCAGCACGTGAGGGATGTAGCGGCAACCCTTCTGATCAAATGTGACCGGTTGCCCAGGAGGAGGCTCGTCCGGGGCACCTGCAGAAATGTACACCACGACGTCCGCCAAAGAATTGCCGGGTCCGGTAACCACCGTTTCGGTGGTTGGAGGAGTTGTGTATTGTTTGGCGCAGCTGGGCTCCTTGGACATATCGATGGGCTTTTGCTTTGCGGGAGTGCCCTCGTAGGTGACTTTTCCGCTGACGGAGCCACCCGCGGGCTTAGGCGGTCCTGCCAAGGCCATAGCTGCTACGCCAGTTAATAAAAATGCTGCAGTGATGATTTGCTTGGGACGCATCTCTCTCTCCTTGAAACTTCTATCGCCAGAAACTACTGGTTGATGCCGGAACCCGTCGGCGTGCCCGAAATTTTTTGCGCACTGACGATCGCGGCGCCTTCCTTGGTGGTCATCCACAAAGCCAGCTCGGGACTCTTGTGGTTCACTTGCAGGGTGCGCAGGTAGTGCACCAGGTCCCATGCTTCATCGGGCTTGACCACGTCGGCAAACGATGGCATTGGGGTGCCATCCAAGCCGGTCATAAAAATCTTGTATAGATCGCGATTGCTCACCCCGCACTTGAAGCGGGAGCCAGCCGCAAAGTTGTACGGGCGAATAGGTTGATCGTTGCTATCGGTCAGTGTAGAGGCGGAAGGACCATCGCCCCGCCCTTCCTGTCCGTGACACTTCCAGCATTCGAGTTTCTGAAAAAGTTCCTGGCCATGTCTAATGCTTTCCACAGTCAATGCAGGTTCGGCCGGAACATTGATTGGATCACCCGACTTTTCCGTTTGCCAGCGCGGCGAAAAGGTCTTGATGAAGGCGACCATGTCTGCGCGCTGCTGATCGGTAAGGGGAATCCAGGAAGGCATGTTGGAATTATTCAAGCCGCGGTCCAGAGAATTATAGAGATCTTCGTCAATGGGCAGCGTTCCCGTGGGCGTAGAGCGGCATTTGAAAGTGGCCGCCACGAAATTGCGCGGCAGGATATTCAGGTATGGCGCGTTCTCACCGTTGCCATCGCCGTGGAATCCGTGACAGCCCCAGCAGAAGCGAAAGTAAAGTTGCCGCCCGGTTTCTGAATGGCCGGTGAGCTTGCCGACGTGTGCTTCCTGACGCGCCCCGACATGCATGGCCGCGACAGGGGCTTGTTGCGCCACTGCCAAGGACGGGAGAGTCAGCAGCGCAGCCGTCGCGAGGTACATCCACTTCAAGCTATGTTTTTGTGCGCGCATGGTGGTCTCCAGTCCTCAGAAAATAAAATCGAAGCCCAGGAACAGACTGCTGCTGGTGACGTCCAGGCCGGTGGG
>DASYJM010000320.1:0-3973 GCA_035996445.1 Candidatus Acidiferrum sp. | reverse complement strand
GAGTTCAACTGCGACTCTGCAAAACAAATGCGACGGGGCTTACAGAATGAGTCCAACAGGGCGTCCGAGAATTCTAATCGCCGATGACCATACCTTCGTCGCAGAAGCGTGCGTGAAGATGCTGGAGCCGGAGTTCGACGTGGTCGGCACGGTCGGCGACGGGCAGGCACTTTTGGCAGCGGTGCCGGAACTTAAGCCGGACATTATCGTTCTTGATGTTGGCATGCCATTGCTAAACGGCCTAGAGGCGGGGAAGCGGATCAAAAAGATGGTCCGCGCGGTGAGGATCGTGTACGTGACGATGAACACCGATTTGGGACTCGCTGCCGAAGCATTTAGAAATGGAGCATCCGGTTATTTGCTGAAGACTTCGGCTGCTTCCGAACTGGTTATGGCAGTTCGTGAAGTACTCAAGGGTAAGAGATATTTGTCCCCACTGGTCGCAAAGGACGCAGATGCATTCTTTCTCGAAACCCGCCTCTCGCACATGGGCCAGGAGATACTCACGAATCGGCAACGGGAGGTCCTGCAGTTGCTCGCCGAGGGTAGATCAATGAAAGAAACGGCATACGCGCTGAAGTTGACTCCGCGTACCGTGGTATTTCACAAGTACAAAATCATGGAACGCCTGCGGTTACGGACAAACGCTGAGCTAGTTCAGTATGCGATTCGGGAGCACGTCATCCTGCCACGCTCCTAATCGCTGTTCTTGGCGTCACTAATTGTCAACTACTCTCCGATGGCGGACCTGCCTCTATAAAACTCTCCGAGTTCTGTCCGTCGTGCGCGCCTGACTCCACACTTTAAGGTCGTCCCGTCAACGCCAGTTTCGGCGACATTATTTCGCAACTGAACATCGGATTGATGACCACTCTCGATGTGCGCCGCAAACGTGTCGGCTTATTGACCGACCTGATCTTCATGAGCCTTTCGTCGGACCAAAAAGCCACGCCCATCGGAGACGCCTTCTCCGGCTTTACGGCGAATGCCAAGAACTTGATTGTGGATCCCGAACTTTATGTACGCCTGCTGGACAAGGATCGTGTTTCAGTCGACGCGGTAGGCGGCGGCCGCTTTTGGCGGATGGACAATAGTCTCGATTTGCTGCCCGGCATCCAACCCGAGGTCAAGGTCGGTCAGACGCAAGACTGGGTGGATCCGGTGGTGGGCGCTCGATTCCGCGTCAACTTCAACAAGGGGTGGTTTGTGAGCCTTAAGGGCGATGCCGGTGGTTTTGGTGTCGGCTCCCAATTGACCTGGCAGACCTACCTTGGGATTGGCAAGGAATTTAAAAAGAAATATTCCATGTTGCTCGGCTACCGCTACCTGGATGTCGACTATGAAAATGGTGGGTTCCTGTATGACACGCATATGAATGGACCGCTCGCAGGGTTTGCCATTCGGTTCAAATGAAGGGGGTCGCCGACTCCTCGGATCAATCGTGAGCAGTCTTGTTTGAGATTTGAAGTATGGATCGCCATGCTGATCGCACGGCGGAACTTGCCCATAGCCAGGCTTTCTGGCCATTCAAGGTGAGCGTTCCCGCGCTGGAAAATGGGGTAAATCAAATGAGAAAGCTATTAGGTCTAGAGTGGATCCTTCCAGCGCTTCTCGTCATGGCAGGGCAAGTTTGGTCGCAGCCTGGGCAGCAGAATGGGGTGCTCGTTGTGAGCGGCCAGCCTGGACAGGTACCCGTTCTCCAGATGAGCGGCAATTCCTACGTAAACGAGAAGCGTTGGCAAGATTGACCAATGGGTCCCTCAGTTTCCATCAGAATCAAATCACATTGACGCTGCCCGGTTTCGCCGGGAGCACGTCACCGCCTCTCTCAGCAAGCCCGCAGGCAAGTACGGGCTTTTCGAAAGATTTCATGAAGGCAGGCATTGAAGCAATGACCGTGATTCGGGAATGGCGGGGCACGATTGTGAACGCCGTTAAGAATGGATACCCAGTCACGGATGCATTAATGGCTAACTACCGAGCCGAAGCGATTGCAAACCTGAGGTTGGCAGAGGTAGCGGTGTCCACAGATTCTGATCGCAGTGCTTTTCAATTGCTCAGCAGCCAGCTGGATACCATGGAAAAGTTAAGCGATAAGATTCTAGATGCACGACAGAACATGAATTACGTCTCTGCGGATGCCCTCAGAAATGATCCTCTAAACCAGCAGATTCTGAACTGCGCACGCGCACTCGCATCCATGGCCGCCAGTGGCCAATTTTAAGATGACGGGTCGTGCCATTGATTTTCTGATGATCCGAGCCGAACTGGCTCTTCCCCGCCAGGAACAGAACGCACGCCCTTTCAAAACGACCTCTGGCTAGAACCTTTTTCATTGACGCAAAGGCTTGACCGTAGGCTTGGCGCCCTTTTTCGCAGAGTGGCCATGACCCACAATTGCGGACACAACGATGACGATACTCCATGTAATTGTCCGGAAATAACCACGCCGCACTGTCATTTTTACCAGTAGTCCAAGCGCGTCAGACCACCTAGAGTTGCCACCGTCAGCACCTGCACTTGGTTCGCTCGTGCAGGACTCAGACGATGACTGATCGCCCCATCACTGAAGCACGAAGGCCACCAGTGACGAAGATTCAGAGGGCTCTGACTATTGGACTGACCGGATTTAAGGATTCGCGCTTCAGGAAAACAAACTTAAGGAGAAACGCTATGAACTCAAGAACAGCCCAGACAAGTCGGTCGCTGGTGCTTGCGGTAGGGGCGCTCTGCTTGGCCTTTGCCCTGAGCATGAGCGCACAGGTGCAAACGCAAACCACTACTGACGCAAACGGACAGCCCACCTCGACGACAACGGTCGAGAAGGGGGAGGTTATTACTGTTTCTGGTAACGACCTCGTCGTCAGGATGGCAGACGGCTCGATCCGGCACGTTGCCAATGTGCCTGACAGTGCGAGGGTTACCGTGGATGGCCAGCAACTTGGGATCCACGACCTAAAGCCAGGCATGAAGCTGCAGCGCACGATCACTACGACCGAAACGCCCAAAGTGATCAAAACGGTGAAGAGTGTCAAAGGAACTGTATGGAACGTGATGCCGCCATCCTCTGTGATTCTGACCATGGAAAACGGAAAGAATCAACAGTTCAAGATCCCCAGTGGCCAGAAGTTTGATGTGGATGGCCAGATGGTCGATGCGTGGGGCTTGAAGAAGGGAATGAGGGTTTCTGCGACCAAGGTGGTCGAAGTCCCCGCAACGGACATTGACAAGGAGGTCAAACTAACCGGAAAGATGCCTCCGCCGCCGCCTCCTCCACCACCAGATGTTCCGATCCTCGTCGTCGAGGAGATTGTCGTGCCTGTCGAAGTAGCTGCCGCGCCAGCGCCGGCACTGCCCAAGACCGGGAGCCCGCTACCCTTGCTCGGCCTGCTGGGCTTTTTGTCACTTGCCTCCTCGCTTGGTTTGAGAGCGTTCCGTACCGAGTAGATCTGTAAAACTGATTCACTGATTCGGTGGGGTCTCGTGCCTAAGGCCGAGACCTCTCCGAATACCGGCACTTCAGCCTTACTCTGCTCGCGAACCGTCCAAGGGATAAGTCTGATAACAGTTAAGCAGGAGATTAACGGCCGGGCAGGCGTGACATGAATCCATCTGCATGGCATTCCAATGCCTTCAAGTCTTGATCTGCGTGGCACCTCACGATAGCCTAAATCCCACGACGCCTGCCTTGATCGTCGTTTTTGTCGGCGTGGAGCCATTGTCGCCGCTCCTCTTCCAAATTGTTAGCCCAGCCGACGGTGCGGGAATCGCCTAATAGCGAAGAAATCTCTTGAGCAAAGCGAACAGCGAAGGGTGTGTCTAGCGAAAGGACGAGGACTGCTAAGGGAGCACGGGGTTCTTAGAGATGTTAGGCTTTGTCACGGAATTTCTCGGAACCCTTGGACTCTGAACTCTGGCCTTGGGTCGTCTGTACACCTGTAGCTGATCCAATTTGTGTCGCCGAATCATCGCC
>DASYJM010000319.1:0-6653 GCA_035996445.1 Candidatus Acidiferrum sp. | reverse complement strand
GTCGTCAACGTTAAAGAGCATTACAACACCAAGCGTTTAAGACCGCATTACGCGAGCTTTGAGATGAAGCCTTTGTTTATTATGACCAGTGAATCCGCCTAGCTCTTCATTCCAAGCGCTCTGACTGACAAGCCATCACCTCTGCAAGCAGCAGAGTTAAACAGCGTGCGTCCCTAAATTTAACAAGCAACGTGGTTTAATGGATCGTTCGGGAACCCCGGGTGAACAGCACTATTTTTTAGGAAGAAAACAAGTGCTATTTTGCATCTAAATTGGGACTCAGCTTTTGTCACTGGAGCGTCGCAGTAGAAGATGCATCAGGCCCGAACACGCGGGGAAAGTATCGAGGAGAGTGAATGGGGCAGCGTCAACTTTCGACTATGCTTGCGACCATTCCTTTAGCGGGATGGTTTTTGTTGGCCGGTTGCGACTTTAGCGGCAACTCGACCGCAGATCAGCGAGCCCGCGAGGAGCGGACACGGGACGAGGTAGCGAAGGCTACGGAACGAGCTAAGCCAGCACTCGAAGAGGCGGGAAGGAAAATCGGGAAAGCTGCTTCTGAAGCAGCCGATCAGGCGCAGGCAGCTGCCGAGGGGGTGCGAGAGGGTTGGGAGCGCGGCGGGCATCATCTTGTGAACATCAATGCGGCTCCGGAAGATGAGCTGGTAGAACTGCCGGGAATAAGTCATCGCGAGGCTCGCAGAATTGTTGATGGGCGTCCCTATGCGGATAGACATGACTTGGTGGTGAAGGGCGTAGTTTCGGAAGCGACATACGCAAAGATTCGAGACCGCATCACATCAAAATAGTATGGAGGGATGTGCCGGCATTATTTTAGAATTTGGCTGGGACTGGCGGACCCTTCGAGGGCGGGCAGGCCGGGTAGTAAGTTAAATCAGTTTGAAGTAAGATGTGTGGGTCAGGCGGCAATCGGATTTCTAGCCCGCGCTATCCCAGCCAACGGAAGTCGCGTCTCAGGCCTAGTGAGCACCCGGCTCAATTTTGCATTGAGGAGAATCCATGAAGCGGCAGATTGAAATTACAATTATCGCCAGCGTGCTCTTGCTGGGTGGGTGTGCCACGAAAAAATACGTCGCTCAGCAAGTTGATCCGGCGAATGCCAAAATCAGCGAAGTAGACAGAAATCAGAAAAATACGCAGCGACAGCTGGAAGCAGATGAACCAAAAATCAGCGCCGCGGATGAAAAAGCTACCTCTGCGGATACGCGCGCTACGGATGCGATTAGCCGCGCGGACGCGGCTACCAAGAAATCCGATCAGGTACGGGCCGATTTGCATAACGAACTGAACGACCGAATCGCGAATATTGACGACTACAAAGCTGCGGGTAACGTTACGGTTTTGTTTAAGTTTGACTCCGCGAAACTTACCGACGATGCGAAACAGCAACTCGATCAACTGGCTTCCGGCCAAGTGGGAAGCTTGAAAAGATACGTCATCGCGATTCAAGGGTTCACGGATAGCATCGGCTCACCAGAGCACAACCTGGATTTGAGCAGGCGCCGGGCAGAAGCAGTACAAACCTATCTGGTCAGCCAGCACAACATGCCGGTGTACAGAATTCAGATCGTTGGCTTAGGCAAGGACAAGCCCGTAGATGAGGGCAAGAGCCGCGCGGCGCGTGAGAAAAACCGCAGAGTGGAAGTGACAGTGTTCAGCGCGGATGGAGCGCAGTCCGCACAGAGCCAGACAAGTACGCCGACGCAGTAGGGTCCGGCCTCCTACGTCACCGGGCTTACATTGGTAAGCCCTTGAATAATCGAAGATTAGCTGTTACAGGGACGATTAATCCATCTCCGGCTGGGTTAAAAAAGTCTAATGTTTTATTGTGCCAGTGTCGCGGACGGTGATACGCTACCGCCCACTGGATTTGAATTGGAGGTAGTAGTGTGAGCACTGCAACGAGCGCGAAGTACTCAGGTATGGAGGGGCGCCGCAGCACCCGCGTGGAGCACCCGGTTACATTAATTGTGTTAGGTAAGAATGGACTTGGCCAACCATTTCAAGAAAAGACTGCTTCGGTAAGTGTGAATCTACACGGCTGCCGTTATCCCTCGCGTCATGAGTATCCTGTTGGTTCGTGGGTTGGTCTTCAGGTTATTCACCCGGACCGGCAAGCAAGATCGCCATTAATACGTGCGCAGGTTCGTTCGGTTCATACTCCCGATTCGCCACGCGAGCTTTTTCAAATCGGCGTGGAACTGGAGATTCCTTCTAACGTTTGGGGCTTGTCTACCCCTCCAGAGGACTGGCAAAAGCTGATCGGCGGGGAATTCTCGACGACCCATTTGGCGACGGGCGGGAATTTACCTCGTGAGCCGGAATCGGATGCACCTGCCAACGGCGCCACCAACGGCCCGCAGGCCGTGCCGTCTCCCAACTCCGGCAATGAACCCGCAAAACAAGCCGCGCCTAAGACCGAACGATTTGTGATCACTTCGGATCAACTTATCCTGTCCGTGCGCCCTAAGCTGCAGCAAGCGGCTGAGCAGGCCATGCAATCGGCGATCACCGCGCAGTTGGATGAAGCGGTGCGGGAGGCGATAGGCAAGATCGAAGAATTTCAACGCGCGAGCGGCGCGCAAACTGAATCCGTTGAGAGTTCCGCGCAAAACTTTGAACCGATGATACGGTCTTCAGAAGAGGCCGTCCTGAACCGGATGGAAGCACGGCTGACGGAAGTGCACTCGCAGTGGATGCAGCAGCAAGAAGAACAGCACCGCCGGATGCAGGAACTGTCTCAACAAATCGAAAAATTGGCTGGCGAACCCCGGCATGAAGCGGCGGAGAAGAATGGCGACGCTGCGATAGTGGGCCAGCAGATGCAACCGGCCGTTTTTGAGAACAAAATTCAGGCGCGCATGGACGAAATCTTGAAGCGCACCACGCAGGAGTTCGAATCGGCGGCCACGCGCGTTTCGGACCGTCATCTGATACGGCTGATGGAAGATAAGCAGATGGTGGCCAGGGAAGCAATAGCCCAAATGGAAGCCCGTGCGGCGGAGGCCCGTGCGGTGTTGCATAGCGCAGCTGGTGATGCCGTAGATGAGTTCCGTCGTCAACTCCAGTCACAAGTGGATATGATGATCGCCGAGGCCGCGCAGAAAGCGAGTTCGTCGCTGGCTTCGATTGAAGCTGAAAGTCGTTCGGCGTGTGAAACGCGCCGCCGTTCGCTCGAAACAGACGTTTCGCGCGTGGCGGAACAATCGGCGGAGCAGTTCCGGACAGGGATCAAGGCGTTTCTATATTCGTGCCTGGTCGCCGCGGTTAGCGCGGTGGACGAGCATTCGCAGACTACGCTCGAAGGACTTGTCAAGGGCGGGCTCAAAGACGCACCTGAAGACGCCAAGGAAAACGGGCACAATGGGAAATTGCCGCATCAATTCACCATCCCTGGCGATAGCTCGAACGAAAACAACAACGAAAATTAATTAACGCCTACCACGTACTTTTGGGCTGAAGTTGTACCTATGCCTAACCGACTTTCCGATTTTCTGCAGGTGTGATTAGATGTCCAGCGGACTTATGGGCGAAAATGAATCTTTGTTTCTCCCGCCGCCAATTCCAACCTGTGTTTGTGCAATGTTTCAAATTCTGGCGTGCGTGTCCATTGCATGATCTGTTCTGCCAAAGTGTTCACGCTGTTGGTGATGCGATCGGTTTCGATGTTTATTGAATCGAAACGCGCCAACTCGGAGCTGGCCTCGCTTGTTCGGGGCTGATCCATCAGTCGGTGTTCTTCACGAAGGTTGGGGAAGTCTTTCGACGGCACCCGTGCGCCGCGAAGAGTGGAAGCGAGCAATGTAAGAGTCTTCTCTAACTTGGAAATAAAGTTTTTCAGCGGTGGAGAGCTGGAAAGGGCTGGTTTGTGAGAGAAAATTGCATCCAGCGCCATGAGGGCATGAATGAAGCGGTGAGAACTGGCTAAAACGGCGCTCAACCTGGCGAGCTGCTCTCCTGTGGTTCCGGGCTCCGAACTGAGGCGGTCGATGGAAGCTTCGAGGTTCGTTCGGGCGCTTCGAGCAGCGCGCCGCGCACGTTCCAATTCCTGCATCCAGGATTTGTCAGCGGGATTCCATCGCGACAGTGCGTGGGCATAGTTTCTGTACGCGTCCAATATCTCTGCAATGCGCTCGGAGACGCGCGTGCGCTCCCACGTGGGCCAGAGCCAATAGGCCAGGAGCGCCAGCGCACCACCGACGAAGGTGTTTACGCCCCGAGCCCAAATCACGTCTTTCGGTGGAACTCCTGCGACGGCCAGTAGGAGCACGATCAGGGCGCTGACCGCAATTCCGAAAATGCCGTAATTGGCGGGGCCCAGCCAACGCATCAGAAACACAAACACAAAAATCAAGATGACCTGCAATATGACGCCAGGATTAAACAGGTGAAACAGCCCGGTTGCCAGCAGAAGTCCGATGATCGTTCCGGCGATGCGCAAGAACCCGCGGGTAAAGGTCGCAGTAAACTCCGGTTTCAGGACTAACGCGATGGTCATGGGAAGCCAGTAGGTGCGGCGCCAGGAAACTTCGGTGCCCAGAATGTCCCCCAGGGCTACCAGAACGGCGAGGCGAAGAGCATGGCGAAAAATCGGAGATTGCAGATTTAAATGATCGCGAAAAGATTCGACGGTGCTGGAGACCGTTTCCTTCCAGGTTCTGGGTGTGAGGGATGGAGCGTCGGCGGCACCTTGCAATTGTGCATTATTTTGAATCAGGTCAAGAGCAGCACGCAGCTGACCGCTCAGTGCCTCCATCTGGAATACAGCGTCTTTGGCGACTGCGGCGATGAATGACGGTGGAGTTGCCGCGGCTACCTCACGCAACTGAGCGGAAAATCGGTCCAGCGCCTCGCCTGCTTGGCGGGCTTTTTCCTGGGGTTCGGTGGACGGCGCGGCGGACAACGAGTTGCTGATTTGCCTAAGAATTTGAGATGCCACCTGGAGATAACCGTTGAGGATCGCAATTCCCGGGTAGTCCCGGATCTCCCTCTGCACGCGTAGTCGCAAGCGCATGAGCATAAGCAGGGTGAGGCGAATGCGCTCAGCCTGATTGAGCAGTGCGCGATAACGGATGCTCTCGGTGCCACCATCGCGTGCGAGTCCGAGCAATGCTTCTTGTGCTTGTTCACTGTGCGCGCTGGCGAGAGGAGACGATGTGGCGTTCCACGGCGCAGAGGCGCCATTGGCAAGCTCGAGATAAAACTTTTCGAGGACGCGGCGTTCAGGATCATAGCGACGCAGGGGCCAGAGTGCGACGGACAATGCCGTTTGCAACAATCCTCCCGCAAGAGCAAGGAGCCCGGAGATGGCGGCTTCACGCGGCGCCAGATGCTGGGCAGCATAGATCAGCAACGTGACCAGGCTAATGACGCCCAAATCTGGAGCGGCTCCGCCGACGGCAACAAACATGCCGGCGATGAAGGCCCAAACGGCGGCAAGCGTAACTGCGAGAACCACGTGCTTGCCGGAAACGGCGCCTACAAAAACCGCTAGCGCACAGATCATGCTGGAGGCCAACATGCGCTTGACGCGCGCTGGGTAAGGATCACTGCCATCGGAGTAGGAGACGTTCAAGGCACCGCTGGCGACCACGAGGCCTCCACGGGGCATGTGCAAGGCGAAACCGGCAATTAGGGGAAGGACCACTCCCAGGGCATTGCGAAATGCTCGATGGGTGGAAAGTTTCGTTGAATCAAAAAGCGTGAGGATCTGCCAAAAGGCGTGTGCGGAACTGGGGCGCGCTTCGGAACCGGAGCCGGCACTGGTTTCGGCAACTTGTGGAGAGGATTGGCTTGAGACTTGGTTTGATACGGGGGGCATACTGAAAGGTAATTGTAGCTAAATCCACGCGATGGCGTTCTTTTCGGGCATCGGATGATCAAGGTTTGTGGGAGATTTAGAGGCCGCCGGTTCTTACCGGGGGAAAACTGAAAGTCGGCGTGATTTCTTTTCTCTTTGACCAGTCGTGGTAGGTGTGGCATTCGAAGCAGCGCGATTCGGCGTGATCCGGACCCGGTGCATGGCAGGTTTGGCAGGTTTTAATTCCGGGCAGCAGCGAGTCGCTGGAATCGAAGCTGCGCAATGCTTTTTCGTGGCAACTCACGCAAGTAAAGCCTCCGTGGGCCTCGTGGTCGAACTTTGCGTGTGGCATCCAGCGGGCGATGACCCCAGCTTCGGCAATGTGCGGCAACACATCTTCGCTTGTCGCAGAGGCCTGCTGTACATAAGGCAATTTGCCATTTCGATTGAACGAGAGCTGGTGGCATTGCAGGCAAGTCTTGCGCCACAGAAGTTGCTCGGCGTCAGAAGTTCGAACGGCAACCCACTGCGCGGCGGTTAGAGTTTGTACTCGAGGGGCGAAAGGCTTTCCGGTTATGTCGCGGTCTGGATCACGGGCCGATCGAAGTTCGGATGGGTGCGTCGCAGCGTAATCCTGGAATTTTTTTTTCAGAAAAGCATGGATGACTTCTGGCTTATCGTGCGGGACACCCTCGGAGAAACGTTTGTCGAAGGAAAGGAGATGACAGGACCCGCAGGCATTGGCAAAAGTCACAGGAGCCATCAATTCGCGGCCGGTCGGCGGATTGCGAGGGGACAGTACGTCTCCAACTGAGGCAGCCATCTTTAAGAT
>DASYJM010000318.1:0-33029 GCA_035996445.1 Candidatus Acidiferrum sp. | reverse complement strand
CCATCGAGTTTCAGCGCATCGACGATCTGGTCGTTCTGCCCGACCTGGCGATCGCCGCAAAAAGACGCGTGCGCAGCCTGCTGATCGTATCGCGCAAGCCTATCGCAGAAGTCCAAAGCATCGCGCTCGATCACAGTTCCCGTAGCACCCAGGCGTTGACACGGATTTTGTGCGCGGAACACTGGCAGATTAAGCCGGCCTTTTTCGAAGAAACATTTATCTCCGCGGCCACCATACTTGAGCAAGCCGACGCCGCGCTATTGATCGGCGATCCGGCACTGCGAGTCGCTATTTCGATCGCCGGTAACGCCACGCTCGGCGCAGCCGGCGAATTGATGAGCAATCCCGGAAAAGCCGGAATCAATGCAACCGAAACGCTCCACGTGTACGATGTCGTGCAGGAATGGCGTCGCTTGGCGGGCCTGCCAGCGGTTTTGGCGGTGTGGGCCGGGCGCCGTCAATCGGTGACACCGGAAGTAGTTGCCGATTTCGCGGCTTCCAAAGAATACGGCGTCGCGCACCTTGCGGAGATCAGCGCGACCGCCAGTGTCGAGCAGCATTTGCCTGCAGCCGATTTGCTAAATTATCTGCAGGAGAATATCGATTTCACGTTGGACAGCGAAAATCTAGCTGGCTTGGAACTTTATTACTGCCTGGCCGCCAAGCTGGGACTGATACCGAGAGCCAAAGCCATCGAATGGGCGGACATCAAAACCTCTCGATATGCATCGCGATAATCTTTTTGGGAAGCACGGCAAACAGGGTTCGGATTCACAGAGTTCATTCGATAGAATAAAGCATACGCAAGGAAACACTTGAGCCTGACAAAACAAGAAGCGCTGGACATGCTGGAGTCCGATGACCTGCTGGGCATTGGCATGGCTGCGCATCAAATGCGCCTTGAAAAGAACGATCCTCGCGTAGTCACCTACCAGATCGACCGCAACATCAATTACACAAATTTTTGTACCGAGTATTGCTCTTTCTGCGCTTTCTATCGTCCGCTGGGCGCAAAAGATGGATATCTGCTGTCCTTCGAATCGATTTACGGGAAGATCGAGGAGATGCTGGAACTGGGCGGCACCGGCGTTCTCTTGCAGGGCGGTTTACATCCCGACCTTCAGATTGGCTATTACGAAAATCTGCTGCGTTCTTTGAAGCAACGCTATCCGCAGGTGCATCTGCATTGCTTTTCCGCGCCGGAAATTCTTTGCATCGCGGAAGTCAGCGAGCTCAGTGTTCGCGAAACCATTCAGAGGCTGATGGAAGCCGGCTTGCAATCCATACCCGGCGGCGGCGCGGAAATTCTGGATGACGAAATCAGGTCCAAAATCGCGCGGCTCAAATGCACTAGTGACGATTGGGAAGAAATGCACCGCATCGCCCATTCGCTGGGCTTGCGCACCACCGCGACGATGATGTTTGGTTGCGGCGAAGAGTTGCGGCACCGCGTCAATCACCTGGAACGCCTGCGCAGGATTCAAGAAGATACCGGCGGCTTTACAGCTTTTATCCCCTGGATGTTTGCGCCCGACAATACTCCACTCGGGAAAAAAGTCCCCGAAGCCACCGCGGTGGATTATTTGAAGACGCTCGCCGTAAGCCGTCTATATCTCGACAATTTCGATCACATTCAATCGAGCTGGTTGACTCCTGGGATTAAAGTTTGTCAGGTCGGGTTGCAGTTCGGTGCAGACGACGTCGGCAGCATTTTGATTGAAGAAAACGTAGTGTTCGCGGCGGGCGTTAAAAACCGCACCAACGAGAACGAACTGCGCCGCATAATCTCCGACGCCGGTTTCGTGCCCGCGCAGCGCGACACCCTGTACCGTTCGTATTCCTTGAAGTAGTCGCAAAATTTAACTTTTAGGCGCGGGTCGGAGCAGGATTTCGACTTCCGTATTTTCCGGCAAATCCAGCGGTTCGAGAAGATGCAATCCGCCATTACGAACTTGCGCGCGCAGTTTGCGCGGAGCGCCTTGCATGTCTTGTGGCAACTTTGGGCGCGCTACCGGCTTGGTCGCACCCGATGGTTTCGAAACGCCCGATGTTTCATCCAAGGCTTCATTCGCAAGCGCGTCTGCCTCGGAATTCTGCTCGCGATAAACGTGGTCGATGCGAAACGAATCAAAGGTCTGCGACATCTTCTTGGCGCGTTCGAACAATGGACGCAGATCGGGACTCTTTACTTTGTAATGCCCACGCATCTGCCGCACTAGCAGCTCGGAATCGCTTTCGACACGCAAGGCCCGCACGCCGTGGGATTGCGCGTAGTCAAGTGCGGCAATCAGGCCATAGTACTCGGCGACATTGTTGGTCATGCGTCCGATGTATTTTTTTAGTTTCGCGACAATCTCGCCGCGCTCATTGCGCAGCACCACACCGTAGGATGCCGGTCCTGGGTTCCCACGAGAACCACCGTCGATATTGGCTTGAAAGGCGGCGGCACGCGGTTTTGGCTCCGGATCGGAAGCTGCGAACAAACCGGTTTCACGTGAAGAGGTCGGGCGACGAATCATCAGGAATTTATAGCAGAGGTAGCCGAGGTCTTGTCGCTACCTGAGCCTGAGCCGGAATTCGCCACTGGAATAGGATCCAGCGTGTACAGAATCAAGCCGCACATCTCGCAGCGGTAGATTTCTTCGTTCGCTTCCTGGCGCAATTCCTGGATTATGTGTGGGAGGACGCGCATCCCACATCCGCGACATTGGTCGTCGCGCACTTGAGCCATGGCCGTGCCGTTGTGCCGCTTGGCGATGCGCTCATACAGCTCAAGCAAATCTTTCGACACTGGAGCAGCGATGCGCTCGCGTTCGGCTAAGGCGGCCTTGAGCAATTTTTGTTTTTCATCGTAGCGTGAATGGATTTCCTTACGATCGGCCGCCACGCTGGTTTCGGCTTCCTTCAGGTCGGCTTCGGCGTGTCGCACGCGCTGCTCAAACTCTTCTCCCGACATCATCACGTCAAGCTGGCGATCTTCAGCCTGGGCCACTTCCGCTTCAGCATTGGCAATCTCGTGCAGCAACGCCTTGTAGGCTTCGTTGGTTTTGACCGCGCCACTCTGGTCGCGATACTTGCGTGCGCGGTCTTTCCATTGATCGACGTCCAGCTCAAATTTTTTCCGCTCTTTGAGAGCATTGGTATGCGCTTCTTTGGCGGCCGCGACCGCCGCACGCGCGCCGCTTAGCTTGCTGTCTGCTTCCTGAATGCGTTTGGGATAACTGTCGATTTCGGCGCGCAACGCGCCAACGTTGTGGTCAACCCGTTGCAGCTCGATAAGGTGCGGTATTGCAGGGTGCATTGAGGCCCAATTCTAACACGGCTGCTCTCGTGTACCTCGATTGCGCCCGCGCTCGGGAAACGCTAGCTCGAAACGCGCGCATCCCGGCGAATCAACGTCCAATCAACGAAAAACCCAAGACCGAGAGCGAACGGAATGATGCCCAAGGCCACTGCAGCCCAGGCATCACGCTCCGCAAAGTGGGCGATGGTGCCGATCGCGGCCATGTAACCCAGCGCGCCGGAAACCAGCAGAATGCCCCAACGGCGCGAACGCGCTCCCTGAGAAAGTTCCGGCTCCATAGGAATTTCGACGCCCCGCGCCATGGCCGCCAGGCGCTCTTGGCTACGCAGTTTGCGCACGCAGTAGTAGGTGTACATGGCGCCAAGAGGAAATCCTAAAGAAAGAGTGACCGCCACCAGCCCAATCATATTCTCCATACCTGCTCCTTTTCGGAAATGCAATCGTCGAGAGAGTAGTCCCGAGTCGCGTTGGTTATCCGAGGTTGCTAAATGATACGGAGAGGTTGCGAGGAATGTTCCGTGCCTATCTGCGGTGATAAACCGCGTCTGTCAGACGGCTAGTTTACTTCGTGAACCTGCATATTCTGATCCACGGCCAGATTAGGGTAGCGAATCGGCGACCCGGCGGGCGCAGGCGCGTGCCGCGCAACTGCATTGAATTCCGCGTTGGAGCATTCCACCGAGTAACCGTAGCCATCACGTTCGGTCCTGGTCATCGCCAAGATGTTCGAGGAGATGAGATCCGGAAGCGCTGCGCAACTCCCGTTCGAGGCAACGTAGGCACGCTCTGCTTGCGCGATTTGCAGCAGATCACTGCGCACACCGGTGAGGCTGATAGCTTGCGTAGCTGTGGTGCCACTGTCGGTAGTGGGCAATTTCTTTAAATAGAAAACATACGCGCCTACCAACAACGCTGAGGAGACCACCAAGAGGGCCAGTACTCGCATGTTTGGATTTTCATCCCGCCAAGGTGCGGCGGCAAGGTTTGCATGCATCCGAGTTGCGTAGGAAACAACCTATGTATGGGTCGCCAGCGCGAACGGCAACTTTGCTAAACTTCACTTACCGTTCGAACCCCTTCGCGGTGATTTACGCTCCCAAAACCTTCATGCTCACCATTTCGCCCGCAGTTGAAGCTAGTGCTATCGAAAGGCTCCGCCAGGAGGAGCTTGAGGAAGCGCGCGCAGTGCAACCTTGATGCTCCCCGCGGAAGTTCTTTGCGCCGGACCAGTAATCATCACTCTCATGAATTTCAGCCGGTGCACATCGTGGGCGGAGACTTCGTCGATCATTTTCCAATGGACAACGGTAACGTGGGATTTTACGTTGGCTTTCACCTCGGTAGCTAGAGGGCGCCAAACCCGCTCACTGTAGGAACGACATTAATAACTGCGCAACGCCAACCCCTTTTTAATTGACACTTTTGATACTCTCCCGTAACAACGGTAGGTAGTCTCTAGCCCAGGAGTGTCCCTCAAATGAAAACAAGCTCTCCATATGCCTTGGCCTTGGCGGTGTTCCTTCCGTTCAGTATCGCTGTTCCCGCGGACATATTCGCCGCTCCGCAAGCTTCCAATTCACGGGCTGGCGAAGTGGCTCGGGTGATCCCCGCCGTGAGTATCGCTCGCGGTTCAAAAACTTTAACCGCCTCCGCTAAGTCGGCCGTGGATTGGCAGGACCTTGTGAACACCCAGATCAACGGCCGCGCGCGCATTGCGCTCGACGACGGCTCGGTGTTGAACGTTGGCTCACAATCCTCCGTGCACGTCGTAAAACACGATGCCGGTGCGCAACAGACAGAGCTGGAGTTGACCTACGGGAAGCTCCGCAGCCAGGCGCAAAAAATCGCCAAGCCAGATGGAAAATTTGAGGTACATACTCCCGCCGGTGTTGCGGGTGTGGTAGGTACGGATTTTTACGTGTCTTATGGCAACAGCACGATGAATGTAATTGTTTTTGAGGGCTTGGTGCGCGTGTGCAATCTGGCGGGTGTCTGCGTGGTGGTTAAACCCGGGCAGATAAGTAGCGTGCGCAGCGGCGACAACTCGGCGCCACTGGCTCCGGCGCAGGCGACCCTCGATGTTCTAACCGAAGCAGTGCAGAGTACCGACGTGGGCGGGCCTCCGGGCGCGGTGCAAACGACGACGCACATCGGAAAGGGCACGGCGATTACTTTGGGAGTGCTGGCTGTAATTCCCATCGTCGTCGTCCCGATCGTGACGCGCGGGAGCTCCCAGACCACACCGGTCCCACCAAAATGCGATCCACAAACTAAGAGCTGCGGGTAGATACCTAATCCAGCTTTTGGTTGCCAGTCCAAGCGGAGCGACCGGAGCAGCGGGCGTTCGTAGTTGATTTCAGTTACGCCCGCAGGTAGTGGTGCTGACCCAGTTTCGATGGGGTCACCAACTTCGCTAACGAGTGCAACGGTCCGTGGCGCTGGCCCATCCAATACATTGCGGCCCAGCTAACCAGGTTTGTACGGTTCGAGGACGCTCGGTTACACTGAATAGTTGTTGCTCCCGTCTAATCGCTTGTGAGGCTCCCTTTGATCTCATGGATGCATAAGAAATGGATTCATGTTCTTTGTGTGCTGTCTGCACTGTGTAGCGTCACCCCTGCCGTGTTTGCTGGACCTCCCGATGCGCCGGCAAAACGTTCGCCAGTCTTGGCGGCGTTGCAGGCAGAAATGGAGCGCTCTTTCAAAGCTTTGAAGGCCCAAGATCCGCCGGCCTATTTTCTCGGCTACACCGTCACGGACACGCAGCGTGCGGATGTTTCCGGTTCGAATGGCGCGTTGTTGACCAGCACTGAGGGTCGCAACCGGTGGCTGGAAGTTTCCGTGCGCGCCGGCAGTTACACGCTGGATAACTCGCATAAAGTTGGTGAGCGCCAGCAAGCCAATGGCGGTCCGGGTACCTCCGTGCCCGTGGATGACGACGCCGAAGTGTTGCGGCGTGCCATCTGGCTTGAAACCAACAAGCAGTACGAGGCCTCTTCTCAAGCGCTCATCAAGATCAAAACCGGCAAAGAAGTAAAAGTAGAAACGGCGGAAGGCAAGGCTCCCGATTTTTCTCGTGAAGAGCCCCACACCTACGTCGGTCAGCAAGTCTCCATCAATGTGGATCGCAAACCCTGGGAAGAAAAAGTTCGCGCATACACCAAAGCGTTTCGCGATTCCACCGCCGTTATCAATTCCATCGTAACCTTCAGCGGGCAGGCCCAGAACGATTACCAGGTAAACAGCGAGGGCACTCAACTGCAGTTCGGCCAGATTCGTTATCGCCTCGAATTGTTCATCCAGGGTAAAGCACCAGACGGAATGGACATCAACCGTTATTACAATTTTGACTGGGTGAATCCTTCGGAGGCTCCGGACGATAAAGCTGTCTACGCCGCCGAAGCCACCATGCGTAAAGAGTTGGAAGGCTTGGTCGCGGCGCCCATTAATGATCCTACTGTCGGACCGGCTTTACTCACTGGACGCGCTGCCGCGGTTTTCTTCCATGAAGTGTTCGGACACCGAGACGAGGGGCATCGCCAGAAGGACGTAACCGAAGGCCAGACCTTCTCCAACAAAGTTGGTGAACAGATTTTGCCGAGCTTTTTGAGCATTGTGGATGACACCACCAAGAAACGGCTCGGCTCCCAGGAATTGCTGGGCTTCTATCAGTTTGACGACGAGGGCGTCCCGGCGCAGCGCGTGACTTTGGTGGATCACGGTGTGCTGAAGAATTTTGAAATGTCGCGGTCGCCCCTGGCGGACTTTCCACGTTCGAATGGTCACGGCAGGCGTCAGCTGGGTGCCACTCCCGTTTCGCGCCAAGGCAACCTCATCGTGGAAAGCAACAAAATGGTCAGCAACGCAGAACTGCGCGCCAAACTGATTGAACTAATTAAAGTGCAGAACAAATCTTTCGGGCTGTTGATTGACGACATAGCTGGCGGCTTCACTTTCACTGGCCGCGGCCAGCCACAGGCATTTCAAGTGCTGCCCCTGGTGGTCTACAAAGTGTTTGCCGACGGCCGTCCCGATCAACTGGTGCGCGGTGTAGACATCGTCGGCACTCCATTGGCCGCCCTCACCAAGATCGTAGCCACCGGGGACACGGCAGAAGTGTTTAATGGCTACTGTGGCGCTGAGTCTGGTTCTGTACCCGTTTCCGCGGCTTCTCCCGCGATTTTGACCTCCGAGCTGGAAGTGCAAAAGAAAGAAAGCTCCACGGATAGGCCTCCAATTCTTCCGGCCCCGGCGCACGACACCGCTGTAGCCAAGACGGGCGGACAATTATGAAGACGGCGCGTCTGTTTTTTACATTGTTCCTTTTGGTGTCAACCGGCGCTTGCGGCAGGTCCGCATTCGGCTCCGTAGTGGCCCAAGATCAGAAAGTCAATGATCAGACCTTGCGAGCCATGCATGACGAAATGGAGCGCTCCAAAACCCGTCTGGAACTGAAAATTCCAGGAACCGATCAGCCCGTTCGTCCCTACTACGTGGAATACCGGCTGCTGGACCTGGATTTTCGCGAGGTCAGCGGTGAGTTTGGAACCTTACTGAACAGCAATCACGCCCGCAACCGTTTCATGAATGTGGAGGCGCGTGTCGGGAATTACAAGCTGGACAGCTCCAATTTTATAAGTGAAGACGGTTTCCGCGGCTTTATCGGCTCAACCGGCTCGGTAGGCATTGATCGCGATTACGATTCTCTTCGGCAGGATCTCTGGATCGCCACGGATCAGGCTTTCAAGGAAGCGGTAGAAACCTATTCGCGCAAACAGGCCTATCTCAGCAGCCTCGCGCGTCAATCAGACATCAATGATTTTTCCAAGGCCGAGCCCGTGCACCTCATTGAGCCCCTGGTCATGGCCGAGTGGACCAATCGCAATTGGGAACAAGAAGTCCGGGACACTTCGGCCGCGCTGCGCGCCTTTCCAAAGATTTACGAAGGCCGCGTGACGTATTACCTAGTGTTCGCCACCGAATATCTCGTTACCAGCGAGGGCACCGAGATTCGCACCAATCGCAGTTTTGCCGCGATCGAGTCAGGGATGAATGCTCTGGCCGACGACGGCACGCCCATCAACCACTTCTTTGCCACTTACGCCGTGCGTCCGGCCGATCTGCCCGGCCCTGATGCCGTGCGCAAAAGTCTCAACGTCACCGGCAGCGAGTTGATGGCGCTGCGATCTGCCCCTGCGGCACCCGACTACACTGGCCCGGTGCTTTTTGAGGCGCGCGCCGCAGCTCCGCTGCTGGCCCAGATTCTCGGCCCGGCCATAAATGGCGCACGGCCTCCGGTCTCCTTCACTCCTGTAGTGGAACAACTGTTGAGCGGACTCGGCGGAAAGAGTGACTGGATTACTCGTATAGGAGCACGCGTTTTACCCGCTTCCGTAACGGTGGTCGACGATCCGAACGCCAAGGAATTTCAGGGCATGCCACTACTCGGTTCCTATTCGGTCGACGATGAAGGAGTGCGTGCGCAAAAAGTGACCCTGGTGGAAAACGGCACGCTCAAAAACGAACTGATGTCTCGCCGTCCTGGTCCTGACTTCGATCAATCCAATGGCCATGGCCGTTCTGCCTTTCTGAGCGACGCCAAACCAACCATGAGCAATCTGTTTTTTAACTCCAAAGAAACCGTGTCTCCGGCGGACTTGAAAAAGAAATTTCTGGATCAATGTCGCGAACAAAAGCTGGCGTATTGCGTGATTGTTCGTGAGATGGACAATCCCACCATCAGCCTGCTGCACCAGGATGAGTTTCAAACCTTGCTGGCAAGTTTCGGTGGTGGTGCAGGCACAGGTGACCGCTTGCCTTTGGTGGTGTATCGCGTGTACCCGGAAGATGGCCGTGAAGAGATCGTCCGCGGCGCGCGCCTCATCGGTATAAACTCCCGCGCGATTCGCAATATCGCTGGAATTGGTAACGACAATTACGTTTATAACTATATGCAGAGCCAGGTAAATGGATTCGCAGGTACTGCTCTCGGCGCCTTTGGATCCGCCCAAAACGGTTTGCCGGCGTCGGTTGTCGCGCCCTCCCTCCTGTTTGAAGAAGTGGAAGTCCGTGGAGCGCGCGGCGAGCCCAAGCGGTTGCCCCTTGTGCCTCCGCCGCCGATGACCGCGTCGAAGTAAGCTTCGTGGCAATTCCACCGCGGAGCCGGAATTTTTGAGCTAGCACCCATGAGAGAATTTACGAGGCGCGGTTTCGTGTACGCAGCGGCAACGTTCGGCGGCTACGGCGTACTCATGGGCGTGCAACGCGTTTGTTCCTCCGCTTTTGCGGATGACGTTGAACCAACAGCCCCCGCCGGACCCGTAAAAATCGTAAAGTTCGTGGACGACGGCACCTCCTTGGGGGTCTCGACGACCCCAAAAGTACAAAAGAGCGCCGCGCAGTGGAAGTCTCAACTTACCGCTTTGCAATTTGACATTACTCGCCGGGCCGCCACGGAATGGGCCTTCACAGGTGCGCTGGACAACGAACATCGCGCCGGCCTTTATCGTTGTATCGATTGCGACAACGCGCTGTTTGATTCTCGGGCGAAGTTTGACTCTGGCACCGGATGGCCCAGTTTTTTCCAGCCGATCGCGAAGGAGAACATTCGCGAACAAAAAGATGTTTCCTTCGGCGCAGTGCGCACGGAAGTAACATGCACCCTCTGCGACGCCCACCTTGGTCATGTTTTTACCGATGGACCGCGCCCAACCGGTCTGCGCTATTGTATGAATTCCGCGGCACTGCGATTTATTCCTCGCAAGGGTTAGCGCGTCAGATCTTAGAGTCTCCTCACGTCTCTCTAAAGCACGGTCTCTCAAGCTCTGCCCATAAACCGCTTAAAGTTAGGATAGTCTAGGCGAACCTGATGGCTATTCCGCAAAACCTAGAAGTCCGGGAAAAGAAACGTGCCGCGCTGTTAAGCGTGGGCTCTGCGGTGGTGTTGCTGTCGCTTAAAACTTTTTTGGTCGTTCGCACCGGCAGCCTTGGCGTGTTGTCCGAAGCCCTTCATTCTGGTCTCGACTTTCTGGCGGCCGTCATTACTTATCTTTCCGTGCGTATGTCGGATCAGCCTGCTGACGAGGGCCATCCGTATGGTCACGGCAAGTTTGAAAATTTTTCGGCCTTTGTAGAAACGGCTTTGCTCCTCATTACCGCGTTGTTCATCATCTACGAAGGCATCGATCGCTTGTTCTTCCACCAGGTTCATATTCAACCAAGCGTTATCGCTCTGCTGATACTGCTGGTGGCTCTATCGATCGATATAACCCGTGCGAAAGCGCTGGGTCATGTGGCACGCAAATACCATAGCGAAGCAATCGAAGCTGACGCTCTGCATTTTTCGACGGATGTATGGAGCACCATCGTCGTAATCGTCGGAATAGGACTTGTGTGGGCCGGCGACACCTGGCATTTGCCCTGGCTTATGTACGCCGACTCCATCGCGGGTTTGGCGGTCGCAGGCGTCATTCTGTGGGTTGGGGCGCGGCTTGGCAGGCGCACCCTCGACGCTCTCGTGGATGCCGCCCCAGAAGGCCTGCGTCAAGAGATCGCTCGTGCGGTGGCCCGCATGGAAGGCGTCTTGGATGTCGATCGCGTGCGCGTGCGCCGCGCCGGGAATCGTCATTTCGTCGATGCCACGGTAAGTGTGGCTCGCACCACCAGTCTCGAACAGGTCCATGAGCTTAGCAACGCCATCGAAAAACGCATTGGCGAAATTGTGCCCTCCGATGTGATGGTGCACGCCGAGCCGCGCGCGCCTCAAGGCGAACATCTGTTCGAATCCATCCGCGCGGTGGCGCAACGCCTGGGACTAGCCATTCACGACGTAACCGCTCTGCAGCAAAGCGGCAAGCTTTTCATCGAATTGCACCTGGAGGTTGACGAGAATTTACCTCTGCGCGAGGCCCACCGGCAGGCCACTAAGCTTGAAGAAGGCATTCGCGCTCTACGTGATGCGCCTACGGAAGTAAATATTCACATCGAGCCGTTAGGAACGCACATCGCCACGCCAGATGCCGGGGTGGGTGAAATGAAACTGCTGGCGGGAGCAGTGGAGCAATTTTTGAATTCTCTACCGTCCGAATACCATGAACTGGTAAATTGCCATGATGCGCGTGTGCGTCAGGTGGAGCACCGCATCCTGGTTTCCTGCCACTGCACCATGAGGAGCGATTTGCCCATCAATAAGATCCACGATGTCACCGGCGCATTGGTCGACCGTGTGAAAGAAAAATTTCCACAAATACATCGCGTGACCATCCACCCAGAGCCATTCGAAGAACGTTAGCCCGCTTCCTGAAGACGATTTTCAGCGGCCGAGGAAGGGACTTTTGTAGCGTCCTTACCCGCAAACACTTGTGCGGCGAGAGCCAGCAGCGAGGGAAAACATACCAGCATGTAGCGCGGCTCGGGTGTTTCGAGCGTGGCGAGAAACGCGGTGCGCACCACCAGGTAACCGACGATTAGCGTCACGGCGACTCTCGCCGAGGGCTGCCGCCATAATCGCAGTGCGCCCCACGCTCCGAACAAAACGCATAGCGCATTCAGCAATACGAATCCCCCTGTGACGGATTGGTCCACTGGATCGTTTTCCCACGCATCCGCTAAAGGAAATACTTGCCCTGAAAACGGCAACAACTCGATGCGCGGAGAAAACCACAACATGAAAGCTCGCGCTGCGGGCAGCCACAAATACGTTCGTAGCGGGTGGCGGGCGGTCCGCTCCCTGGCTAATTTGGCAAACCCAGCGTCCTCTTCCGGCGTAAGTGTCACCTCGTCGTTGTAGGGCTCAAGCAACACAGCCACGCGTTCTTTTTCCTCTGGCGTGTCAAACGCGCGCGCGGGAATGTCCTCCAGATTTATCGGCTGATCATTCAGCTTCCAGGCCACCAAGTAACAATCGCGCAGCCGAAATAACCACGTCTTCTCCCAGGCCATGAAGCCAAAGGGCACCAATTCGCCAGGCAGATTCGAATTCTTCGGCGCTAGAAGTTGCGCTTCATGGAAGGTAATGGCGTTGCGTATGGCCCAGGGCATGAGGGGAACTAAGCAACCAGCTGCCATGAACGCAACGATTCGCATCATTTCACGACACTGTTTCGACAATTGTTTCGACCATTGGCCTCCGCGAAGGAAATACCCGGCCAGCACCAGGCATGAGGTCATCAGTAACAGGGGCGTTTCCGGCCTGATAAGTGTGCCGAAGCCCGCAGAAACCCCAGCGAACGCCGCGAACCACTCCTCTTTGAAATGCAAATTGACAGAGCGGTCCTCCACCCAGAAATGCGAGCCCCGAAACCGCAATAGGAGGAGGCATAAAAACAGAATGGTCAGCGTGGTAGAAAATGCAGCCAGCGTTTCAGTAAGCGGAACTGCCACATAGTTCGCGGTAAAGGGGCACAGTGCCGTCAGCCACAAGGCCACCAAGAAAACTCGCCATGACTGCACCCTCCCGTTCGCCAAAACCAACAGCGTCGTCGCTAAGCAGGCGGCCACGACACATGTCAGCAAATCCACCACTACCTGCGCGCTCATCACCCAGAAGCGCGCATCTGGGCCAGTCTTACCGCTCAACCAATAAATCACCGCAAGTAATGCCGGATAACCCGGCACTCGAATGTCCACCGGGGTAATCGCGCCACCTACATTCATGGCGTAAACGTGATACTTCAGCCAGTTCGTCGCGATCTGCTCGTAAAGTATGGTGTCCCCGGAGCTGGCCGGATATTTCAGCACGAAGAAAAAACGTAAGCACGCGCCGGCCGCAAGCGCGGTAAGTACACTGGAGAAAATTCGCCGCATGAATGAAACGCATCTTACAATAGAGCAGACAGATTCGAGTATTGGGCTCCAACACCGGAGCGCATAGATAACCCTGCCGTGCCTGTGGGTCGAAAGGTTTCATGAAGGAACGCGGGCCTATATTTTACGACGCGGAGCGTGTGCGCTGGCGGCGCACCAGACGCGTAATGGAAATCTCCGCCGTGCTGCTCACCGTGGCACTGGCCTATTTCTTTGTGACCGTGGCTGTCAGCGTCGACCTGCCCGCCGGCTTACTACCGGACACTAAGCCCGCCTTCCATCCGCTTAAATTCAAGCCCACTGCCAAATTGCTCCCCGTGCGTGAAGGACGCAAGCGCCGCGTGGCCTCCATCGGGTCAGTCCCGGCCAGCTACGATCCTCTACACGCAGCATTTTTTGTGAGCTGGGATCCCAATAGCATGGCCTCCCTAAAAGGCCATTACAAAGACCTGGACCTTTTAATTCCTGAGCAACTGCATTCCGTAACCCCTGATGGCGCGCTCACCATAGTCGATTATGAAAACGGACAGAACACCATCAAAGCTACTCCCGATCAGGCCATCGCCATTCTCAAAGAAGACAAGCTTCATCAATGGATGAAATCCGTAAACGTGGAAATTCCCATGATGAGCCTCGTCAATAACTACGACGGAAACAATTGGCACACCAAGGAATTGGCCGAGATGCTCGCCAGCCCAAACGGCAGGCACAATCTTGAGCGCGACCTCGTGGAATACGCGACCAAAGCACGCCAATCCGGAATCGTGGTCGACTTTGAGGAAGTGCCCGACGAAAGCCAGGCGCATTTCAAAAAATTTGCCTCTGAACTTGCCACCGCGTTACATTCCGCGAACCTGAAGCTGATGGTCGCCCTACCCGCTCGCGACGACGCTTACGATTACGCATTCTTTGGAAAACAGTGTGACGCCCTGGTATTGATGAATTACGACCAGCATTGGCTGACGTCGCCACCCGGACCCATCGCCGGACAGGATTGGTATGTAGAAAATCTCCGGCAAATTTTAAAAATCGTGCCGGCACAAAAAATCATCTCCGCCATCGGCAACTACGCTTACGACTGGTCCGAGGCCCCCAAGAAAAAACAGCAAGTCGCGGAATCACTGACCATTCAGGAAGCCTTGCTTCGCGCTTCCGAATCCGAAACTGCCGTGGACTTCGATCCCAGCTCACTGAACCCACATTATTCCTACAATGACGACCACGATCACGTTCATCAAGTGTGGATGCTCGATGCCCTCACGGCTTACAACGAGATGCGCGCAAATGAACGCTTGGGTGTCCAGGGCACAGCGTTGTGGCGCCTGGGTTCGGCGGATACTTCCATGTGGCCCATCTGGGATGCCACCCATCCCACCGATGCCATTCGCAACAAGATTACCGATATCCCGCCGGGACCCGACCTGATTTTCGAAGGCGACGGTGACGTGTGGCACTTCATCGATACTCCGAAACACGGCCGCCGCAGCTTTACTTACGATCCTTCGACTGATCTCTTCACCGGGGAAAAGTTCGAGACTTATCCGCTTTCCTATCACATTGATCAGCTCGGCGCGGCCAAAAAGAAATTGGCCATCACCTTTGACGATGGTCCGGACACCCGCTGGACTCCAAAGATTCTTGATGTGCTTAAAGCAAAAAACGTGCCCGCTACATTTTTTATCGTTGGCGTTGCCGGAAGCCAGTGGCCTGAATTGCTCAAGCGCGAATATGCGGAAGGCCACGAAGTAGGGAACCACACCTATACGCATCCAAACTTCGACGATATTTCGAACACCCAGTTGCGTTGGGAGTTGAACTTAACCCAGCGATTGATCGAAAGCACACTCGGTGTGAAATCTATTCTCTTCCGCCCGCCGTACGGTATCGATCACGAGCCGGAATACGCCGAGGAAGTCGCGAAGTTGCCCATGGCGCAGGATATGGGTTACGTGATCGTGGGCCAAAAAATTGATCCCCATGATTGGAAGTCGCCCGGCGGCAAACAAATTTCAGCTTCCGAAATAGTCGATAACGTCCTGACGCAGGCGAACGACGGCAACATTATCCTTTTTCACGACGGCGGCGGTGATCGCACCCAAACCATAGCGGCGTTGCCCCAACTGATCGATCGCCTTCGCGCGCAAGGCTATCAGTTCGTATCAGTTCCGGATTTGCTCCACAAAACACGCGCGTCCATGATGCTGCCCCTGTCTCCACAGGAGCGCTTCGAAGCCCGCGCCGATGGATTCATCTTCAGCTTGTACCGCTGGTTCCGCGTAAGTTTCGCCACTATTTTCATTGTAGGAATAATTTTGGTAAGTGGCCGCGCGGTAGTAATTGGAATTCTGGCGTTGATAGAAAAACTTCGACCCGATCAGGCCACGGTGCCCGATCCACCACCCGACGTGACGGTTTTGATTCCTGCCCATAACGAAGAAAACGTAATCGTGCAGACGGTTTCTTCCGTTCTGGCTACCGACACAAAAAATCTGCAGATCATTGTGGTCAATGACGGTTCCACCGACCGCACCGGCGCGCTGCTCGATGAACACTTTGGAACGGATACGCGCGTACACATCATTCATCAAGTGAACCGCGGAAAGTCCGCCGCGCTCAGCCTGGCAATGTCACAAGCACAAACGAAAATCGTGGTGACCATAGACGCCGATACCGAGATCGAACCGGACGCCATCTCCAAATTACTGCGACATTTCTCCGATCCCCAAGTCGGCGCGGTGGCAGGCAACGTCAAGGTTGGCAATCGCACCCGCTGGCTTACCCGCTGGCAGGCTCTCGAGTACATCACCAGCCAGAACATGGAGAAGCGCGCTTTCGACCTACTCAATTGCATCACGGTTGTGCCCGGTGCGCTCGGAGCGTGGCGCACCGAGGCCATTGAAGCTGCCGGCGGAATTAGTTCGGATACCGTGGCGGAAGACGCGGACCTCACCATCGCCATTCGGCGCCTAGGCTGGCGCATCAGCTATGACGAAGACGCTATCGCCTGGACCGAAGCTCCTGAAACCCCGGGGGCGCTGATTCGCCAGCGATTTCGCTGGACATTCGGGACGCTGCAGTCTTTCTGGAAGCACCGGGACACGTTGTTGCGGCCCAAATACGGCACGCTAGGCTGGATTGCGCTGCCAAATATTTTTGTGTTTCAACTGGCGCTTCCGCTCATTTCGCCGATCATCGATTTGATGTTTCTTGGCTCGATCGCACTATGGGCCGTCGGCCAGTTGCATATCGCGCGATTGCCGCAACTTTGGACCACCGCAGATGTGCAGCGATCGTTATTTTTCTTTGTCGGATTTGTGCTCATCGATGTACTCACTTGCATGGTGGCCTTTGCCCTGGAACGCAAGGAAGATTGGACCCTGCTCATTCCCGTTCTTTTACAGCGTTTCTACTACCGCCAATTGATGTACGTAGTGCTTTTCCGCTCCGTGAAGGAAGCCGTCCGCGGCCGCCCGGTGGGTTGGCGTGGTGTCGAGCCCGATTCTCCTCGCGCTCCGCGTGCTCCCGAAGTGCCTACGGGAACAGTCCCCGCATAGGTTTAGGCCAGGAAAGACTGAATATCTATTTACCACTTGGGGTTTTCGTCCCATAAGATTTGCACAGCTTACAGGCCAATGTGACAATACTCTTATGCAAAAAACCTTAACCTTCGCTTTGAATCTGTTTGTAATCGGTCTCCTTGCGTCCGGCAACCTGCGCGCCCAGGACACTCCCGCGCCAAAAACTCAAACTACACCGGCGCCTAAACCTCAAACCACAACGGCTCCAAAAACCCCGGGAACTACTCCGGCCAAGCCGCGCACAGCCACTGGAACGAAAACTCCACTGACACTTAAAACCGAGAAGGATAAGGTCAGCTACGCTATCGGAGTAAATATCGGCAAGAGCATGCGCAAAGACACCGTGGACGTCGACCCGGCAATTTTCAGTCGCGGAATGAAAGACGCGCTCGCCGGTGGCAAGCTGCTTTTAACCGATGATGAGATGAAGGCCACTCTGACCAAGCTTCAGACCGAGCTGCACGCCAGGCAGGAGGTAGCCATGCAGAAAGCCGGGGACATCAACAAAAAAGCCGGCGACGACTTCCTGGCACAAAACAAAACCAAGGAAGGTGTCGTAGCCTTGCCCGATGGTCTGCAATACAAGATCTTAAAGCAAGGAAACGGGCCGAAACCCGCCGCAACCGATTCGGTTGTTTGCAACTACCGCGGCACGCTCCTAGACGGAACGGAATTCGACAGTTCCTACAAGCGCGGGCAACCAGCCACTTTTCCCGTCAACGGCGTGATTAAAGGATGGACAGAAGCTGTGCAGCTCATGCCCGTGGGATCCAAATGGCAATTGTTCATTCCCGCTGATCTCGCCTATGGGAACCGTGGCGCCGGGGCCGATATCGGTCCTAACGCGACACTGATATTTGAGGTGGAGTTGCTCTCCATTCAGAATAAAGCCGCTGCCCAAGCGCCGAACCCTCAAGCGCCACCCAAATAGTTTCCGGGTCGCGCTTGTATCTTCAAAATTGTTGTAGGATATTCCCGCTTTCCAGACCTGTTTGTTAGCAGGCCGTATTTTTGCATCGGGGGAATCATGGCCATCAGTTTTGTACTGAACGGCAAGCCGCAGACCGTTGACGTTACCCCCGAGATGCCGCTGCTGTGGGTATTGCGCGACACTCTAAACATGACCGGCACGAAGTTTGGCTGCGGCATGGCGCTATGCGGAGCCTGCACCGTACATATCGAAGGTGAAGCAGCCCGTTCTTGTGTGACGCCGATATCGAACGTTGCAGGCAAAAAGATCACCACCATCGAGGGACTGTCGACCGATGGCACGCATCCCGTGCAACAAGCCTGGATGGAAATCAATGTTCCGCAGTGCGGGTATTGTCAACCCGGACAGATCATGTCCGCGGTGGCGCTACTCTCTAAAAAAGGATCGCCTAGCGATGCGGAAATTGACGACGCCATGAGCGGCAACATCTGTCGCTGCGGAACTTACCAGCGCATTCGCCAGGCAATTCATCGCGCCGCAGCTATGCAAAGCCAAAAGGCGTGATCCCAAAGGCCTAATCCCAAAAGGCCTAATCATAGACCAGCGGTGCTGATACTAACCGGCTAGCCAGGGCTCTGGCGATTCGCGCGAAATTTTGCTACTCTGCATAAGTCATGGGTGCAGGGCTGCATCCCGAAGTTAGGGAGCGGCACCGGAGGCCAACATGAGCTTCACTTCGACTATCCCCGGCGCGAAGATCACCGTTCCGGACATCCTGCAGCGAAAATCCCAGGCTGCAGGTTCCCCAACCAATAAGAAAATTGCTTGCCTGACCGCGTACGACTATCCGACCGCCCGCCTGCTCGATGAAGCTGGCGTGGACGTCATACTTGTGGGCGATTCACTGGGCATGGTGGTGCTGGGTTATGACAGCACGCTTCCAGTAACCATCGACGAAATGCTGCATCACACCCGCGCGGTCCGGCGTGGTGCCCATCGCGCCCTGGTGGTTGCCGATATGCCGTATGGCAGCTACCACACGGACATGGCTGAATCCCTGCGCAACGCCATGCGCTTCATTAAAGATGCCGGCGCCGAAGCGGTAAAAGTAGAAGGCGGCGAGCGCCGTCTGGAATTGATCGCACGATTCTCGGAAGCGGAAATTCCCGTGATGGCTCATATAGGGCTTACGCCGCAGTCGGTGAACGCCCTGGGCGGCTACCATGTGCAGGGCAAAACACCAATCGGTGCCGAACAATTGCTGCGCGATGCCCGCGCAGTGGAGGCTGCTGGGGCCTTCGCAATTGTGTTGGAGGCCATACCCCGAGAATTGGCAGCCCAGATCACCAAAGAAGTGCGCATCCCCACAATAGGCATCGGCGCGGGCCCGGATTGCGACGGGCAAATCCTGGTATTAAGTGATGTGTTGGGCTTAACGTTTGGGCAGACGCCAAAATTTTCACGCCAGTACGCCGGTATTGGAGAAATAATTTCGGGTGCTGTGCGTGAATACTGCGAGGACGTCCGCAACGCCAAGTTTCCTTCGGATGCCGAGTCTTACCATACGTCGCACAGCGGCAAAAATCGCAAAACCATTTCCATCACCGGCTAATCGGCCAGCTTACAATCAACTGGAGGAAAGATGTCGCCGGACGACATTCGTTTTCTTTACGATTACAACGCCTGGGCTAACCGGCGCTCGCTGGATTCCGCTGCGGCTTTGACTGTGGAGCAATTTGCCAAGCCACTCGGCTCGAGCTTTTCTTCGGTGCGTGATACGCTCGCTCATATTTGGGGCTGTGAGTGGCTTTGGTTGGAACGCTTCCAGGGCCGCTCGCCTGCTTCCTTGCCCGAGGTAGGACAATTCCATGAGATTTCTGCGCTACGCACGCGTTGGCAAGAGGATGACGCGCGTCTAAATAAGTTCGTAGCCCGCGTCACGCAAAAAGATTTAGACAACCCTCATGAATATCGCACGCTGAATTTTGGGCAATATAAGAATCCGCTATGGCTGTCGATGCAACACCTGGTCAATCATGGAACGTATCATCGTGGACAAATCACCACCATGCTCAGACAATTAAATGCCAAACCGCTTTCCACTGATTTGATTCATTTTTATCGCGAGCGTGCCGACGCCGCGAAGGCCTGACCGCACTCCCTTCTCGTGGAAATCATACGAACTGTTTCCTGGATGAAAGAATTCGCGCGCAAGCAACGCGAAGAAAATCGCATTGTCGGGTTGGTTCCCACCATGGGCGCGTTGCATCAAGGACATTTGTCGCTCATCACGCAGGCCCGCCAACAATGTTCGTCGGTGGTCGCGAGTATTTTCGTGAATCCCACGCAGTTCAGCCCTTCCGAAGACTTTGCGAAGTATCCACGCACTCTGCCGTCCGATACTGAAAAACTGGAGAACGCTGGCGTGCAGCTTCTGTTCCTGCCGGAAGCGAAGGAAATTTATCCCCAGAACTATTCCACCTACATAAACGTTGAGGGCTTAAGCGAGCGCTTCGAAGGCCGCTTACGGCCCGGCCACTTCCGCGGTGTCAGTACCGTGGTGATGAAACTCTTGCAAATCGTTCAGCCGCAATTTGCGTATTTTGGAAGAAAAGACGCTCAGCAGGCGGCCATTATTTCGCGCATGGCAAAAGATCTGAATCTCGACTCTGAAATTGTAATCTGCCCCATTCAGCGTGAAACCGAGGGATTGGCCATGTCATCGAGGAACGTCTATTTGCATGCCAGCGACCGGCAATCTGCCACAGTGTTACATCGCGCTTTGCAAGCCGCGCAACTACTTTTGCAAAATGGCACCCGCGATGCCCTTTCGTTGCAGTCCACCATGAACCGTGTTCTTACGGAAGCATCCACAGCCAAAGTCGACTACGCGGAAATTGTGGATGCTCAGACATTCGAGCCGTTAACGCACGTTAACCGAAAGGCCTATGTTCTGATCGCCGCTAAATTTGGCGAAACGCGCTTGTTGGATAACATGCTCGTTGATTTTAGCGAAAACGGCCAACTGACTACTGAATTGTAGCGAATGCCTTCCCAAATTTTGTCGCTGTTTATCTGCGGTCCGTCATTCCCGGATGTGAAAGTAACCATCCTGCTGCGATATGCGCAACGGAATACCAAATAGCCCCGAAATGCCTTCAGCAGTAAGCACCTCCGCCTTCGGCCCGTCCGCGATAATGCCCCCATCGCGAAGCAAAATTACTCGCTCGATCTCGGGAATAATCTCCGCAACGTGATGCGTGACCAGCAGGATCGCGATTCCGGATTGCGCCAGCTCGCGCATCGCCGCGCGCAGCTGCAACTGCGCGGCAATATCCAGCGCGTTGCTGGGCTCATCAAAAAGTAAAGCGCGCGGATCATGCACCAGCGCCCGCGCGATCAGCGTGCGCTTGGCTTCGCCTGATGACATGTGCGCCACCGCACGGCCAGCCAGATGCGCCACCCCCATGCGCTCCAACGCGCGATCGGCAAGCGCCAGTTGCGCCGGATCGGGATGCTGGTGCGGGAATATCCGCGTGCTACTGAAAAATCCTGAGAGCACCACATCACGGCCCGTCGCGTCGGTAGTGCAGGCCCCCAGTAGATCGGGCGACACGATGCCCAGGAGCGATCGCAATTCAAAAATATTCCAGCGTTCGCGCCCCAGGATGGAAATGGAGGACCCGCCTCGGACAACGGGATAACACTCCCGGGTGATGGTTTTGATTAACGTCGATTTCCCACAACCATTAGGGCCCAGAATGCACACGTGCTCGCCAGCCTCGATACGCAGCGAAATATCGTCAAGGGCAGGACGTGCCACTACAGGAGCCACTTCAGAAGTTAGTTCAGAAGTTTGTTCGGCAGCGCGCGCGTTTTGCGCCGCGGTACCGTCCGTGTTCCCACGAAAAACAGTGACATGTTTGAGGCTAAGCAGCGGTGGCGGCGGGAAACTCATCAGCGCGTATACGGGCTCCGTTACAACCAGCGTATGCCATTCTAGCCGACGAACTGCGGAGCGCACGTAAAAAACCATCTAGATGATAATGAAGGAGTTAGAGGGACTAAAACCGGCTTCGCAACAAAAAGTAGGAGGTGAAAGCAACAGTTTCACCTCCCGGGGTGGGGTGATGCATGACAAGAGTCTGGAGGGTGCAGTAGCCTGCCCTGCCAGGCGAGACTACAGCCTCATTCGCTTACTGCGGTAAACAGTGCGTCAGGAGACTCACCGTCCAAAGGCTTGTCGTTATGGCGTTTTTAGCATCTGCAAAGGTCTATGTCAACGACTAAGGAACCGGCAATTTTCGAGGTTGGTGTGCTGCCATACAGAGCAGCACAAAACGCACCCACAACGCTACTCACGGTGCAGCGCTCGTCAGTTCGATCCGATTGGCACCCTACGCGTCAGTGGCGTCTTACGCTCCAAAGATTTCGTTGATCTTTCCTGCCAGCTTGAAATCCAGGTCGCTGATGCCGCCAACGCTGTGGGTATTCAGATCGATGACAACTTTATTCCACACGTTGAACCATTCCGGGTGATGGTTCATCGCTTCCGCCACCAGCGCCACGCGAGTCATGTTTCCAAAGGCCGCCACGAAATCCTTGCATTGGAACGCGCCATGTAGCTTGCCACCTTCTAACGTCCAGCCTTGAACCTCCCTCAGCCGTTCTTTGACTTCCGCTTCAGTAAGTTTTTTTGCCGCCATTTAGGTTCTCCGCTGCTGGAAGTATGCGGCGATCAACACCCGGGGACAAGCGTCCTAAGCGGTTTTGTCGGCCCGGATGTTGCCTGCACTGGCGAATTCCTCTATCGTAAGGGTTTCGTTTTCATAAGAAATGCGCGGCGTGCCAGAGCCGTCCAAAAGGCCAACGACATTGAAAAAGAAAATTCGCGCCATTCAATATGGCGTCGGTCCTATCGGCGCTTCTATCGCCAGGCTGATGCGGGAAAAGTTCGCCATTGAAATTATTGGAGCCATTGACACCGATCCGGCCAAGGTGGGCCACGACCTCGGTGAAGTCGTGGGCGCCACCGATGGTCCCTGGGGCGTAAAGATTTCGGACGACGCTTCGCAAGTGCTGGGCCAGGCAGCGGACGTGGTCATTCATTCGACTTCGTCTTCTCTGCCAAAGGTTATGGATCAGCTGCTTGCCTGTCTCGAAGCCGAGTCCTGCGTAGTATCGACGTGCGAAGAACTTTCCTATCCGTATCGGACTTATCCCGAACTAGCCGCACGTCTCGATACGGCCGCGAAGGAGTGGGGTGTGGCGCTGGTGGGCACAGGCGTGAATCCAGGATTTGCTCTGGACAAGCTGCTGGTCACTCTTGCCGCCGTATCGCAACGCATTGAGCGCGCCAGTGGACGCCGCGTGGTCGATGCCGCCAAGCGCCGTGAACCTCTACAAAGAAAAATCGGTGCAGGGACGACCCTCGATGACTTCCGTGAAAAAGTAGCCGCGGGAATTATTAAACATGTCGGGCTGCCCGAATCCGTTGCCATGGTGGCGGATAGTTTGAATCTGGACGTCAATGAAATTACCGAGACAATCGACCCGGTCGTCGCCAGCGAAAGGGTTCAGACCCAATACTTGACCGTCGAGCCTGGACAGGCTGCAGGGGTTCACCAAATTGCGCGCGGCCTTTCGAATGGAAAAGAATTGATTCATCTCGAATTGCAAATGTACGTGGGAGCTAAAGAACCCAACGACACGGTGGCCTTGCAAGGCCATCCCAATATAAGCCTGACTATCCCGGGAGGATCGCCCGGAGATATTGCCACCGCCTCGGTGGTAGTGAACTCTATCCCCGTGATTCTCGATGCTCCAGCAGGATTGCGCACCGCTCGTGACCTGCCCATTGGATTTTTCTCGCCAAACGCCCGACCGTAAGCGCCCGTACAGGACCGTAATCGTGCGTGATTCGTTACGGATTTATTTCTTCCAGAATTTCATCACGGCGGAATAGTCCAAGTCTTCCTTAGCCGCTTCTTTCACCGTGGAGTACGTCTTGAATGCGGCCTCCGTAGCGGGAAGCTCGACGTGTGTCTGCTGGGCGAGCTCCAGCGCGAGCCGCATATCTTTGAGCATCAATCGCAGCGGGAAGCTTGGCGTGTAGTCGCCCTTCAACAGGTTTTGCGACTTGATATCCAGCACACCCGATCGCGCCATGCTCGATTGCATGACCTCCACCAGTCTTTCTCCTTGCAAACCCGCGGCAGTTACCAGTGCAAGAGCTTCCGCGAGAGCATCCACCTCCAGCGCCAGAATCATGTTCATGGCGAGCTTGATTGTTTGGCCCGCCCCATTGGGTCCTAGATGAAACCATTTCTTCCCTAATACGCGCAACACCGGCTCGGCATCAGCCAGCGTCGCGGCATGGCCCCCCGCCATGAAAACAAGTTCCCCTTTTTTAGCGCCCCAATCACCGCCGGTGACGGGTGCGTCCAGAAACCGCACGCCTCGTTCCTCGCAAGCCGCTGCTACCTTTCGCGCCAGAGTCGGAGACACCGTGCTGGAATCGATGTACATGCTTCCACGCTGGAAGCCTTGCATCGCGCCGTCCTGACCCCACAGCACCTCTTCCAACGCCGGCGGATCGCTAACAATGGAAAGCACAAATTCCGAATTGGCCGCCAGCTCCCGCGGCGATTGCGCAAGTTTCGCCCCCGTGGCAACCAGTTCATCGGCACGCGACGCCGTGCGATTCCAAACCGTCAATGGAAAGCCGGCTTTCAACAAATTCATACCCATGGGCTTGCCCATCAGCCCCAGGCCTATTAGTCCCACCTTCGGTTGCGGTCCTACCGGATTCACAAAAACCTCCGCTCTATTGAAAAGGATCTCCAGCGATTTTGTTCAAGCAACGAAATCAATTGTAGCGCACTCGAACTTTTCGAAGGCCGGGAGGGGCTCGGGAGATCGCGAAATGAAGGGCTGGGAAATAGGCGAACGTTTAAATGTTGGATCGCTGAGGTCGTGGAAAAATCACGGATACTTTTAACCGGTCTACGGCAGTTTTTTCCTGTTCCGCGCTTTTGTCTTCCTCGTTTGCATTGGCGGGCTGAGCGTTTTCTGATCCGGGATGCTCGAGAGATTTCTCGTGCGCTGTGGACGAAAGAGGTTCCGTCTTCTCCGCCAACCGCACGATGTATTGGTAAGGAATTTCCCAACGAAAGTGTCGATGTTGGCCCCGTTGTTCAAGGTTCTGCTCCAGGAATATGGAACGCCCTGTATCACCAACGAAAGTTCCGGAGGCTGGTAAGAGAATATCGCCCGCGCGATATTGGACCTCCACTTGGAGGCCGAGAAAAACGGAATAACGGGCCATGGGAGGACAGTTTCGGGTCTAGTAGTTACCTGGTCAATAGTACGTAAGTTCCGGGTACCCGGCCTGTGAATTTTATTTGATTCATCAGTGGAGAGTCTGACTGTGGACTAGCGGGCAAAATCTTCGATCACTGCTTCGGCGGCGCGGCGCCCGCTAAGCATAGCGCCGTTGATCGAAGCATTGTCGCGGTGATCTCCGCACACATAAATTCCTGGGCGCACGCGCACGGAACGCTGCGCAGGCTCCAGCGCGCCGGGGTATTGTTGCGGCTGAGCGTGAAGTATTTTGTAGCTTTTCAAGAGCCGCCACGAACGTGCGACCACACCAAACCAATTCTTCATTTGTGCAATCACGAACCCGCTTAACTGCGCCTCAGTGAGTTCCTGCGTCCCAAGGACAGATGCAGAGATGAGATGTTTTTCTACCGGCGCATATGACGGTGCCACCTGGCTCATCACCGCAAAATTATTCACTGGTCCAGCTCCATCTCCGTTAAGGGTGAGCAGCGGTCGCGGAACGGGGGGCTCTTCCGCGGCGTAATAAAAGCAGCTGACGCTCCGCGAGGCCGGTTCAGCCTCTCCGACCAGATGCGCCGCTGACGGACCGTCGGTGGCCACCACGATGGCGCGGGCGCGCATGCTTTCCCCGCCCGCCACCGTAATTTCATTTTCGTGCAGAGATTCTACTCGCGCGTTCAAGCGTATCGAATCCGCAGCCAATTTCGACGCAATCTGCGCCGGAATCGCGCCCATGCCCTTGGCGGGCACGCTGATCGATCCTTCAGACAGCATCTTGAAGACAAACTCAAACATGCGGCTCGTTGTTTTAAGTTCGCCGTCCAACAAAATCCCGCCGAGAAACGGACGAAAAAAACGGTGAATGATTTCCGGACTGAATCCTTCGGATTTCAGGGCATCTTTCGTGGAGCGTTCCGGCCGCTTAAAAATATCTTCAATGGAACTGCGCTTCAGACGGCCGCGCAGCCGCGCCATGCGCAATTTGTCCCCCAGCGTGCCAAATTCCGACCGTAGTGCCTCGCGCCACATCCCCGGCATGCGCCAGGGATCAACGATCGGGTTCATGCGTCCGGCAAACCACGACAATGCCCCGGGAGAAAAAGATTTAAGATCAAGCCGCGAGAAATCCAGGACGTTGAGCGCTTCAGGATACGCAGTGAGTAACACCTGAAATCCGCGGTCCAGCAAAAATCCGTCTACTTCGTCGGTGCGCACCCGTCCGCCAATTCCATCCGACGCTTCGACAATCTGAGATGTGATGCCCGCTTCGCTAAGGCGCCTCGCGCAACATAATCCAGCCAGGCCCGCGCCAATAATTAAAACGTCCGCACTCGTCGACATGCTCTCGGATTCCTCCTGGAGCCGAATCGCAATCAAATTGACAAAAGGTGAATCCTAATCCTGAGGCATGGGCGGGATTTCGCGCAAGCCCGAGCGCGTTTGAAAGTTGGAGGTTGCCGGGGCAAAGTTTGCTGGTAAAAATGTCAACTCAGGGGAGCTGTCAGGAGTGAAAAATCCTATAAAGTAGTTAACGCTTACTAAAGTAGTTAACGCTTACTGCTGACCCACGGGCTTCGTAGCCGCCGCAGCGCTGCCACCATCCGGGAGCTTACCCACCGTCTCAATCACCTGCTGCGCAAGATAATTCGTGGAACGCGCTTCATCCCGCGCAATCGCGAGGTAAGCCGCGCGCAACAACTGTTCTTTGCGATTTCGCAGCGTATCCCGGATCGTTTGCTGCACTTGCGGCTCGGAAAGTCCTCGCAGCCCCGGGGACTCCCGGGTGATCAATTTCAAAATCCGGTATCCTTCTTTTAACTGAATGGGCTGGCTAACCTGTCCCGGTTTCAGGCCCAGCACCATCTTCTTCAGCGCGGGATCCGACTGGTTCAGCGCCGACTCCGGAACATATCCCATATCCCCGCCAGTGGCCGCCGAATTCATGTCTTCTGAATAATCCATGGCCAGTTGCGCGAAATCCGCGCCGCTGTTCAGCCGGTCCATCAACATCTTCACCTTACGCTGCGCTTCCGCCTCATTCGTCGCATCATCATTCTTACGGTTGCGGATTTGCGGTTCTTTTCGGGGAGTGACCACAATCTGCGCGATTCGGAATTGCGGCTCTGCCACATTAAACTGCGCTTTGTTGGCGTTGTAAAATTCCGCCACATCCTGGTCGGTGATCAAAATCTTGGCCACCACTTCGCGGTTCAAAAGCTTCTGTATCGAAAGCTGCCGGCGCAGATCCCGCTTCAAATCGTCTACTGACACGCCGCGCTCTTTCAATTGCCGCTGGAATTCATCTTCCGTAAACGGACTTTTCAACTCCGTGAACTTATCTTCCACCTCGCCATCGCTGGCTTCCAGGTTCAATTTCTTCGCGCGCTCAATCAAAATTTCATTATTGATCAGCTCATCCAGCACATTAAGCTTTAGCGATAACGCCTCCTCCTGCGATGGCGCCTGTCCTTCCGGATTTATGCGCGTCCGGTAATACTTCTCCACTTCATCTTTTCGAATCTCTTTTCCATTCACTACCGCCCACACGTCCGGCGAGTGCTGCGCCTGCCGGTTGCAGCCCGACACGCAAGCCACAGCCAGTAATCCCGCTACGGCAATTGATTTTGAAATGACGGCGCGCACACGCCCGGGAACAGCGCACTTCGCACTCACCCGAAAAAGGCACTGCAACGGATTGGCAACCAAGTGAATGCTCAGGCAGCTTTCTTTACTTTGCCCGCGCGAATGCAGGCCGTGCAAACACGCATCTGCTTTCGAGCTCCAGACACCAACGCGTGCACCCGCTTCAGATTCGGGTTCCAGCGCCGCCTCCGCGTATTATTCGCGTGGCTGATCACGTTACCGTAGTGCGGCCCTTTGCCGCAAAGTTCACACCTCATCGCCATTGTTAGTCCTGCTTCTTCGGATTATTAGAAACCGATAGTCCCTAGTCTAGCAGACCCGCGCCCTGCCGTGAAAGCCAAGCCCGCCCGTCGCTGCCCGATCGGGACCCTCGAAACCCACAGTCTGCGCCCGAATACACCGTTTCACCTATGGACTTGCTCTATACCAGTTGCAAATATCCGCTACGCGGAGGCGCTGCGGTTACCTCGGCGGTCTCGTTAAATTTCAAATTTTGCCCCCGGAGTTGTCGCTACACGAAATCAGGCAGTCCCTTAGGTACTCCGCTGGATGGTTGCCTAGTGGGCTGCCCCTTATTTTGAATTTGCTGCTTAAATTTATGGAGGAACATTATGGAACACCAGGCACTCAAAGAACTCTATATTGATGAACTAAAAGACATTTACAACGCTGAGAATCAGTTGGTGAAAGCTCTTCCGAAAATGGCCAAGACCGCCAATTCCGAAGAACTTCGCACCGGCTTCGAAGAGCATCTAGAGCAGACCCGCGGCCACGTGCAGCGCCTTGAGCAGATCTTCAAGGAACTGGGCGAGAAGCCGTCCGGCAAGAAGTGCAAGGGTATGGAAGGGCTCCTGGCCGAAGGCCAGGAGATCATGGGTGAGGACTTCGAAGATGACGTAATGGACGCGGCTCTAATTTCCGCGGCCCAGCGCGTCGAGCACTATGAAATCGCCGCTTACGGCACCGTCCGAACCTACGCTGAATTGCTGGGCGAAGACACCGCAGCGCAGCTGCTGGAACAGACCCTCGAAGAAGAAAAGGAAACCGACCAGAAGCTCACCGACATGGCTGGCGAAATTAACGTTAAAGCCTTGGGCGAAAGCTCAAAGGAAGGTTCACAAGAAGACGAAGAAGAAGCGCCGATGCGCAAGAAGGCCAAGAGCGCCCGGGCATAACTGTTATGACCTCGCGCAACGGCCCCGACCAAAAGCGTCGCTTGGTGGAGACTGACATTGATCCAAGCGGCGAGCTCACTTCCGATCGTACCGGGGAAACCGAAGGCACTGGTTCCGGAACGGGAAACCGCACCGACAACCAACCGGCCGAAAATCGGGAGAATCCGACTCGATCCGAAAACCGCGAAAGCGGAAATCGGGACAACGAAAACGCTCCGGCACCAGGCCACGAAGAGTAGTTAACCGTTTCACGGACGTCGGGCTCGCATGCAATTCCCAAGCGCGAGCCCGACTTACTTTTTCTCGCAGTCGCATTTACCTGTAGAATTCGCAAATGGCGCTAAACGAATATCGCAAAAAGCGGGACTTCAAAATCTCTCCGGAACCCTCCGGCGAGAAGGCCGCGCCCAAGGCCCCCAAATCATCCTTAATTTACGTCGTACAGAAACACCGCGCGTCTCAGCTCCATTACGACTTCCGTCTGGAATATAACGGCACCCTTCTGTCGTGGGCGATTCCTAAAGGCCCTTCGCTTGACCCTTCCGTAAAACGTCTTGCCATGCAGGTTGAAGATCATCCGATCGAGTACGCCAATTTTGAAGGCGTAATTCCCGAAGGCGAATATGGCGGCGGCACCGTGATGATTTGGGATCAAGGCACCTGGACTCCCGAAAGCCCTGACGTCGCTGCTGCGCTTGAAAAAGGCGATTTGAAATTTACCCTGCACGGGAAAAAACTAAAAGGCTCCTGGGTCCTCGTTCGAACCCGCGGATATGGCAGCAGTTCCAAAACTTCCTGGCTCTTAATCAAACATCGCGACGAGTTCGCCTCGAGCAAGGTAGATGTAGTCCAGGAAATGCCGCGCTCAGTTGTTTCCAATCGTCTGTTGGCCGAAATTGCGCGCGACGGCGGCGGCCACGTAGAGAAAGCCGCGACAGGCGACCCAACCATCAAGTCTCCCGCAAAAGCGCCTAAAATCCCAAAAACAGCTCGAACGGGCTCTTCGAAAAACGCCCGTCAGGCATCTGCGTCCAAAACCGTCAGCGAACGCACGCCGAAACGCCGAAAAACTTCCTCCTGAGGCGAAGCCTCCGCTGCTTCCATTCCTTTGCCCGACGAAATTCCATTCCGTGTGCAACCAATGCTCGCAACGCTGGTGCGTGAGCCATTCCACAAGCCCGGCTGGGTCTATGAAGAAAAGTACGACGGCTACCGTATCCTCGCTTACAAACAGGGATCGCGCGTCCGCCTCTATTCCCGCAACGCCATCGACCGCACCGACCGCTTTTTCGACGTGGCCTCGGCCATGAGCACTCTTCGGCCCGCCACGCTTTTGCTCGACGGCGAAGTTTCCGTCTTTGATCGCGCAGGTGTATCCCGCTTTCAACTGCTGCAAAATTTGGGCACAGGCAAATCCGTTTTCGCTGTTTTTGATTGTCTCTATAAAGATGGCCAGGATTTGCGCCGCCGTCCGCTATCGGAGCGCCGCGTTGCCTTGGAAGAATCCCTCGCGCATAACAAGCTCCCGAACAAGACTCGGAATAAAGAGAGTCAAAATAATCCTCCGAATAACGTAATCGTTCCCTCGTTCCGGCTGGCTTCCAATGGCCTGGAAGCCTACCGTCTCGCCATCCAACGAAAATTCGAAGGGCTGGTAGCCAAGGATTGCTCTTCGCCTTACGTGGAAGGCCGTTCCCGGTTCTGGCTCAAAGTGAAAGTCCATCAGGAGGATGAATTCGTTATCGGTGGATTTACCGAGCCTACCGGCTCGCGCAACCATTTCGGAGCGCTCCTTCTTGGCGCTTACGATCAGAGCGGCAAGCTCCGTTTCGTGGGGAAAGTCGGCACCGGATTCAACGAGCAAAGCCTCGCCATGTTGTTCAAGAAATTCCGCCCCTTGGTCCGGAAGCAAAGTCCTTTCGTTGATCCTCCGCGAGACCGCGACGTCACCTTCCTGGCCCCCAAACTCGTCTCCCAAATCTCCTACCAGGAATGGACCGCCGACAAAAAACTTCGCCAGCCTGTTTTTCTCGGCCTTCGCGATGACAAAAGCCCACAGGAAGTCCGCATGCCGGAGTTTGCCGCGTGAAAACGAAACAAACCAAATCAACTAAATCCATCAAATCGCCGAGGCCCGCGAAAAAAGCCAGGTCTGAGAGCAGGCCATCCGGGAAAACCGGGAGGCCCATTCCAGCAGCGCCTTCCTCTTCCAGAACTCTGCCGATAACCGTCTCCAATCCCCATAAAGTTTTCTGGCCCGAGGAAGGCTACACCAAGCTCCAACTCGTCGAGTTTTACGCCGACATTTTTCCCAAGCTCCAGCCCTACGTAAAAGACCGCATCCTCTCTCTCGAACGCTGTCCAGACGGTATGCGTGGCGGCTGCTTCTATCAAAAAGAAGCCCCTTCCAGCTTGCCACCAGGCACGCCCACCAAGAAGATTGCCCACGTAGGCAAATCCGGTAAATCCACGAATTATGTCGTTGGCGGTTCTCTGGCCACGCAACTTGCGCTGGCAAATCTTGGTTGCATCGCCGTTCACGTCTCCGGAAGCCGTGCCTCTTCCTTGCGCAAACCCGACTGGGTTTGTTTCGATATGGATCCGCAATCAGGAAAATTTGGCGACGCCGCACGCGCTGGGCTGCGACTCAAAGAAGTTCTTGATACCTTGAAGTTGGAATCCTTTCCTAAAACTTCCGGCAGCCGCGGTCTTCACGTTTTTGTTCCCATCAAGCCGGAGACCGACGTGGATGAAGTTTTGTCTTTTGCGGAATCGTTAGTCGCTCGTCTCGCCGCGCAATTTCCCAAAGATCTCACCGTCGAACATTCCATTGCTGCTCGCAAGCAACGCGTCTATCTCGATCCTTATCGCAACGGTTTTGGCCAGACAGTGGTCGCTCCATACTCACTGCGCCGCCGTCCCAAAGCCCCATTTTCAACGCCGCTTTCGTGGTCGGAAGTTAGCCCCGACCTCGATCCGTCCGAATTCAATCTCGGTAACTACGCAAAGCGCATGAGCGCAGCCGACCCGTGGCAGGACTTTTTCAAAAATCGCCAGCTTCTAACACCAGCAATAAATGCCCTGAAACAAATCTGATGTAGTGATTTGTTTAATTTTTGGACTGACGGTTGAAGAAACGAATCTCGATGAACAAGCGCTCTAACGCGAACGACACTTCGCAGCGCCGGGCTGCCCCACCCCCTCCCATGCTTTCCGATCTCGACGGCACTCTGGTCGACAGCGCCTATCAGCACGTCCTCTCCTGGCAAGAAACCTTCACGACTTCCGCATGGACATTCCCAACTGGAATTTCCACCGACGCATAGGCATGAGCGGTTCTTTTTTCCTCCCCGGCCCACTGCGAGAAATAGGTCACTTTACAAACCCCGGCGTTATCAAGCGCCTTGAAAAAAGCCACGCAAAATATTTCACCCGCAAAATAAAAACCTTCCGCATCCTTCCGGGCGCTCGAGAACTCTTGCAGCACCTTTCCAAAATTGGCTTGCCTTGGACCATCGCCACCAGTGGTGAGCGCGCTCAAACCGCAAAGCTCGTAAAAGGCTTGCACCTACCCAAATCGCTTCCGGCGGTCACCGGCGGCGCGCCGGCGCCCATCTCGTCTACCACGACGCTGCTGAACTCCTCGAGAAATTTAGCTGAATTGGGAATCAACGAAGAGAAGTAGAAGTATGGAGAACCTAAACAATCTAACTGAGGGAAGTTATGCCATATCTAAACAAAGTACCTCCGCACGCAAAAACATTAAGAAAGCTGCCAACGCCGCCCGAAAAAAACGCACCATTGCGCATCTTCCAAAATCTGTGCGCACCGCGCTAGGCAAAAAAGGCGCTCAAGCCGCAAAGCGGAAGCGCTCAAGGGGCTGACCCGTTCTTTATTTAATTTTTAGCGCCAAACAAGCTGAGCTGTTTCTCTTGAGCAACCGTTGCTCGCCCCTTTGCACGCGGCGCTCTCTTGCGATCGTCAAACACGCTGCGCCCATCCAACGAAGCTGAAATGGCGTGCTCGTGCGCAACCACCTCTTTAAACTGCGCCACCGGCTGGTACGTTTCCTCCACGTTCCGTACAAATTTTTCCAGCCTCCTAAATCCTTCCAGCTTTTCCGTGTGCCCGACCTTCGCGCTATCCAATCCTCTACGCAAGACTGCAATCGATTCGTCGTAAGTTTTCAGCGGAACGGGAAACGGATGCCGGTCCTTCCCGCCCAACGCAAACGAAAAACGTGCTGGATC
>DASYJM010000317.1:0-7493 GCA_035996445.1 Candidatus Acidiferrum sp. | reverse complement strand
ATTTGTGATTGACCTTGCTGAAGAGTGCGAACTGATTGCCGTCGGCATCTTATGTCTAAACTAAACTATTATAAATCAATCAGATACATGGTGGAGGCGGGGGGAGTCGAACCCCCGTCCGAAAAGCGCTACGAGCCGAAGACTACATGCTTAGCTCAGTTCAGTTTTTTTCGCCCGCCGCGCTCAGAATGAGCAAGAAACGCAGCCGACTAGTCCGATGGTTCTCGCCTAAGCCTTACGGACCGAAAGGCTCAGGCCAGCCCGCTGAATGACGTTTGACCCCAAGCCCGCAGGCGAGGCCTGGGCAAACGTTGCGCTTAATTAATTAAGCAGCAAGTGCCAAGTTGTTGTTGGCAGTTCTAGTTTCCACCAGATTACGGGCAGGTGGCCCCCGGCATGCCTTCGGATCGCGACAGCTTCCGTCGAAACCGTGTCGCCCCCGTTTGCTACGACTCGCTACAAAGCCATTATATCACCCGGCCCAAATCAGATGGTGGCGAGCAAAGCACTTTATTGCGCCGCGCCACGAGTGCGATTTTTAGCGAACACCGCCCGCAATAACCAAGGTCTCACCGGTAATCCAGGAAGATTCTCCCGAAGCCAGAAAAACTGCGGCCGGTGAAATATCTTCTGGCTGTCCGATTCGTCCAAGCGGGGATTGCGCTTCAAAGGCCTTGCGAAAGTCACCCTCATTGAATCCAACGGCGTGCACGCCTTCGGTTTCCACCAGACCTGGATTGATGGAGTTGACCCGAATTTTGCGCCCTCCAAACTCTTTCGCTAGAGACCGCGTTACACTGTCCACGGCCGCTTTTGTCGACGCGTAAACGGAAGCGCTCGCGGGAGATATTATCCCTGCTACCGAACTTATATTTATGATGCTGCCTCCATCCGCGCCAAAATGCTTCGCTGCCTCTTTGGAAGTCAGCAGCAGACCTAGCACGTTGAGATCAAACAGTCTGTGGAAGTGATCGTCCGAAACGTTTTCCAGCGGCAAAAACTCGTAAACTCCCGCATTGTTCACCAGAATGTCCAGCTTGCCATAAGCCTTTTTTGTTTCCGTGAATAGGCGCTCAATGTCTTTTTGTTTTGCAACGTTCGCCTGCACAGCAACAGCTTTGCCGCCCTTACCGGCGATCTCTTTGACCACGCGATCCGCGCCTTCCTTGCTCGATGAATAATTCACCACTACAGATGCGCCCTCCGCTGCCAAATGCTTTGCGATGGAAGCTCCAATTCCCTTAGACGCCCCTGTGACTACTGCTACCTTTCCCGTCAATCGCTGCGACATAAAATCCCCCTTTGTTGAGTTTCTGTACCTGCCAGTACAGATGCGACGGCTCGACTATTGGGTATAGGTTTTGTACCGATGAGTATTAAACTATCGTAATAGTCGTATAATAGGGGTATGAACAAGAAGGTTCCGACCAAGGCTGCCGGTCGCCCGCGCTCATTCGACGCGGGTAAAGCCCTGGACCGGGCAGTAGAAGTTTTTTGGCGTAAAGGCTATGAAGGGGCTTCGCTCTCTGACCTGACCAAAGCCATGGGTATCAACAGGCCCAGTCTCTATGCTGCTTTCGGGGACAAGGACAAGCTATTCCGCAAAGTGCTGGACCGCTATGCTGAAGGTCCGGCATCCTATTCGAGCGCTGCCCTTGAGGAACCCACCAGCCGCTCGGTTGTAGAACGACTGCTCTATGGGACCGCCGACCTGCTGACCTCGCCGGGTAATCCTCATGGGTGTTTGTTGGTGCAGGGAGCTTTGGCTTGCGGAAACGCTGCGGATTCCGCGCGCAAGGAATTGGTCTCCCGTCGTATGGCCGGAGAGGCGGCTCTTCGCCAGCGCTTGAACCAAGCCAGGATGGACGGCGATTTGCCGCCAGAGGCAAACCCGGCCAGCCTCGCGCGTTACATCGTGACCTTGATCCAAGGAATGTCCGTTCAGGCTGCTGGTGGAACCACCCGCAGCGAACTCTATCGCGTCATCGGCATAGCGATGCAATCCTGGCCGTCTTCCGGGCGAATCGTATAAGAAACAATTAGGCACACCCCTCTTCGCAGGCGATTGACTCCCACCCGTGCAACTCCCAAAATCACAAAACGGGGCATTTTTGCCGCTTACGCCCCCAAATGTTTATGCCACAAGAGCCTACTGCCATCGAGCAAGCCGTTTCGCGAGCTATTCGCGACAACCTGGAGAGCATCCAGCGCACCACTGACGAGCTGAATCAAGCCGTTAATGATGTGGTTGCCGCCTGCGCCAGCAGCAAACCCACCAACGCGCTGCCGCCGATGCTGCGCGCGCAATCAACTGCTGCATCCATTGCCGCAGCCTTGGAAGTACTTTCGCGATTTGTTGCCATCACTCTTAACCCGAGTCCGCGTTCACCTCTCGAAGCCGAAATGACCCGGTTGACCAGCGCCATCAGCGCGGAGTCAGCACGCCAGCCACACGCCGTTGCGTCTGCACGCGAAAAAGCGAATGCGCCTCCGGTGCATGAGCCTGCACCACCTACACCGAGCAACGAGCTCGCTCCCGCGGCACATCTTACGATTGAGCCTGAACTGCCACACCAACCGCACAGTGCGCCCGAACCTGCGCTTCTAGAAGTTCCGCCACCTGGGCCATTTCCTGACGACGTTGAAGTGGAGGTGGAAGGCGATTTTGACGTTAATCAACTGTCCGCCGAGGAGCAGGAATTACATCGCCGCGCTAATCGTGTTGCTAAAGTTTCTATGCAGGACATTAAAATGCTTCGCCCTGAGGCCGTGCGTCTGGGCCGCGAAAATAAAGATTTGTGCGTTAGACTGCGTGACGACATTGAAAAAGCTCATCGAGAATACGATCGCCGTTTCCGTCCCATCATGGATCACCCGGTGGACTATTTCTATCGCTGGATGGTCGAGATTCTCGCCGATGGCGACGCGCATGCCCTCGGTGAGTATCCTTACGCGATCCACGCGCACCATCGCTAGATCGCTAGAACGCTTTCGCGTGAATTTTCGTTTCCACCACCATTCGCCTTCAATGTTTTTTACGCGGACTGCTGCGCTCTGCCTGAGCATTTCGCTTTTGCTCGGCGATGCGAGCGCTGCCTTCGCGCAGCCATCCCCACAAAGCAAAACTCGAAAACACTCGAAGAAAAAATCCACGAAACCCAAGGTCGCGCCGTGCAAGACCGACTGTGGAGTGGCCACTGCCGCCCCGGAAATTACCTCTCCGACGCCTGGCGATGCGGAAGCCCAGAGCGAATTGGCGTCGCTTGCACGCGGGCTGCACACCGCGGCGCAGGGTTCCTACGAAAAACTGTCCTCTTTCGCTACAAAAAACGCCTCTACGGTTTGGGGCCCGCGTGCCGCGCTGGCACTTGGTTATGAGGACTACACCAAGAATCATCTGCCGCAGGCGCTGAACTGGTTCGCAAAAGCAAAAAAGGATCCTCTTCTCAGCGAATATGTTTTGTATTGGTCCGCGCAAGCTAAGCGTGGACAAAAAAATATGACCGCAGCCTTCGCCGAGCTGCAAACCTTTCAGCAGGAATATCCTAATAGCGCCATGCGCGAACAATTTTTAGAAGCTTTTGCCCCGACGGCGCGTGATACCGGCCACGCCCAAGAGGCCATCGAAGCTTTGAACGCTTATCCTCCGACAAACACCAGGCCCGTTTTGCTTTTGGAACGCGCGCAAGTCTACAGAGTCGCGCACCAGTTACCGCGCGCCGCAAAAGATTACCAAACGCTTTATTACAAATATCCTTTGTCTGATGAAGCGAAAGCCGCGGGTACAGCTTTGCCGCAAATCATCCGTGAGTTGGGACGCGAGTATTCAAGCCCTACGCTGGAAATGCAGGAGCAGCGCGCCCAAATATTCTTCGATGCCCACAAATGGAAAGAAGCGCGCGCCGAATTTGAGAAAGTCGTATCCATGGTGCGCGATCCTGAGAGTCCCAAGCGCCAGCGCGCGCAGTTGCGCATAGCGCAGGTCCGCGTCCAGCTTAAAGGTTCGCCGACCCTTCTATCTTCTCTAGTTACAGCCGATGCCGACGTCGATGCCGAGCGCTTGTTTGCTCTCTCGCAAGCTTATCGCACCGCAAAGAATGAATCCGAGATGTTCGCTACGCTCGACAGCATTACGCAAAAATATCCTAAGAGCGTCTGGAACCAGGAAGCCTTAATGGCGTCTGGCAATTATTATTGGGTTCTGCTCGACCGCCCTAAGGCAGTCGCGTACTACCAGCGATTGGTCGACGCATTTCCCGAAGGGAAACACGCCTACAACGCCGAATGGCGCATCGCGTGGATCGCTTTTCTAAACAAGCAGGCGGACGCCGACCAGCGTCTCACTGCCTTTCTCTTGAAGTACCCGACGTCCGCCAATGCCGTTGACGCGTTGTACTGGCTCGGCCGCAGCGCCGAACGCAGCGGCAATCCCGGCCACGCACGCAGTGATTACGAAAAAGCGATCGAGCGATTTCCGCAAACTTATTTTGCGCACGCCGCCGCCGCTCGGCTAAAGCAACTGGGATCCGGCGAGGAAGTTCCATCCGATTTTCTGGCAAAAATTCCTGAGCCGTCTCCGCTGCGTGCATTCGATGAACCAATTCCAGCCTCCGCTGCCGACCGCTGGGCCAAAGCTCAGGCGCTGCGCATCATCGCCTTCGATGCGTCCGCTGAACTGGAGCTAAAAAACGCCTATTTCGCCACTTCATCGCCTCGTTTCCTGCTCGAAGCAGCTCAAGCCGCATTCGATCAGGGACATTTCGCTGCCGGCATGTCCTACGGGCGCATCATTCTTCCGAGTTTCGAATCACGCAAGATATCCGATGCTCCAATGGCTGTTTGGAGAACGCTCTACCCGTTGCCGTACGAAGCGGCTCTCCGCCGTGAAGCCGCGCGCAACGATTTCGATCCTATGTTTGCCGCGGGATTGATTCGCCAGGAATCCACCTTTCAAGCCGACATCGTGTCTTACGCCAACGCTATCGGCCTGATGCAGGTGCTGCCAAAAACAGGCAAAATTCTCGCCAAGCAATTAAAGGTTCGTTACAAAAAAAAGCTTCTGTACGACGCTAACTACAACCTGCAGCTGGGCATGTTGTACATCGCCAATCTCGTCCGCCTTACGGGCGCGCCTGAATATGCCGCCGCTGCTTACAACGCCGGTGAAGATCGCATTGCTCTCTGGAAGGCCGAACGCAATTACGAAGAAATACCCGAACTCGTCGAATCCATTCCCTTCACGCAAACTCGCGAGTATGTGCAAATCGTCTTGCGCAATGCCGCCGTCTACAGGATCATCTATGGCTCTGGCGCTACGCAGAGTCCGCCTGTAACTGCGGCTTCCAGTCGCGCCAGGATTGAAGAACGCGCCGAATCCGGCAAACTTAAATAAGCAAGAAAAAGAGAGGCTCACACGTCGGCCACGAATACATCTGGCGAACTGGCGCGGCGCATGCTATCCGCTAAAGCCGAGCAATTCACCGAGTCGGTCATCCGTGAAATGACGCGCCTGGCGCTCGAACACCAAGCCGTCAACCTGTCGCAAGGATTCCCTGATTTTGCCGCGCCCGCGGAAATCAAGGAAGCGGCACGCCAAGCCATCGCGGACGACATCAATCAATACGCGATCACCTGGGGCGCCAAAGCGCTGCGCGATGCCATCGTAGAAAAATTTGAGCGCACACAAGGCATTCGCGTCGATCCCGAACGCGAGATCACCATCTGCTGCGGATCGACCGAAGCAATGATGTCCTCCATGATGGCCATCATCAATCCTGGCGATGAAATTGTGGTGTTTGAACCGTACTACGAAAATTACGGGCCTGACGCCATTTTAAGTGGCGCGACTCCACGCTTCGTGAAATTACGCCCACCCGATTGGAGCTATGACGAAAGGGAACTGGCCGCGGCGTTCGGTCCGCGCACAAAAGCCATCATCCTCAACACCCCGAACAATCCCACCGGCAAAGTTTTTGCTCGCGCCGAACTGGAATTTATCAGCGGCCTATGTGCGCGCTGGAACGCCTTTTGCATCACCGATGAAATCTACGAACATATTTTGTACGACGGCGCCGAGCACATTTCCATGGCGCAGATCGATGGCATGCGCGAACGCACTATCGTTATCAATGGAATGTCAAAAACGTACAGCGTCACCGGCTGGCGCGTTGGGTGGGCCATAGCCCCCGCTAAAGCAACAGCAGCCATTCGCAAAGTACACGACTTCCTGACCGTGGGTGCTGCGGCTCCCCTGCAACAGGCCGGAGCGATGGCTCTCAAATCTCCAGACTCTTATTATCAGAATCTAGCCAAGAGCTATCGCGAAAAGCGGGAACGTCTGTTAAATATCCTCACCGCAGCTGGTTTCACGGTCTTCAGGCCGCGTGGCGCGTACTACATCATGACGGACATCTCAGGCTTTGATTTTGACGGTGACCGCCGCAGCAATTCCGAAAGGACTTCCAACGATGTAGCTTTCGCCAAATTTCTAGTCGAAAAAGTCGGAGTCGCTGTCGTTCCTGGCTCAAGCTTTTACGGCAATCCCGCTGATGGCTCTTCCCAGGTTCGGTTTACCTTCTGCAAAAAAGAATCGACGTTGGCCGCAGCGGAACAGTGCTTGGCGCGCCTGCCGGAACACCTGGCGGAGTTCCGCGCACAGGCATGACCGGATCGCCCATTGCCTTCAAAAACGCCAAACCCTAGGAATCACGATCGAATACTCTAAATCGCTTCTAAAGTATATAAATCTGAGGTAACTCACTGTCGGGACGCCATCAGAAGTATTACTAAGGTCTCTCACCGTGCCGGGTCTAAGCGCCAAATTCTCTTCTTTTTGTGGTCGCACTCCGGTCACCGCGCTTCTAAAATTCCCTATAAGGCTTGGGCAAGGTCGGCGCATATGTAAGCTCGCTCAATGCCAGTTCTACCCAACAGTCAGACGATACCGCATCGTCTGCTTCGGGAAATCCCGCGGAGTAGGTCAAAGTGAAAGCCACGGACGGACAGACCTACCAAATTCATCCGTCAGACCTAGCCGAAGCCCAAAAAAGCGATCTCGGCGTTCAACTTGTTGTGCCAAACTAAATAAACCGCAACAGAATTAAACCGCCCCTCTTGTCGGATTCAACCTCGGCTTGAGGGGTTTTTTCGTTTTGTAGCTAAAAGGAACGAGAATTTTAAACTCCCTTTCGAATTCGTTCCGCTTATCCACAAGGTTAAATTGGCTCCCCGAGTGAGATGATCGCGAAGCGAGTTCTTCGCACTAGATGTGCGATAAGATTCAGTACGAAGACAGCATTCCGGCGTTCATTGAGAATTCCTGTTTTAAAACGCCGACGAGGGCAGGTTTTATCGGGGTCACGATTTAACACTAATGCCATTCCGGGAGGAGTCTTTTCAAATTCGGCGACACGGGCAAGCTAAAAGCGAAATTGAACAGCGGATACGTTCGAGGAGATCGGTGCCTTTGCGGTTTGGCTCGCCTCGTGTGAATT
>DASYJM010000316.1:0-4219 GCA_035996445.1 Candidatus Acidiferrum sp. | reverse complement strand
AGAGTTGGGATCGAACGAAGCAAATCCTGGTGCTCAGATTGGGCACAGAAGAGGTTCTTATGAATTCCAAAGCATCGGCAGCAGCGAAATACCTCCTGGCGCTTGGCACCATGGCCCTAATGTTTGGCAGCCTGAGTTGGGGAGCAGACGACGGTCAATCCGATATTGCCAAGCGGATCGACAATTCGGCCAACGTTTTGAACGAAATTATGGGAACGCCCGACAAGGCAATTCCTGACGACATTATGAATCACGCCAAGTGCATCGCGGTCATTCCTTCGATGGTGAAGATCGCTGTGGGCTTCGGTGGCAATCACGGCAAAGGCGTTGCAACTTGCCGCACTGCAAAAGGTTGGAGCGCTCCAGCACCGATTACCATTACAGGTGGTAGCTGGGGCCTGCAACTAGGCGGCCAGGCAATTGATCTGGTCATGGTCGTCCGCAGCGACGAGGGCATGCAGCACTTGCTCTCCAGCCATTTCAAGCTCGGAGCCGACGCTTCAGCCGCTGCCGGCCCAGTGGGCCGCGACACCGCTGCGGACACCGATATCAAGATGCGGGCGGAAGTTCTGACCTATTCGCGGGCCCGTGGAATTTTCGCTGGAATCGATTTGTCCGGTGCAGCCGTTTCACAGGATAAAGACGAGACCCGCATTCTCTTCGGCAAGATGATTCCTTTTGAGACCATTTTGAGCGGTAAAGTGGCCCCTCCGACTGGAAGCGACTCTTTCCTCGCCACGGTGCGAAAGTACTCACATCAGGCAAGTGACCAGGCTGCCAAGTAAGGCTTTCTAGTTCGGCACTAAACATGACACGGCCAAGCCTATGAAAGCTTGGCCGTTAGTCATTTTTGACCGAGAATTTACGAACCCTGTACATGCGCCGTCAGGCATTCAATGTATTGCCCGGACCCCTGTGTTCCACGTACTGTCTTTGCAGAAGGCATTTGCATGATTCGTATTTTAGTAGTGGATGACAATCCTGCAGTACGGCGCTACCTGCGGACCGTATTAGAGCAGCACGACGATTGGCAGGTCTGCGATGAGGCCCGCAATGGACAAGACGCGGTAGAGAGATTCAAGGAACTTCGGCCGGACGTCATTGTGCTGGATTTCCAGATGCCTGAGATGAATGGTCTTGATGCCGCTCGCATCATCAGCCGGCAGGCTCCGGAAATCCCAATATTGATGGTGACGCTTTACCTCTCGAAGCAACTTTCCGAAGAAGCTCGGAAAGTGGGCATCCGCGGTGCCTGCGCGAAAACGGATATTGGTTGCGTTGTCGATGCCGTCGGAGCCCTGTTGCGAGAAGAAACCTACTTTCCCAACTAGATTTGTCTAAAATTCACGGGAAAACCCTACCCATAAAATTGCGCCTTTGTACGGCCTTCGCGGTATGGCAGCTACTGATAGCAAGCGATATTGTCGCATCGACGTGAGGGTAACGGGCTTTGTGTGCCTCGTCTCCACGTAACCCAGGGAGGTCTAACATGCTTTGGACGATTTTCGTGATATTGCTGGTCTTGTGGCTTTTGGGGTTGGTAAGCGCTTATACGCTGGGCGGGTTTATTCACATCCTGCTCGTGCTGGCCTTGGTTGTGCTGGTGATCAACCTGTTGAGTGGACGGCGAACGGCTGTCTAGCCTGCGGGCCCCGAGATATCGGGGTCTGCACTTATTTTTTCTGATTCTCAGTCTTCACTTGTCTTTATTTTCCTTACCCTTTGCTTGATCCTTGTCTTCTTTGTGTTCATGTGTATCATCGTCATCTTTATGGCCGAAATCGGCCCCGAAATGCGGCTCCGATTTCGTGCCTGTGATCTTCACTGGAATTTCCGTGCCGGCCCCATGTTTGCTGAAAAAAGGATCTGCGGGCTTCAATAGAATCGATTTCCATCCAGTCACCATGTGCGAGAGTTTCGCATCCAGGCGAGCTTTCCCGTGAAAATCGAATTGGTTTCCATCCAGACTGTAAATTCCAGTTAGATCGACTTGCGTGCCGGGCACGCGGAATTGCAGTTGCGAAAAGGAAATGGTTCCATCCAGCAGGTTGAACGTGCCATTCATGTCCGAGGGTACGTTGTCGGGAATATTGTCCTTGGCGAGCTTTGGCTTGCCTTGGCTCCGCATGCTGATCGCGTCGATTTTTCCCTGGATCTTGTCATTGGCGAAGTGCGCGCCCGACACTTCAAAGGTCCCACCGAGTTTCAAGCGATTGGAAACGTCCGGTTCCCCCGGCGGTAGAACCAACGTTGTTTTCAACCGAACGCCGCCGTTCATGATTGGCGGATCGGTTTTGACTGCCAGCTTCAGCAGGTCGTCGATTTTTCCTTTTTCAATCACAACATCCAGCTCCACCAAGTGTCCCTTGGGATCTTTCACTCGAACCACTGAGCCGTTGGCAGTCAGCCAGGTATTCAGGATCTTTGCCTTCACCGGCTGGAGATAGGTGTCGCCACTCGTGCCGTCAACAATGGCGTGAAAGTCCGTGTGCAACGGGACCGGGCGGCCGCTGATCGCGATGCGAAAATCGGGCGTGTCAGTGGCGCCATCTACGACGATGTTGTCCAGAATGCCGTAGTATTTTCCGGTGGACGAGAGTATCCCCCCAATCCCTTTTATAGTGCCCAAGTCAGCATTGTTGAAAGAGTAGGTGCCGCTCACTGGCGTGTCGCGTGGGCTGTCGGCGTCCCACGGCCCAAACGAGCCGGTCGAAAGTACATTTCCCACCGGCTTGGGATTAGTGAGGTCTGCGTCAAAATGCATGGGCCCATCAGGACCGATGCTGGTCATCTTCAGACTCGCAATGTCAAATTCTAGCGGAAGCTTGCCGGGTTTCAGAGTGTTGATGACGAGTTTCGTGTCATCACAAACCAGCTTATCGACGGCGATCTTTATCTTTCCACCTTGCGGCCCCATGCTGTGCATTTGGCCGCGTTGTTCGCGAGGCGGCAAATTCAGTTGTAGCCCTTTTACGTGGACCGTATCCACGTGCATGGGAGTACGGAAGAGATCGGCGATTCCGGTGCGGAAGCGGAACTCGCCAACCGCGATGAGTGGCTGAATTCCCGGCTCATGGTTGTTGGGATCCATCTCCCCAAAAATTCGCAGCCCTTTGCCCGAAACCTGGAGACCCTGAATTAAGGAAACGCTGAATTCGTCAAGCTCGACTTTGGATTTGAATTTTGTGGCCAGAGTCTCAATCACTCGCTCACGGATGATCGGTTGCGCATGGGAAACCAAGACACCCAAGGTGATGCCGGCGGCCGCCACTAAAACAAGGGCAATTCCGCCGATCCAGTACCACACATGGGCGCTAGTTTTCGTTTGGGGCGGTTTTTGTTCGATTTCCGACATATTTAGGGAGCGAACACTGAAATGACTGGGTCAAGGGTCAGGCGTAGGAGATCCTGTTTTGAGTTACCGACTGAAGATTAGATATGATTTCAGGCATCAGCAATCAAGTGTAATCCCTACTTCGCCGAAGGAAGGAATGTAGGCTGATTTTTGGGGTAAAAACGAAAACGTCCCAGACTCAAAGAGTCATGGGACGCTACGTCGAACAGCCCTCCCCCGAAGTCTGCTCAAGAACAGCCTAACGGTGAAGCGCGAGAGTGTCTATGGCTCGGATGGGCTATGGAATTGGTCGAGTTCCCAATCGGCATGCGTTTCATTTTGGGTTGCGTCTAAGGTTTCAGCCGCGCAAGCCTCGGGTAGATTAGGCAATGATTCAGCCCCCGTCGAGGCAAGAGAGTGAGCTAAAACCGTGGTTCGGGAAATTCCGGAAGTCTGAGAAATGGGTCTTGCGCCCTTCGGAGCTGTCTAATTTCCCACTCACTACCCACGGCTTGCGGTTGAAAGGCGGCAATGGAGGCGGCGGAGCAGATGATAAACTGCCGCCGTGCAGCGTACGGCAATCTATTCGCAATCCTTCTGGAGGACACTTGCTTGGGGCCTCAGCGTCTACCTCGTTGCCATTCTGTTATGCACCCGGACTAGCGCGCTCGATCCGAGTTATCAGATCTCGCAGTATGCCCACACCGCATGGCGAATTCGAGATGGATTTCTCGGCGATGTCCCCGAAGTAATCACACAGACCACTGACGGGTATTTGTGGATCGGAACACCCAGCGGATTGCTGCGCTTCGACGGCGTACGGTTCGTTCCGTGGACGCCGCCCGACGGCCAACAATTGCCGAGGACCGACATTAAGTCTCTTCT
>DASYJM010000315.1:0-4008 GCA_035996445.1 Candidatus Acidiferrum sp. | reverse complement strand
AGCGATGAAACAACTTGGCGCCGAGTTCATCTTCGAGCTTGATAATCTGCTGGGAAAGCGAAGGTTGGGCCACATGCTCACGAGCTGCCGCGGCAGTGAAGCTTCTGGTCTCGGCCACGGCGCACATATAGCGGATCTGATGGATTTCCATAAAGCGTGCTCTCCAGTCTCGGACTATGGTGGTTAGTCACCGTGGCATATGTGCATTTGCCCTGAATCCTTCGTTTAAGGTCTTCGGTTCTTCTTCTGTTGCGTTGATCACGACGGGCAGCAACGTCATTGTGGTTTTCTCCGCCTTCTCCGCCAATGACAGCAGGGCTTCAAGGGAGCGCTCGACCGGGTCGACGGGGTACCTGGCGAGTTCCAAGAGAAACAGCAAGTGAGCAACTGGGAACCCAATAGCCGGCTGGGCCGCTGACCGCTCACAGAAGATCGTGGCTGTCACTGCTAGGCCGACTTTTGCATAGTGCTGGCTTGGAACTCGATGATCCTGCCACGCAACTCCTCAGGCGTCCACCGCTGCTTCGGCGGCTGGAAGTTTGCCGGGACGTAGAATTCAATCAATTTCGCCATGACGTCCTCCTGTCGGGAACCGAACGCCGGTCTGCGACGTTCCCATGGAACCATTGCAAGATTTTGATCCAGTACAACTCATGAGCATGTTCGCTCACTGCGAACTTTGGCCAGCCGCTGCATTTCGGCTCTGGCCCTCAATTTTTCTTGAGGCACTATGACAAATCGCAATCGGAAGCACGTCACGACAAAGATTGTTTTTTTTGTACCTCGATGGACTAATGACCCGATAACCCTATAGTAGTAGGCTGGGGCAGCTAGCAAATTGACGCAAACCCCAGGGCTACTGGCCCGCTGAAACGGCCATCTTCCCCACCCGGTTTGCCCGAAGTGGCCTCCTTCAGGCCGAGCCGGGGCTCTGGAACTGGGCTTGCAACAGGGCCAGGTGCTCGGCGTATTTGAGCAGGTTGAATTCAGGCAAGAGCTTGCAGAAGTCCTGGGCAGTGAGGCCACCGTCAAAGCCATCGAAACACAGCGCGTAGAACTCCTAACGCTGCCGGCAATAGATGTAGATCGCACCGGATGCGGGCCTCTCGGGTGCTGCCGGGTGCCTTGCGGCATTTGAATCCAGCGAGCACTTACGGCCTCTCCGTGTGGAAAAACGCTTGGAATTCGCGGTCAAGACTTTGTGGGTTTATTGCCCAGATCCGTGCTCCTCGCATCCACTGCCTACAGGCTGAGTGCGCAGCAGCTATATATATCCTATATATATAAGGATACGCGCGAAGGAATTTCTAACTTCCGGGCCTCTTATCACTCACTCAGGCCGCGAGGCCGAAGGCGCCGCCAACGATCCTCGTATTGTTATCTAAGCCCAGCTTGCCGCTGATCGTCACAGAAACGACCACCGGCGAGAGTCCGGGATTCCGAATCTCATCCAGGCAGCACTGGGTGCGAAACTGCCGGCAATATCTCTTGGATCCATGTGGCTTTAGTGTCTGTTTCTTCTCCCACCCTTCGATGCTAAGGAGCTGCAGCATGAACTCCTGAGTTCCTGCAAGTCAATGATAAGAGAGCAAGAACGAGTTGCGGTCGGATGACTACGGAAGCTAGCTCCTCCTCACCAGAGCGGCTTCTACGGTCTAAAGCGACGTACTGGCGGTTAGGTTCGGTGGCTTAAAATTCCCACTGGAGGCGCAGGTTGACGCTGCGTGGCGCTCCCAATGCGGTTGCGGAAAAGAGACCGGCAAAGTTAATCACGCTGAGCTGATCCGTCATGTTTAGAAAGTCGGCCTGCAGACGTAGGGATTCCCTATCGCGCTTGCTCACGACGACTCCAACGGCGGAATCCACGGCAAAATTCGGGCGGACACGCCCGGCTGCAAAATTGACCCGGTTCAGGATCTGCTGAGAAGTGTTCTGGTCGATGGCGTCCTGAAGGGAGCCCTGGAATTCAAACGGTAAACCGGAGCCGTAAGTTCCACCCATGGCTGCATAAACCCTAGGCGTGATCTGATATTGAAAGCGGCTTGAAAGAGTGTTTCGCTGGTCTTGCGAGACGGGAAAGCTGCCACTGGTGGAGCTAATGGCGCTGGCCGCATCCTCTCCCAGAAACAATCCTCCCGTAACCGGAAAGTTGCCGATCCCGATGGAATTGGCATAGCTGATCGACCCGGACACCGGACCCCAATGAGGTATGGATATCTTAATTTCTTCGCCACGAATTACGGCCCTCTGCAATGCTATGGGAAAGCTAATGCCAGTGTTCAATAGCACATCGTCATCGGCATAGTTTTTCCAATCACGGCGATAGATGTTAGCGTCGAGGCGGAGTTTCTTCCAAAGCCCCTTGGTGATACCAAATTCGTAGAAGTTTCCAGTACCGGGCTTTACTGGCAGGTGGAGAACCTGATCGCTTAGGCTATCGACTGCGGTAGAGCTGGCTACGAGCAGATTTTCAAACGCGGGCGTTTGAAAAACTCTATCATAGGCTGCATGGATCAATAGATCCGCGCCCGGCCAGTACCACCCAGCACCCAGGCGTGGACTCCATGCGCCCTGGCTCACGAGGAGGTTGTAGTGGTCATAGCGAAGGCCAATGCTGAAAGTCCAGTTGTGCAGGTTGACCTGATCCTGAACGAACGCGCTTTCTTCCCTGTCCGGCGCATGCCCATGAAAATTGAAAAGAACAGGAGTACCGGGAGAAAATTGGGCCGGATCGGTAATTTGGGAGAATAGAGATTCGTTGATGGAGGCGTAGTCGCTTTCGACTCCCGCCTTCCAATTATTTCTTCCAATGTGACCGGTGACTGCCGTCTTGATGTAGCCTTCAAGATAGTTCCGGTTCTGATCCACAATTTGCGGCATTGACAAGGGGTTAGAAGAGATAGATGCCGAGATATTGCGGGCCGCACCATCCACTTCCCCCAAAAGCTCAGTCGAGAAAATGTGGATGTAGGATATCTGGCCGGAGGTTTCAAAACTCTGGCGGTCTTGCAATTGCCCCGCTTGCTGCTGGAAAACTTGGTTGGGAACCTGGAACCTTGCCTGTTCACGGCGGAAAATAACGCTAATGCGGTCTTTGTCCGTGAGGTCGCGCTCAAAATGCACCAGAGCGCTGATATTTGTTCCGTGATTGGTAAAGTTTTGCAGAGTGGGCGGGTCCAGATAGCGATCGGTGGAGGCCGCTCCTAGACTGAGGCTTAGAGTATTGCGGTCCCAGCCGTATTGACCTTGAAAGAACTCATTGGTGGTATTGAAGCTGCCGCCCGAGAGAACGGCTTTCCCGTGGAATCCCTCACGCTTGTCGCGGGCAGATATAATTTCCACGACGCCGCCCAGCTTGCGCCCAAATTCAGCGGGATAACCTCCCGTCATGATGCTCATCGACTGTACATCGTTTACGTCGAAAGCCGGAACAAAAGCGGGAGAACGATTGTCGGTGCTTGGGATTCCGTCCATTACATACTGGACTTGATATTCAGATTCCCTTGGGTGCAAGATTCCATTGGCTTCCAATAGCCACCCCGGCTCCGCATCCACGAGATCCAGAACGGAACGACCCGAGGAAGACGCCCGGCGATTCTGAATCTCGTCATTACCGATGACGTTTACGCTGCTGGTGCGGTGCGGGTCGATCAGAGTCGCATCTGCACTCACGGTCACGGTGGTTTCAACTGGCGCAATACCAAGAGTGATTGTTATGGTCTTAGGAATCGCGGAGCGAATATCCACGAGAATTGCGTATGACGCAAAACCCTGATGTTGAACTTCCACCCGATAAAACCCGTAGGGCAGTCGCTTCGCCACAACATTGCCCTCGTTTTCAGCGGTAAAACTCTTGCGGTAGCCATTCGCTTCGCTGACCAGGTTCACCATAGCCGAAATGCCAAACCCGGCCGAATCGGTGATCACGAGGCGTAGTTCTCCGGTTTCCGGCGTTTGCGCTAAAATTTCTGCGCCCACAAATCCCAGACAAAACAGAATGCCGATCTT
>DASYJM010000314.1:0-3312 GCA_035996445.1 Candidatus Acidiferrum sp. | reverse complement strand
CTGATACCTTGAAATCTGATTTGTATGCAGTATAATATACATCCGGCCGCATGTCAACGAGAGTGCATACAAATGGATTTTCGCGAAGCTACTGATCAGTTATTCCACCAGATCGATCACGATACGCTAGCGGAGGAGCTTGGCGTATCGGTCGCCTCAATTCGACAGGCGAGATTGAAGCCGGATTCTATGGCTCACAGAGCGCCGCCCAAACAATGGGAGCGAGCGGTACTAGCATTGGCTGAGCGTCAAATTGAGCATTACAAGAAACTTGCGCAAAAATTACGCCGGGAAAGTTTCCATCCCACTTCCGAGACAGCAGCAACAACAAAAGCGCGGGGTCGTCCAATTACTGCCTGACAACCACTAAAGGGGAGCAAAATGGTACGTCGAAAAACGGCGCGAACACTTGAAGAGGCTGAAGAGTTGGTTGATTTAGATAGCGGAGAATACGTCAGTTTTGCGGCGAGTCTTTTGACGCAAGGGAAACACAGATTTTACACCCTTTCCATGCCTAGCGATGTATTGGCGGTTACATGTACGGTAGATCGCCGCTCTGAAAATCCGATAGATGGTTTTCAAAGGTTCCTAGATAAAAAGCGGGCGCAAGAAATTGCGGACTACATAGACGCGGGCTTCGGAACGATACCAACCTCTATCGTTCTTTCGGCTCAAGACGTCGCGCAAATGAAATATTCGGGCGGGAAGCGCACGCTCAGATTCCGCAAAGTGTCCGGCGCATTCTTGATTCTTGATGGGCAGCATCGCGTCTATGGCTTTCATAAAGCGGCAACTCGCGTGCGTGTACCGGTAGTAATCTACAATAATTTGAACAGAGCAGATGAGTGCCAACTGTTCATGGATATAAACACAAAACAACGGCCCGTTCCTTCGGAGTTGCTGCTTGATATTAAACAGCTCGCGGACGCCGAGACAGATGCTGAGGCGGTTCTTCGGGACATTTTCGACTACTTTGCGAAAGAGCCAGCGAGCCCTCTATTCGGTTTGATGAGTCCGCACGAACGGAGGCGGGGTAAAATATCGCGCGTCACCTTTAATGCCGCACTGAAGCCGATATGGGGGTCGTTCGCTGGAACCGACTCAAAGCTCGCATATAAAGTGTTGGCCGCTTATCTGCATTCCTGTTTGGCGGGATTGAGGAGCCGCAAGGCTGAAGACAAGATCACCAATCCGACGCTGTTTCGCGCTCTAATTTCTCTTTTTCCGCAAATCGCAGAACGTGTTTCTGATAGGCACGCTAAAGAATTTACATCGGCAAACTTTGCCGAAATAATCATGCCTTTTTTTGCGCGCATCAAGAAGGTGGACTTGGCTAAGCCAGGAACTAGCTACATTATTTTGTACGAAAATTTTCGGAAGTCACTCCGGTCTGGCTTCTCAATAGCATCTGGATCGAGGTCATAGTGTCATTGATGGCACAGGCGATCCAGCCTTACACAGTCACCGCCTTATCGATGTTAAGGGGCCGGTCTGCTGCTATCGGGTTGTCCGATCTCATAACAGGCAAAGGTAGCAGCTTCGATCTTAACGTCGATAATGTTGACGGGAGCGTTTCACTAGATTTTCGAGATTCGCAATCGGTCGCCCCCGCGTTGGGTTCAGACTGCTGTCGTTTCGCCACGGCTGCATTTCAAAGTATTGCGCCAGTCCCGAATGAAATCGTGGACAAAGATACGCTCGCTTGGAGCATCGTGAAACTTTACTACGCGGCATTTTACGCGGGAAACTCAATAATACGGATGCTTGGCGAGAGTTCTTCTTTCTTAGACCGTAGCCACACGAACCGTATCTCCTCAATGATAAATGCGATGGGGACAAACCCGAACTTTCGCATGGAACGCGGTCTGTACCATTGTACGCTAAATCCCGCAGCGAGTGCTGTTAAGTACGTTAAGGTAGGATCGTCCACAGGTGGCTCTCACGAAGCGTTTTGGCGAATATTTCAGAATCGCATTCATTCGTTGTCCGAAGGCATTCTGTTAGGCTCGCTAATTCCGGCCGAAGCCCAGCAAGTTTTTGCTAAATTTCGTTCCTTGGAATTGATTTTGAATTCATCGCCACAGGACATCGGCGGCTCACTGATCTCGATACGGAACGAACTTCAGTACAAGCACTCTTTCGGCGTTTGGTTTCCTGTCCAACTCAAGAAGCGAGAACGAGAGACGTTAGGAAGGCTAGCCGCTCAATGGCAGCGCGATCCGATGGACATTGAACCCTACCGACCGGGCGGCGATATATTTTTAAATTTTGTATCCGCGTGTGCATTTATCGTAGGACTTTGCCGTGTAATTGTTGCCCAAATCGCAGAGCGGTCTTCTGAGGGCGATAAGTGTTTTGTCTGCTTCGGTCCGCTATCGTTTTTACGCGACGCAGGGTTTGCGTCTGCGTCGCACACGCTTAAGTGAGCAAAATGACCGCGGATCAACACGAATTAGGTTCGGCTATCGAATCCCAACACGGCGGAACGGCCACGCTTGCCCAATCCGTTCCCGTCAAAGAGACACACGCTGGCGCGGTGGTTTGGGAGGGCGTGGTCCACGTATTCGATCTAGCGGGCCATCCCAAGGCTTCGAGGGCCTATGCCTGGTCGTCGCCAATCGAGGGAAGCGATAAGCGCCGGTTCTTCGCTGTGCTGCATCAGGGGCCGGTTAAATCGCCAGTGGATGCGGTGCGCGCGGCAATCGTGGCAGAGAATCGGAGGCTATCGAATGGAAGATAGTGATAAAAATGATTTTGACGCTCTTATGAAGCTTTCCAAATTCTATCTGACGAGAAACACAAGCCGCCGTCAGCATGAATGGCGTATTTCCCTCAGCGTTTGGGCGCTTCTGGCCGCTTCGGTGGTCATTAAACATCGACCACCTGAAATATTCTTAGTGACAGGCTTATTGGCGGTGGTACTGGCGCACTCGTTCCTTTGGGTCGGACAACAGTGGGTGCGGAACCAGCACGACATGGAGATGGCGGTATTTTATGCAGCAAAGGCCGAGCACATTCTTTGGCCTAGTTCACCTGACCCGCCTACTCGCCCCACAAAGGTGGCTGAACTGCCGTGGAAAGTGCGCTGGTTTGGGTTCATTACGCTTCCCGATCATTGGTCTAGCAAGTTTGGCCTGCTGGCCACGGTGGTTCTCGCCATCGGCGCATATCTTCTAATTGGCAGAAACGGCTAAAATTCAAATTAGGACACTACCCGCGCTTGACGTCGCTTGAGTACCAAAGGTGGATATGATACCGAAATCATTCGGGCTATTGACAACCGCCCGATGAGCTCCCGCAGCCAAGCGTTGT
>DASYJM010000313.1:0-23191 GCA_035996445.1 Candidatus Acidiferrum sp. | reverse complement strand
GATTGCCAATTGGCGTGCAATTGATTGGCAGACCGAACGAGGATGAGGTGGTTTTGACTGTTGCGGAAATACTGGAGACGGCGCGAGGAAAATTTAAAGCGCCAACTGGAGTTTAGCCGAGAGTAGATCCGGAGTTAGCTCAACAAACGATTTCCCCGTAGCCGACTTTCCTGTATCGCTACCAAATCCCTCGCCTCTGTCATTTCTACAATCCGCGTGTACGCTTCAGCCAACGAGCACCATTTTATCGCTTCATCAGAATAACCTTTCGAATGCTCGCGATCCTTTTGCCGTTAGAAATCGCTAAGGGACACCGGCAATTCCCTGGAGAGCTGTTCAAAACCGCAGTTCGAACACACCGATTTATAAAAATTTCGTAACAAGACCAAACATTTTAGTGCGTGCTCTCGTCATTACAGTAGGAATGCAGTTAAGCCGAGTGGTTCAGAGAGCTCGTCACGTGAACGGCGTGCCGGGAGTATGTGCCGCGTCAGTTTTTTTGACGGCGCCGTAACCCTGGCTCGTTTTGCGCCATAGCAGTGGTGTGCTCGCGATTGCTTGCTGGCTCTACAGCCGTTTGTTTTCAAACCGGCCGGAAGAGTCTCGCGCACCGAACGAACTTCGGTGTCAACAAGGGGGCCACGATGAACCTAAACCTGCGCCAGTCATACTTGCTTTTTACGCGATTGTTGTTTCTCGCCGCCATGTTTGGTGCGGTTCAGCGCGGTTACGCCACACCACAATCCCAGCAGAATGCCGGCACGTCCTTTTCCACGCTGCAATCGCAGGCGGAAAACAGCGACGCTGTGGCTCAATACAACCTCGCGCAATCTTATCTGCGCCACGATCCCACCAAAGAGGACTATCAATCTGCCGTCAAGTGGCTCCGCGCGTCTACGGCGCAGGGTAATCCGGGCGCGGAATTCCTACTCGGCTACTTATACGAACGTGGCCAGGGCGTTCCCCAGGATTATGCCAAGGCAGCAGAAAACTACCGTGCCGCGGCTTTGCAGGGCCACTCGTCCGCCGAAAACAACCTGGCCTCACTGTATCAGCACGGCCAAGGTGTTCCGAAGAACGTGAGCAAATCGCTTGAATGGTATCGCGCTTCCGCCCAACACGGGAATCCCGTCGGTCAATGCAATCTGGCGACGCTTCACTACTTGGGTTCTGGAACGCAGCGCGATTACAAAGAAGCGGCCAAGTGGTTTCGCGCGGCAGCCGATTCAGGATCGGCCGAGGCTCAAAACAGTCTGGGGGTTTTTTACTACCAAGGCTTAGGTGTCGAACTCGATTATCGGGAAGCGGCCCGATGGCTGCGACTTGCCGCACAAAACGGCCTGCCCAGCGCGGAAACAAACCTGGCTTACCTGTACGAGCAGGGGAGAGGCCTGCCACTCGATTATGTAGCTGCGTACACTTGGTATTCCCGCGCGCTCGCTGGAGGTGACGCCTCTGGCACCGACCGCCGCAACCAGCTCGCGCACCTGATGACGCGTAAGCAAATCGACGAGGCAACTTCCTTCCTCTCTACCTCTTCCTCCCAATCTCAGCAGCAACCCTCTCCGGCGGCTGCCGATACCTTTTCGCTCCTGCATAGCCACTAACCTTCGGCGTGTTTCTCTGGCTCCTTTCTCCCGCGCCTTCGATGGTCTGCCCTGGGTAACGCGCATTACTGGGCAGATGTTTTTTGTTATGCGAACATTGTTGGTTCTGGGATTCGCACATTATCTCGCTCCCGTCCCGGAATTCTTGCGTCGCAGTCGACTGTAGTGCAGAGGACGCGCTAGAATGCGCCTGCCTAAGGGTTGCAGCCTATCCAAAATCATGGACATCAAGAAGTCGCGACGGTCTTTTCTGAAAGGTTCTGCTGCGTTGGGGGCGGCTTACATCGCCACTTCATCTTCCCTTACAGGGCCGCGTCCGCTTTCGGTGATTGTTGTCGGCGCTGGTGCGTTCGGAGGCTGGTCGGCGCTCCAACTCGCGCGAAGGGGCGCCAATGTCACATTGCTTGATGCGTGGGGACCGGGAAACTCCCGCGCCAGCTCGGGCGGTGAAACTCGCACCATCCGCGCCACATATGGTCCCACGCATATCTTGTACACGAAGATGGTGGCAAGGGCCCTGCAATTGTGGCAGGAAAATGAACAGCGCTGGAATGTGAAACTGTTCTTCCGAAGTGGCGCTCTCCGCCTGGCAGGTACCGACGATTCTTACGAACGCGCCGCATTGCCCGTGTTGCAGGAGGTCGGTGTTCGATTTGAGAAACTTTCCTCTGTTGAATGCGTCAAGCGTTGGCCGCAAATAAACTTTGACGGCGTTTCCTGGAGCGTTTACGAGCCCGATTCGGGTTTTCTTGCTGCACGTCGGGGGTGCGAAGCTGTTCTGAATGCATTTCTCAAGGTAGGCGGTCAGTATCGGCAGGCTGAGATGAAGCCCGGACCAATCTCGAAAAATCGAATGCAAAGTGTCAGCACAACTTCTGGAGAAATTCTGGAGGCTGACCAGTATGTTTTCGCTCCTGGCCCTTGGCTTGGAAGAGTCTTCCCATTCCTTGCGCCTTCGATCACTCCCACTCGTCAGGAGGTTTTCTTTTTCGGCACACCCGCTGGTGACACACGCTTTACTGAAACGCAACTCCCCACGTGGATTGACGGCGGAAAAACTCCTTTCTTCGGAGTGCCGGGAAATCATTGGCGCGGTTTCAAGATCGCTGATGATACCCGCGGGCCAGTAATCGATCCGAGCACGATGGAGCGTCAGGTTTCTCAGGGAAAACTGGAAGCTGCTCGGGCATATTTGCGTATGCGGTTTCCAGCGCTGGCCGACGCTCCCTTAGTTGAAAGCCGGGTATGTCAGTACGAAAATTCTACTGATCACAATTTCATCTTAGATCGCCACCCTGAAGCGGAAAATGTCTGGATAGTCGGGGGCGGCTCCGGCCATGGCTTTAAGCAAGGGCCTGTGATGGGCGAGATGGTCGCTGATGCCGTCTTGGGCTCGAAAGGGCCACCTATAGAGATGGGTGTTGGCCGGCTGCTAAAGATAGTTTCCCACTGAAGCCCGCAGACTGGGGGTCTGGTCCTGCCACCGAATAGTAGTCGGAGAAATGTTAGTTCCGATGTTTCGGGTTTCACTTGGATGCGTAGTTCAATTAGCGCTGCGAGCGCAACGGTCGACGCAACACCATCTAATCAGTTGGTTCGAGAATACTTCCCCCTAGCTAGGGAATCGATCTGTCCGGCTGTGCTCAATCAGAACCAGACAGGGTAGTGTTTCGTTTGAAACAACGCTCGCGAACGACTTTAGCTGTTGAGACTCCGCAAGTAAAGTTCGAGCTAATGCCGCGCTGACCCATTGAGACCGCCGCATTTACCGGAGACTGGCCCACTACCGCCTATTCCCTTTTGGGGTTGAAGGAGTACAATGCGGCGCATGAACCGACGCACATTTATTGGCAGTTCTGTCGCGACTACATTTTTGGCTTCTAAACCGACGTGGGCTAATGGGTCCGCTGCCGGCTCACCCAAACTGGATCGCATTGGCGTGCAGCTTTATACCGTGCGAGAGATGATGAAGACGGACTTCGAGGGCACGCTCGCGAAAGTAGCGGCTATCGGCTACAGCGAAGTGGAATTCGCCGGGTATTTCGACCACCAGCCGAAAGACATTCGAGCCACACTGAACAAGCTGCATCTCACGGCGCCCAGTGAACATGTTTCCTATGAAGTGGTACAGAACAAATGGCCGGAGACGCTGGACGCCGCGCATATGGTTGGCCACAATTTCGTTGTGTGTCCTTCGATTGATGAGTCGCAGCGGAAGATAACGGCCGGGTATAAGCGCGCTGCGGAGCTTTTTAACCGAGCGGGCGAGGCCAGCAAAAAAGCTGGGATTCAATTCGCGTACCACAATCACAGCTGGGAATTCGTGCCGCTGGCAGATAGCGACGGAAAATTTGGGTATGACATCCTGCTGAGCGAAACGGATCCGAAGTTGGTGAAGATGGAAATGGATCTTTGCTGGATCACTGTTGCGGGACAGGATCCGCTGACGTATTTCAACCGCTATCCGGGGCGCTTTCCGTTGGTGCATGTGAAGGATTGGACCAAAGGACCGGACGGGAAGATGGGCGAAAAAGACGGGCATATGGCGGATGTGGGCAGTGGCGCGATCGACTGGAAGCGCTTGTTTGCGCAATCGAAGAAGGCCGGCATAGAGCATTACTTCGTGGAGAATGACGAGCCGACGTCGCCGATCGAAGATCTTCGTAAGAGTTATACGTACCTGCACGATCTGCGCTTTTAGTTCACGCGGCGCGAAGAAAGCGAAGTTCATGAATAAAATTCTTTTGTGCGCTGCGTTTGCGGCGATGCTACTGCTCTCGGCTGGACGTTCCGCAGAAAAAAGTTGGGCCCAAGACGGGCAGGCTCAAGAAAAAAGTGCGGCCGGCCAAGCCAAAGAAAAAAGTCCAGGTCAGGAAAGTGGGAAGGTATTCAAACTGCTATTTAATGGCAAAGATCTGAGCGGCTGGAAGCATGTGGGACGCGGCAGCATGACCGTCGAAGATGGATTGATTCGCACGCAGGGCGGAATGGGATTGCTGTACTGGACGGGCGGCAAATTGGGAAATTGTCGCATTCGCGTGGTTTTTAAGATGCGAGACCACAACGACAATTCCGGAGTGTACGTCCGCATCCCGGTCGAACCGCGCGAGCCGTGGATGCCGGTACATTATGGGTATGAAGTGCAGATCGATAATGAGCCGGAGACCTCGCAGGAAGACGAGTATCACGTGACTGGCACTCTTTATTCGTTGACCAAGCCTGCAGCGCGGCCAGGAAAGCCGGGGCCGGAGTGGAACACTATGCTGATCACTCTGGATGGTCCGCATACCGTGGTGATATTGAACGGTGTGAAGGTTACGGATTACACCGAAGGGCAACCCGTTCCAGAGAAGAAGTTTGATTTCGAGCCGGAGCGCGGGCGGCGGCCGAATGAGGGATACATGGGGCTGCAAAACCACAGCGACAATGACATTGTGTTTTTCAAGGAAGTCAGCGTGCAGCCATTGCATTGAGATTGGTTGAAGAGTGCTGAAATTTTTGGAGGCTGGGAAATGACTAAAGATCTTTCGCGGCGGCAATTTCTGCAAAGGAGCGCTGGCGTGACGGGGGCGTTCGTTGCGACGCGCACTTTTTTTCTTGAGCCGGAGTCGATTCCCTCCTCGACCATGGCTGTGGCGGCGAGCGATCGGGTGCGATTCGGAATTATCGGCGTTGGAATGCAAGGCTCGGGGCTGCTGACCAATGCGATTCAGTTGCCAGGAGTGGAATGCGTGGCGGCGTGTGATTTGTACGATGGGCGGCATATGCTGGCGAAAGAGATCGCCGGCTCGAAGGTGACGACTACTCGACGATACCAGGAATTGTTGGCGAATAAGGAGATCGATTGCATCGTGGCGGCAGTGCCGGACCACTGGCACAAGCAAGTGGTGGTAGATACGGTGAGTGCGGGGAAGGATATTTACTGCGAGAAGCCCATGTCGCACACAGCGGCCGAAGGCGTGGCGATGGTAGCTGCGGCGCAGAAAACCGGCAGGATTGTGCAGATCGGATCGCAGCGGGTCAGCTCAGTGATTTGCACCAAAGCGAAAGAGATGCTCGCGCAGGGGATGATCGGAAAATTGAACCTCGTGGAGGGTTCGCTAGGGCGCAACGATCCGACTGGGGCTTGGGAATATCCGCCACCACCGGATTTGTCGCCTCAAACGCTCGATTGGGACACCTGGCAAGGAACGGTGCCGAAGCGGCCCTTTGACCCTAAAGTGTTTGCGCGGTGGCGGTGTTGGAAGGAATACGGCACGGGCGTAGCGGGCGATCTATTGGTGCACCTGGTCAGTGGAATGCAATACATGCTGGGATGGAATGAGCCGCCGAAGCGCGTGATGTCCATGGGTGGAATTTTGCGATTCCCGGACGGGCGAAATATGCCGGATGTGCACGCGACGTTGTTTGAGTATGGAGAAGTGCCGGTGTATATGCGGCTCAATCTGGGTTGCGACACTCCGGAGATGTATCGGTTCCAGGGTTCGAAGGGGATCCTGGAAGTGACGGAGACGGCGATCAACTATTTGCCGCAAACGGGCGAAGATACCGGGCCGAGTTACTACGCGAGCGGCTACCCCAAGGAGATGCGCGAAGCTTATATCAAGAAGTGGCATGAGGAGCACGACCCGCCGCCAGGTAAGGAACCCGCCTTGGAAGGGTTTAGTTATAAGGGCGTATCGTGGGATGAGGAAAAGCCGCATCTGTGGCGGTTTTTCCAAGCGGTCAAGAACCGCCAACCGGTCACAGAGGATGCAGTGTTTGGCCACAACGCGGCACTGGCGTGCCACTTGGCTAATGAATCGTATTTTCGGCGGAGTGCGACCACATGGGATGCGGCATCGCAGGAGATAAAGGGATAAGGTCGTTGACGTAGGGTTTTGATATCAGAATCAACGCGAGGGCATCTAATAGAAGTGGACAAGTTACTTCCCGTTTCGCTATGTTGCTGAAAAAAGTTAAGTTAGCTGGCGAGCGGGAGTAATGAAGAGCAACGCGCGCGCAACTTTTTGAGCACGCTCGAGTTTAACAAGTATCGGTGATCGACAGACTGGGTAAGCCGGTTACAGCAAGTATCCGGAAATGAGCGGTTTGCGGACGCCGGGAGGCCTTATGAAATACCTTCGATATTTTGCGTTACTGGCGGTTGGCATGTTCGCGGCGAGCTACTCGCAGGCACAGGTTTCAGTTGGAGTTGGGATAGGCGGCGGTTATTACGAGGATTATGGTTATTACGGGCAGCCCCCAGTATGCACCTACGGCTATTACGACTACGCGCCCTACGCGTGCGCGCCGTACGGCTATTGGGGACCTGACTACTTCGTGAATGGCGTCTTCATCGGCGTCGGACCTTGGTTTGGCTACTACGGCGGACGTGGCTATTACGGCCGCGGTTACTACGGCCGCGGTTACTACGGTCGGGGCGGCTACGGCCGGGGTTACGGCCATGGTGGCTACTATGGCCGGGGCGGCTACGGTCGCGGAGACTATGGCCGCGGCGGATATGGTGGCGGGCGCAGCTATTACAACGGCGGCGGGCGCGGCGGTTATGGCGGCCGTGGTTCCTATAGCGGCGGATACAGTGGACGCAGTAACTTCGGTGGTGGACATGGGTTTAATGGTGGCAGCCGAGGTGGCTACAGTGGAAACAGTTTCCACGGCGGTGGCGGCGGTAGCTTCCATGGCGGTGGCGGCAGTAGCTTCCACGGCGGTGGTGGCGGTGGCTTCCATGGCGGTGGTGGCGGTGGCTTCCATGGCGGTGGCGGACATGGTGGTGGAGGTCGACACTAAGGCTGGGCAGATCATCGAGGTTTGAAAAGAACGGCTGGCGAGATGCCAGCCGTTCTTTTTTTTGTGCACATGATGCAGACGAAAATTATGGGGTATCACTTATTCGGAATATTTCGGCGTCGCGGCAGCGGAGTGAAACAAGGACTTTCGGAGTTTTGCAGTGAGTGGAGCTTCGACCCACTGATACAACGCTAAGGATAAGGCGACGATCCCGGCGACTTCCACCAGGTGTCCGACGGGCCCCAATTCAATGCGATTCGCGAAGAACCACGAGACGAAAATCAAAAGTGGCGCGTGCAACATGTACAGCGCAAAACTGGATTGGCCTAACAGGACGAACCACTTCGGTTTAAGTACTTTGTCGATGAATGCGCCACTGGCAATACTCACAATCAACACTGCCAGTAGGGGCGCCAGCAGCCCAGTATGTGTTACCGGATACGGGAGACTATATCCAAAAAGCAGAGTGACCAGAATGACCGCAGCTGTGAAAACGAAAGCGAAGTTGGCTTGCGTGCGGCTGAATCCACCAGTACTAGCGAAGAGCCTTGCGGCCAGCACACCGATAAAAAATTCAGGAATATGTGACAGAGGATTGTATTTGAGGATATAAAGCCAAAACCCCACGGTGGTGCTCTCGATGTGCGCCAGGCCGTCGGGATTCAGATGAAGATAAGTGAGAGAGAGCGTGAGCGACACAGCCCACGCGACTGCAGCAGACATCAAGCACGTGGCTTTAGAAAAGTGGCGCGTCGCTCTTAATAGAAAAGGCAAGCTGAGGTAGCAGAAAGCAAGGTTAGAGAGAGCCCAGGCAGGGGTATTCCAATAGAGAGCGCTGTTGGGAAACCACGATTGCAACAAGAGAATGGTTAATGCCATTTTACCGGGCGCAATTGTGTGGGTGCGAAGCAACACCGGCAAAGCTACGAGCAGGCCAAGGAAATAAACGGGCAAGAGGCGGACGCAGCGGCCTGACCAAAACTTGCTGTTGCTCATTTCGTCGCGATCAAAGCGCGCGCCGTAGGTGTAGGTCAGCAGAAATCCAGAGGAGACGAAGAAATAGCTCACGCTGACGGGAGTGGCCATGAGGCCGCGCCACCAATAGGTGTGATTGTCCCAGTTCACCAGATGATAGATGGCGACGCGCAGAGCCGCTAGAAAGCGAATGGAGGTGAGCGCAGTGAGATTTTTGGCGGCTGTGATCGACAAGGTTAAGCTTTGGGCAGCGGCGGGCAGCCGGGAAATTCAGGGAGCGCGGTATTGCCAGTGTACTGTAGATCGGCAATGCCGATTTTGCTGGTGTAGAAGGCGTCGCAGGTTAGATTGCGCACGAAGGCGAAGAAAACCACTCCCTGGCTCAGAGTAGGATCGGCTTTCGCGTTCTTGCGGAAAGCGATGAGGTCGAGGACGGATTTTCTTTGTTCTGGAGTGCACTCCAAATATGGACCGGTGTAGCGGTCGGTGCAGAAACCATCGAGCCAATACAAACCGCCGCCGAGTTTCAGTTGATAGTGTTCGTTTTCGCCGGTGAGTAAATCGATAAATTCTGGAGCACCGGCTTCAATCGCGCCGGCAGATTTTTCGTCCTTGGGAATAATGGAGTCACAAAGCGAGGTTAACGTTTCGTACTGGTGCGGCGTGAAATATTTTGGCGTGTACTTGCCAGAGGGGGCGGCGGCTTTGTCTTTGCGTACAGCCTGGTGCGCGTATTCGGCGGCCTGCGCGGGGATAACCTGCAAGACGGAGCCACCGACGGCGCTGAGGGCCAGCGTTTTCAGAATGTCGCGCCTGCTGACTCCCACGGACATGCTAGATATTTCCTTTCTTGGCTTCGTCGAGCAGATATTCGGAAGCGCGCCAGGAAAGAGCCATGATGGTTAATGTGGGGTTTTTATCTGGATTGGTGACCAGTGGAGCGCCATCAGTAACAAAAAGATTTTTTACGTCGTGAGCCTGGCAGTAGCCGTTTACCACAGAAGTTTTTGGATCGGCGCCCATGCGGGCCGTGCCGACTTCGTGAATGATTTTGCCGCCTTCGAGAATTCCAAAAGGATATTGGCCATCAATGGCGGTTTTTGTTTTATAAACGCCGCCCATAGCCTCGATGATGGAGCGGAAAGTTTGCTGCATATCCTGTGCCTGGCGCAATTCGTATTCCGACCAGCGAAAATGGAAACGCAAAACGGGGATGCCCCACTGATCGACAACGTCGGGATCGATTTCGCAGTAGGTATGCGGGTTGGGAATCATTTCGCCACGTCCGGCGAATCCGACGGTGGTGCCGTAAAGTTGTCGAGCGCGGGATTTGAGCGTGGCTCCGTAACCCTCTTCGTCACGGCAAAGCTCGTCGAACATTCCCACGCCAGGCATGTCGCGGCCGCCATACAACTCGATGTGATAGCCGCGCGGAAAATCATTCTTGCGATCGAATTTCCACCACGGGATGTACAGGTGCATGCCGCCGACGCCATCGTGATTGTGAGGCGGCATTTTTTCGAGGGCGGGGACGTAACCCCAGCCATCGCTGCCGACGGAATCCGTTAAATATTTTCCTACCGTGCCGGAGGAATTCGCGAGGCCATCGGGAAATGCAGTGGAGCGCGAATTCAATAGCAGGCGGGCAGATTCGCAGGCGCTGGCGGCGAGAACAACGGCGCGAGCGTTGACGCGTTTCTCGGTACGTGTCGCTTTATCGACGTAAGAGACGCCTTCAGCTTTGCCAACTTTACCGACGATGACCGAGCGAGCCATAGCTCCAGTGATCAAAGTGAGGCGGCCAGTTTTCATTGCCGGAGGCAGCAGCACCTGGCTGGAACTGAAATTGGAGCCGGTGATACAGCCGCGTCCACACTGGCCGCAGTAGTGGCACGGAGCGCGGCCGTTGATGGAACGGGTCAAAACCGCGAGGCGCGCGGGAATGCAAATGATGTTGAGCTTGTCGCAGGCCTCTTTGATCAGCAGTTCAGTGCAACGGGGCTTTGGCGGCGGAAGGAATACACCGTCTGGAGCGCTAGAGATATTTTCCTTGGTGCCAAAAACGCCGATGTAGGATTCAACTTTGTCGTAATAAGGAGCGATGTCCTGGTACGTGATGGGCCAATCGTCGCCCAGTCCATCGCGCGTTCCGGACGTGAAGTCGATGGGAGCAAAACGGAGAGCGATGCGGCCCCAGTGATTGGTGCGGCCACCGACGATGCGCGAACGAAACCATTGGAAGTTAGCGCCTGGCGCGGACGTATAAGGCTCGCCATCGATGTTCCAGGCGCCGTTGGGAGCCAGAAATTCACTGAAATTTTCGCTGGCGTGACCGCCGACGCCCGCGCCGCGATGTGGCAATTCGTACGGCCACATCAGCATCTTGAAATCTTTTTCAGGGTTTACGGGGGGCCCGGCTTCCAGCAAAACAACGTTCAAGCCGCCTTCGGCGAGAACTTTGGCGGCCATGCCGCCACCTGCGCCGGAGCCCACGATACATACGTCATAGGTTTTCGCAGAACGAATAACCTGAGACATCCGTTAAAGTTCACCTTTTTTCATTTGCGAGACGGCAAAGTCGCAAGCCCGAGCGGTGAGGGCCATGTACGTGAGCGAAGGATTGACGCAAGCGGACGAAACCATGCAGGCGCCGTCAGTGAGAAAAAGATTTTTTACGTCATGGGCCTGATTGTGTTCGTTCAAGACGGAGGTCTTGGGGTCCTTGCCCATGCGTGCGGTGCCCATCTCGTGAATGGTCAAGCCCGGAGCGTTATTTTCGATGAAAGGACGAATGTCAGTGGCGCCCGCGGCGGTGAGCATCTCGGCGGCCTGGATAGACATGTCTCGCAGCAAGGCTTTCTCATTGTCACCAAAGGCGCAATGAATTTTTAAAGTAGGAATGCCCCAGGCGTCGTTCTGTTCTTTATTAATTTCAATAAAATTGTCGCGGTTGGGCAGACATTCGCCGAAACCGTAGAAAGAGAAATGCCACGCACCAGGCTTGCGGAGTGCTTTCTTGAAATCGGCTCCAAAACCTGTGGAGCTAATGCCGCGGCTCCAGCCTTCGCGATACGCGCCGCCTTGGTAACCATAGCCGCGAAGGAACTGTTCCTTGGTTTTTATATTTCTGAAGCGCGGAACATAAATTCCGTTGGGGCGATTGCCGAATTCGTCTTTGTCTTCGTGACCGGGAATGATGCCGTCGGCGCCGCCGCCCATGACGTGATCCATAAGGTTGCGGCCAAGCTCGCCGCTGGTATTGGCGAGACCATTGGGAAATTCCGGAGTCGCGGAGTTCAGCAAAATACGCGTGGATTCAAGGGCCGAGGCGTTAAGAAAAAGGATGCGGCTGCGAAATTCGAGAGATTTCTTGGTCTGGCCGTCAATCACGCGCACGCCGGTAACTTTCCGCGAGCTTGGGTCAAAGATCAGGCTGTGCACCACACTGTAAGGGCGGAGAGTCATGCGGCCGGTTTTTTCAGCCGCGGGCAGCGTGGAATTCAAGCTGCTGAAATAGGAGCGGGTAATGCACCCGCGGTGACAAACTCCGCAGTAGTGGCACGCAGCGCGGCCACGATGGACGCGCGTCAATACGGCAGCACGCCCGATGGTCATCATGCGGCCATCGTTGAAACTTTTTGGCAAAGCGTCTTTGACCACGAGTTCGGCGCAGGTCATTTCCATGGGCGGGAGGAATTTGCTGTCGGGCAGTTGCGGCAGACCTTCGGCTTGGCCGCTGATGCCGACGAAATCCTCAGCGTACTCGTACCAGGGCTCGATGTCCTTGTAGCGGATGGGCCAATCGCCGGAGATTCCGTCGCGTAAGTTGGCATCGAAATCCAGATCGCTAAGACGATAGCATTGCCGGCCCCACATGATGGACTTGCCGCCAACCTGGCGGCCGCGAATCCAAGTGAAGGGCTTGTCAGGGTCGGTGACGTAGGGATTGTCGAGGTCGTTGACGAAAAATTTGCTGGAGTATTCGTCACACGCGTAATAACACTCGCGCTGAACTTTTTGTGTTCTGGCGCGCTCGTCGCGATAATCCCAGCCGCGATACTTCAATTCCCACGAGGGAACATGCTCGACATAGTCCTGTTCAGGGACAATCGGGCGGCCAGCTTCGAGCAATAAAACGTTGAGACCCTTCTCGGTGAGCTCTTTCGTTGCCCAGCCTCCGGTGATTCCGGAGCCGATGACGATTGCGTCGTATATTTTTGTCCCAGGCATCGCTTCTCCCTAAGCCTTGCTCGCGCCGGTAACCGGGGTACATCCGTGATATGCGCCAGGAATGATTTGCTTGCGCAGCTCCTGAGTGAAGCCGACCTCGGAGGTGTAGTAGCCGTAAAGAGTCAGGCGTTTTACGACGCCAAAAAAATCACCCGTGAACTCGGCGTTATGAGGGCGGCGAACGTATGGATGGGCTGCGCGGTCTTCGCGATCGATGGCGTAGCGCTGGTCAAGTTCACTCAGAACGGCCTCCTGTTGAACGGGTGTACCGTCGATAAAATTTTTGCCGAAGATGGCGTTGCTGCGCTTGTCTATATCCTCGAGACCGGAAAGAAACTTTTGACGCTCATCTTCGTGGGCCCACTCGGTCAAAATCAAATCGATAAATTCATTTACGCGCACGGCTTTGGCGCCGGGTGTGTCAGTTTCCGGGATGATCAAATCGGTCATGGTGACCACCGTGGCGTTCTGATGGGGGTTCAGCGTGCGCAGCGTGTACGTGGAATTGGGGTGGGCGTCCTGAAATGCGGCCAGGAGAGTCGAATCAAAAACCGGCAGCGTCGCGCCGGCTCCAAGCAATCTGAAAAGTTCACGCCGCTGCATGGGGCCTCCCAGGGTTGATGGATTGCGCGGACTGATTTCGTTGCGCGGTGCCGTACTTGATGGCCATTTCGCGAGCGGCACGAAGAGCGGCCACCGTCTCGCCTTCGGGTATGAATTCCATGGCTACATACCCATTAAAGCCCAGTTGGCCAAGCTTGCGGAAGATATTTGGATAGTTGATTTCGCCGGTACCAGGATCGTGGCGACCAGGGACGTCGGCGATGTGAACGACACCGATAAGATCGAGATTCTTTTCCAGCTTTGCCAGGAGATTGCCTTCCGCGATCTGGTCGTGAAAAAAATCATATAGAAACTGAACATTAGAAGCGCCGATGGAGCGCACAATCTCGAAACCTTCGGAAACGGAAGTCAGAAAATATTTCGGATTTTCTTCAGGGTCAATATTCTCGAGAAGAAGACCGACGTTTTTTGCGGCGGTGATGTCGGCGGCGCGCTTCAGACCTTCGATGCAATTCTCGTGCATTTGCTGAGGGGTTTGGCCGGGAACTTTATCTCCGGAGAGGACGATCAGCTTATTGCATTCAAGCTCTTCGAGAACGGGGAGTTTGGCGCGCACTTCGTTTAGGAAAGCGTCGCGCTGAGATGAATCACACAAGCTGTGCGAGATGCCGCTGGTCGCGTCGACGGTAAGATGTAGCTCACTTTTTTTGGCACGAAATTTGGCGTAGTCCTCTTTGCTGAAATTTTTGTGCTCGTTGACTAACTCGACGGCGTGGTAGCCGGCCTCGGCAACTTTTTCAATACGTTGATCGAAGGGCAATTTCTCATACACGGTCCACAGCATTACCGAGAGTTTGAATGGCGGCGCGGCATTCGCGGTTGCCTGGCCTGCCTCAGAATCCGCGAAGCAGGTTGCGGCGGACACCGCGGCGCCCGCGGCAGAAGCGGCGGCGACGGCTGCCCCGGCTTGGGCGCAAGCGCCGAAAAATTGCCGGCGGCGCATGCTAGGTTCCCAGCAATTCGTTGCGCACGTTTTTCAAAACGTAAGCGGCTCTTTCGACGCCGACTTCGCCGGCCAGAATGGGGTCTTCATTTTCAATACTGAGGATGCCCTGATAACCAACGTCCATGTATGCCTTGATGATGGATTTCCAGAGCTCGGCGCCGTGACCGTAGCCGACAGCGCGGAAAGTTTCCGAGGCCAGCGGCAGATCCGTCTTTTCGAATGCGAAATTGAGGACGCCATATTTGTTTACGTTGTCAGGATAGAACGCCGTGTCTTTCATGTGCGCGTGGTAAATCGCGCCCTGCTTGCCGAGAAAGTGGATGACTTCGATGGGATCGCATCCCTGCCAGAAGAGATGGCTGAGATCGCAGTTGGCGCCGATTTCCTCGCCGACGGCTTCACGCAGTTTCAGAAGCGTGCGCGGATTGTAGACTACGAAATTCGGATGCATCTCAAAGGCTAGTTTGTGGACGCCGTGTTCGCGAGCAAATTTCGCAGCTTCCTTCCAGTAGGGGACGACCTTTTCTTTCCATTGCCAATCCTGCATTTCCGCGTATTCGGGCGGCCAGCGGTAGGTAATCCAGTTGGGCTGCGTGTCCGATGGGGAACCACCGGGGCAGCCGGAAAAACCTACGATCACTTTAACGTCGAGACGTTCGGCAAGCTGTACGGTTTTGCGAAAAGTTTCCGCGTCGCGGGCGGCGTGTTTGGGATCCGGATGGATGGGATTGCCGTGACAACTGAGCGTGGCGACGTGAATGCCGCGATCCTCGAATTTTTTTTGCCAGGCTTTGGCTTTGGCCGCGTCCGCCAAGAGTTCATCGAGGGGGCAATGATGTGATCCGGGATAGCCGCCAGTGCCGATTTCCATGGCTTCGAGGCCGAGGGCGCTAACTTTATCGAGCATGGCGTCCAGCGAAAGTTTGTCGTACACCGCATCAAAGACGCCGATGGGAATCTTGCGCATGGAAGATGTTTCAGGAGACGCGGACCTAGCGGCACTTCTGGCTGTATTTCCTACGGCCTTTCCAGTAACGAAGCCAGCGGCATCACCGGCCGAGGGCACAGCAGCGGCGAGAAGACCACTACCGGTAGCAGCGAGGAAATGCCTACGATCCATGCCGGCGTTGACGCGAGAACTCTTCATATTCGGTGGTCTCCGAATCAAAAAATTTAATACAATGGATGAGGGCGCCGCGAAATTATACCCTCCGAAAGGCGCAGGTAGGCAATGAAATCTGAAAAAAATGACTCGGTAAACTTCGTCAGCACGGGATTCCGTATCTCTAACTGGGCTGGCTATTCGCTAATGACTTTCAGGTCGTTCGCCACCTAGAGACTAGAGAGACTACGAGCTTGATTGTATATCCACCGGTTCTCGTCTCTACTGAAGGTCGGCTTCCAGATAGCTGTGATATCGGCCGGGTCGAATGGCGACAGGGAGACAAAGGGCCCGCAGTAACCGGTCTTGAGATTGCTTTCAAAAATCTGCTGTTGGGGAACGGACGAGTCAGAAGTCACGTAGAGGATGTCGGATTGCGCTGAGCCACAGACTAGCTCGTCGCTATCTAGCAGATCGGTAACGGCTTCAACCCGTGACCATTGATCGGATACAGTTCGATGGCCGGCCCCGGCATCGTCCGAGCGCTCACCTAATCGGTGCATGAAGCACAACGAGTCCAGAAATAAGTCCGGCGTCCTTCGTCGAGATAGCGGACGTCTTTTAATTTTAGTTACATTAGTCGTGAATACCCACGCAGTCTATTTCTCCACCGCCCGTCGCACCCGGTCCATAAAGCACGTTGACAACCAAGAATCCGCGCTCTTTGCGTAGCCAGCTCACAGAGCCAATTGCGCCACCCAGAGTGCAGGTAGCTGTATAGTTCGTATCAGCAAAATTCGTTTGCCATGTTACTTGCGTCACGCAAACTGTGCCACTACAGGACTGAACGCGGACGTGCGAGAATCCCCCCGCGCCGTCAGTGTTGCTGATTCCCCTAGCGATGCCGAGAGTACCGTCGGTATTTAGGGTGAAGTTGATGAATCCGCCCATCGAGTCAAATTTGATTGGGTACGGCGCCGCACTCCCGCCAGCCTGCGACTGCATACGATATTCTTGGTTATAAGTGTAGAGTGCCAAAACGTGGTAGTCGCCGCTGCTGTTCAAATTGTTTAAGTCATCGCCACTTATGGAAATCTCTCCGCCGACCGGATCGAACACATCCTTGGGCGTGGTGCCGCCCTTTGGGAATAGGCGCAACTCGGACCGATGCCCGGGCGTGACGCCCTGAAGATTTAGAACATCCCAAAAATCTCCCGACAGACTGATCTTACCAATAAGCAACTGGTTTAACGGGTCTTGTTGAGCGGACACTGGCTGCCCGGGTCTAACCACCGACATTACGAACACAGCCATACAAAGAAAAACAAAGCACAGCAATGCCCTCATGGATTCCTTTCCCAAGCGACTCGGCGCGGCAATGGAAGTTATACAATCGGGTTAATATCTTAGCAAATATACTCAACAACCTTATCTAACTTTTGATGCTGATCGACGCTCGCGGCGATTATTGGGGAAGCCTACAAACCCCGATGCGACAACTATCTTAGTTTCTGCGAACCGTAATAGAACGAGAAGGCAGTTATAACGATAACAGTGACGAGTGACTTTTGACCTGCTTCTCCCTCGCGTTGCGTCTGCCGCTAGGTCAAACGAGTTTTTTGTGAAGACGACGGCACAATGTTGGGAAATACTAGCGTGCGGGGTGGGGCTTTAGATCGTTTAGGGCCGGGATGGACACGGGAACGGTGAGTACGCGTTCGGGGACCTGCTTTTTTGATTCACGGGCTTGGAAGAGCATTTCGATGGCTTGGCCGGCGTTGGGGGGAACATACACGGTGGCGGTTAGAATTCCGCTGCGCACCCAGGATTGTCCGGTTTTGGGCAGGCCGTCGCAGCCGGTAAAAGGCAAATCGAGCCAACGCTCTTTCTCGAGTTCATTGGTTAATTCTTCAAAAGCCTTGCGAGCGCCCATGGCCATGGAATCATCTTGAGCTGCGATGAGGTCGATGGGCGCCCGCTGAGAGGTTCCGAGTTTTAGCCAAGAGCGAACGGAGCGAGTTGAGCTTTCTTCCGTCCATTGAGCTTTCAACATGGTGATCTGAATATTTGCGGGCTTGGTCTCGCGCATGCCCAGAGTGCGCTCTTTTGCCGCGGAATTTTCTGAAGGGCCCTGTATATAAAGGATAGAGCCACCGTGAGGCAATAGCGCTTTGAACTGGCGGCCCTGGATTCTGCCGATTTCGATGTGGTCGGAGGTAATGCCAAAGACCGGTGTGGCGGCCGATTTGCGAAGATCGCTGATGTATGAAGCGTCCCGATTCAAGACTGCCCAGCCAATTCCAGCGCTCACGGCGGCTTGTGCGACTTGTGGCAACGCGGTGCCACCCACTGGTTCAAAAATGATGCCATGGGGGCGCGTGGCTTCCGGTGATTGGATAGCTTTCAGAACTTGCGTGCTTTGACTGATGGCGTCGTTATCGGCAAAAACAATCTGAACTTCCACGCCGAACCTGCTGGCCGCCTGTTCGGCAGACTGGGCCTGCTCAATCTGATAATCGTTATCGCTGGTCGTGAGTGAGACCAAGAATCTGGGTTTAGACATATGGTTTAGTCAGTGCTCTTCACGCAGCTGGGACGTGGCAATGGCGCGGTTGTGGATTCGGTTTACGAGCTCATAAACAGCATAAGTCCGGGCGATGCACCAAGCAATCGGCACCGCGAGAAAGTGTTCCAAACGCATCACCTGTAACTGGAATCTGCGACTTGTTGGGGGTTTTAGCGGGAGTGCCAGCTCGGCTGGATCTTGCAGGCAAATAATGGCGAATTATGCTATAAAATCGATATTCTAAGCATGTCAGGCCATGGCGTTAGAAATGGTTGAGAGCGGCCCCTCACGGTATTTTTTGCGAACCAATCAGGAGCAAAGATGAATTCTTATCGCAGCAAGTTTCGGTTGCGTGTACGGCTACTCCCGCCAGTTTTTTGCCTGACGATATTGGCGTTATGGGCGCAGCCGGGTGTGCACGCGCAAGGCACAGCGGTCAGGGAGGGGGTCACTGTGGAAATCGACGCTGCGGCGCCGTCGCATCCCTTCCCGCACTTCTGGGAACAAATGTTAGGGTCTGGCCGGGCGATTCTATCGCTGCGCGAAAGTTACCGGCGCGATTTGCGGCAAACCAAGGGAATCACGGACTTCGAATTTATTCGCTTCCACGCCATTTTTCACGATGAGGTCGGGCTGTACGACGAAGATAAAGATGGAAAGCCGGTGTACAACTTTTCGTACGTGGACCAGATTTATGATGGGTTGCTCGAAAACAAAGTGCGGCCATTCATCGAGTTGAGTTTCATGCCACAGAAGTTGACCTCAGACCTCAATGCCAAGCATGCGTTCTGGTACAAACAAAACGTTGCGCCACCGAAGGATTGGGACAAATGGGAGCAACTGGTTGAGACTTTTACGCGGCATCTTGTGGAGCGATATGGCGAGCATGAAGTAGCGCAATGGTATTTCGAGGTATGGAATGAGCCGAATCTTGATTTCTGGGTGGGGAATCCGAAGGATACGACGTATTTCGAGTTGTACGATCACGCGGCACGGGCGGTAAAGCGCGTCAGTTCCAGGCTGCGCGTGGGAGGGCCTGCGACCGCACAAGCGGCGTGGGCTGACAAGTTCCTAGCCCACTGCAAAGAGAAAAATGTGCCGGTGGATTTCGTATCCACGCACGTTTATGGAAATGACACCGTGCAGGATGTCTTTGGGACGCAAGAAAAAATTTCGCGCAACCAGATGGTTTGCCGCGCAGTGAAAAAGGTTCACGAGCAGATCGCTGCTTCGGCGTATCCGGGCATACCGCTGATCTGGTCGGAATACAACGCGGCGTATGACAACAACCCGTTGGTGACGGATTCGGCGTTCATGGGGCCATATATTGCGAATACGATCCGGGAGTGCGACGGGTTGACCACCATGATGAGTTACTGGGACTTGTCGGACGTGTTTGAGGAGCAAGGCGTCGTGAAGACTCCTTTCTACGGAGGATTTGGATTGCTTGCGGAGGACAATATTCCTAAGCCGGCGTTCAATGATTTTGCGCTGTTGCACCAGTTAGGCGATACGCGGCTGGAGGTAAAATCCGATACCGCGCTGGCGACGCGACGGAAAGATGGAACGCTGGCGATCGCGGTATGGAATTTATTCCTGCCAGAGGAAGCCGGCTCGCCGAAAACATTCACGCTGCATTTTTCAGGAGTCAAAACGGGTAAGAGGGTGCGAACCACGATTGTCGATAAAGAGCACGGGTCGCCGCTTCCGGCTTACGAAAAAATGGGAAGGCCGCAATTTCCTACCCTGCAACAAATCCTGGCTTTGCGAAAAGCCGCGGCGATGCCCGCGGCCCAGGAACAGGTCCTCAAAAATGGGGAAATGAAATTAACGCTGCAGCCGCACTCGCTGGCTTTGATTGAAATTGCAAACTAATGGGGCTCAAGAATTCAGCGGCTGAGCAGCGGTGAATTCGTGAAAGCCAGCGCGTGTCATTCCGCGAATTGCTTCATCGTTTTTCATGAACTGTTCCCACACGAAGCCAGTGCGGGCATTTTCAGCCATAAGAATGGTGATCCCCAAATCGATACCGAGTACGTCGGCGCTGTACCAATTGATTAGGGGATTGAAGGCGTCTACGAAGCCATAAGTGCGAAAGGCCTTTTGCCCGTAGTTTTCCCGCATATAGCGTAAAACGCGCAGCGTCTCCTGCGGCAAGAATGGCAAGGAGCCTGCCGTGGCACAAGGAACTACCGAGCCATCGATGCGGCCCATTTCGGGGGGGCCGCCCCAAGCGGTATAGCCGCGAATGGAGTCGGAGGCGCTGATACCCCACAAGTCTTCGGTGTAGTCAGGGAATTGCTGAGCCAATTCCAGGCACCATAATTTGTGGACTTTAGTGGCGATCACGGAATTGGTGAAATAGTCGGCATAGCGGTCGCGGCGTCCGCGAAAATCAAACCAGGCGTGAGAATACTGGTGGATGAAGAGTGGCGCCCTGGCGCTGATATATCGTATGCCATTGAATTCGAAAATAGGCCGGGACCACGCGGGCCAGGTGACTGTGGGCAGAGTGTGGGTTTCGGAGCCCATACCCAAAAGATAAATCATCATGTGCTCGCTATAGCTGTCCCAGCGGGTTTTAATGAAGCCGTGCTCAGGGGTCCAGCCCATGGCAAGAGTTCGATGGCCTTGTAACATCCAGAGCCAATCGACACGCTCAAATATTGTGTTGGCCAGCTCGTATATTTCAGCATCGTCAAAATAGGCGCGGCAGGTGAGCACGCCGCAAAGAAAGATGGCGGTGTCGATGGAGGAAACTTCCGACTGGAAGACCCGTTCGCCATTCTGAATGTTCAAGAAATGTGCGTAAAAGCCATGCTCATGCTGCACCCGGGTAGCCACGAAACGTAAGGTATTGCGCACACGATCGCGAATTTCCATGCGCTGCTCCCAGCCGCGCTGGTCGGCAATGCAATGAGCGGTGAGTCCGAAACCGGTGGCAGCGATGCTGGCGACATTGCGTTGATCGGTGCCGTCGGCGTGGCTGCGATCTTTTACCAAGCCGGTGGTGGGATTGGTCTCGTTCCAAAAGAATTGGAAGGTGGTGCGTTCAATACCTTCCAGGAATTCGTCTTCGTCACGAGTGAAGCGGTACTTTGTGGGGTCGTTCTCAAACAACGGTGGGCGTTCGGAAGGCTGCTGCGGCTGGGGCTGAGAGCGCTGCAGGAATTCGGAAATTAGTGCGGAAGAACCAATTAAGGGTACGCCGCCGGCGACCTGCGCGGCCTGGCGGAGCCACGCGCGACGCGAGAATCGGCCGCGCGTCACCGCGCGCTCCGGCAGAGCGTGGTGAGTAAAGCGGTGCACAGAAGGGACTGGTTTCTCCTGTTCATCGACCAGACCATTTTACGAGAGCGGCACACGGTGGGGTACAGGGAATCTCGGCGCTCGTTCCAGCGGGTAATTACAGGTAAGCAAGACGATAGATATGGTTGGAATTAAGTGGCGATGGAATAGGTGGAGAGCGAATGTCTATTAGGGCACGAACCATGACATCCAGGGGAAAGGCCGAGCTGCACATCGGCTGCAGTCCTAGAGGCATGGGAACGGTGAATCTGCGGCCCCGGCGTGTTATGGTGCGGAGGGCGTGAGGAGAACTTAACGATGAGATTGGCGATTCGTAGATCGTTTAAGGTGCTCGCACCGGGCGGTTCCTTGCGACGGCGTGTGGCCTATAGCCTGGCGGTCGTCAGATTGATTCTGGTTCCGGTGATTTTCTTCGCGATTTACTACCTCATAGTGGTAGGACGAATCGTGGACCGCATCGTAAGCTTCGATGCGCCGGCGGCGACACTTTCTCAACAAGCTTCCATCGAGATGCTGGAAGCCAGACGGGCGGAGCGGAATTATTTGCTGCTGAACGATCCGTCTTCCTTGCAGGCTAATCGCGAGTCGATTGCCAAGTTGGAGCAGATTTTGCGAGCGATCCGCGAGCTAAATGCCGCGGATCAACCATTGACGGACCAGGCGTTGAAAGCGCTTCACGAGTATGACGAAGAATTCAGGAACGCGGTCGCCAATATGCAAAAGCCGGGAGAAGCGCCGGCAGATCGAATTCAAAATGTTTTGCAGGCGTACGAGAAAGACCTGGAAAGCATCCTGAAAGGCGCGAAAAATAAACCGCGGGACCAGTTGATCGAGGAGCTGCGCGCCAGGATTGGATCTTTTGATACCCAGATCACCAAGACGGCGCAAGAGGGAAATCCCGCGCTGCAAAAGATTACTGCGGACCTACAGAATTCCGGACAAGATGTTTTGCAGCTGACATCGGAACTGGAAGCGCGCAACTGGGATCGCATCGACGGAGACCACCGAAGAGCGCGACGGTTGATTTCGCATTCGGAATGGGCGTTGAGCATCGTATCGGCTATCACAGTGTTGGTGAGTATCTGGATCAGCTTTGTGTTGCCGCAGCAGGTAGTGAGACCTTTGATGAGTTTGAAAGAAGCGGTGGACCACGCCGCGGCGGGCAATTATGAGATCGAATTTGAAATTCGCGGAGAAGGCGAAGTGGTGCAGCTGGCGAACAGCATCCGGCTACTCATCAGCCACGTGAAGGAGCGCTACGACGGTACCGCGTCGCGAGAGCAGCCCGCTACTTGAAATTACGCCGAGCCGGGGCGACTGGCTACTTCGTTGAGCGATGCGCGAATTTCTTCCAGACTGACGCAGGCCGTTCCGCGTTTTCCTACTTTAATGCCCGCGCTCAAATTGGCGAGATGAGCTGCGGTAGCCAGGTCGGCTCCTGAAGCCACGGCAGCGCTGAAGGCCGCAATTGCCGTATCGCCCGCCCCTGTTACGTCATAAACGCTGCGCGCCATGGTGGGGATATCGACCCTGCGTAGGCCACCTGTGGAGTGTTCGAAGAGGGACATACCTTCACTGCCGCGTGTTACCAGCAAAGCCCCCAAGGAAAGAGCTTCCGCTAAGGAGCGCGCCGAATCATTCAGCCACGTTTCCTGGTTTGCGTTTGCGCGTTGCGGTGTCATTTGGCGCAGCTCTGTTGAATTTGGCATCAAAATATTCGCGCCGCGATATTTCTCGGCATTTGAATCCTTTGGCGCGACGATGCTAAGGATACCGCGCGCGCGCGCGACTTCGAACACTGAGGCCAAAACCTTGTCAGACAAGACGCCTTTCAGATAGTCGGAGCACACGATGGCCTGGATGTTCTGGTCTATTTTCTGAATCGCGTCGATAAGGCCTTTTTCAATTTCATTCTTGACCGTGAATGTGGATTCCTCGTCCAGACGAAAAACCTGCTGACCGTGTTCCACGGACATCAGCCGAGCTTTGCGGGTCGTCTTGCGCAGAGGTTCGGTGAGAACACCTTTGACGTTGACTCCATG
>DASYJM010000312.1:0-4000 GCA_035996445.1 Candidatus Acidiferrum sp. | reverse complement strand
GAGGTGTTACTTGCGACTAGCTAGAATTGTTACAGTCGCGCTGATGTTCTGTTGCGTACGTACGCCTCTCTCGGCCAAGGACAAGACAGATTCGACGGCTGGTGCAACGGCTTGACACTCGCAGCCCCGCCCTATCTCGTTGAGTTTTTGTTCCTGACGAAAAAAACTCCCGCTGCGTCACTTGGGCAATTCACAGATTGGGAAACGAGCGTTACGCGCCCGCCGTCTCCGCACTTGTGAGACTCTTAGATTTCCACCGGCCGCCAACCAAAGAGGAAAAAATGGGATTTTTCCTACGGCCATCACTAGTGGGCGAGATTTCCTGCCGCGGAATCGCTCGAACAAATCGGCGAAGGTGCAAAAGAAACAGCGGCAAAGACGGGCCGCTTCTGAGGATAGCGGTATCAATCGCCCGTTGAGCCAAGACGTTTCTTATGAACCATTTGAACTAATGCCCGACGCAATCAGGCATTGAAAGCACTGCTCGGTCTCCCGGGTATAGTTATGACTGACTGTTCTTGCATCGTCGAACACGTTTATAGCATCCAAGCAAATTCGCGACGGGTTGACAAAGCCGCATGCCAGTTCAGGCGGCTACGGCCTATCAGTAGCGTAGATACGATACTGCCAGTCCTAGAAGCCGATCCCGTGTTTCTCATTCATTTGAGGGAGGAAATCGGATGGAAAGCTCAGCTGCAGGACAGCAACCTATGGCCGGAGGTGCTATGGCTACTCCAGAACAAACCTATTTGCGGACCGAGTTGGAACAACGCCGCGAACGCCTGCACGAGGCGTTGCATTCGCCGGCCGCCGATGCTTCTCTTTCTGAATTGTTAAAGGCTGTGGACACTGCTCTGAGGCGTCTCGACCAGGGAACATTCGGGCTCTGCGAGGAGTGCCACAGCAGTATTGAAGCGGAGCGCTTGCTGGCCAATCCGTTGGTGCGCTTCTGCCTGGACCATCTTACGAGCGCCGAACAGCGTGCCTTGGAGAGTGATCTTTACCTGGCCGCACGCATCCAGCGCGTTCTCTTGCCGAAACCGGGCCTGGCACCAGTTGGATGGGAGGTGTGCTATCACTATCAGCCCGCCAGCATGGTGAGCGGCGACTATTGCGACCTCTTCGAAATAGATGACGGTCTGCTCTTTATGCTGGGGGATGTTTCCGGCAAGGGTGTTGCAGCGTCAATGATCATGAGCCATCTGCATGCGACATTTCGCACCCTCGCCCAAGCCTGTCTCCCGCTCGAGCGCATGGTCCAAGATGCTAATCGTATTTTCTGCGAGAGCACTCTCGCGGGGCAATTTGCGACTATCGTCGTAGGGCGAGCCTCTCGCGACGGTTCCGTGGCGTTTGTCAGCGCTGGGCACCTGCCCGTGCTTCACATCCATTGTGACGGCGCAACTCCAAAGGACTCCACGGGAGTACCCCTGGGAATGTTCTGCGACGCGCACTTCCCAGTCCATCAGCTAGAACTGGCTTACGGTGACACCTTGCTCCTGTATACCGACGGTTTAACGGAAGCACGGAATCGCGCGGGTGCGGAGTACGGTCTCCATCGAATCCGTGCATTGGCGGCGCGGCATGTACGGATGAAGCCTGCCGGGCTGATTTCTGAATGCATCGGGGATCTGCTGAGCTTCGGGGAGGGTTCGAAGCAAACTGACGATTTAACGCTTCTTGCCGTTCGGCGTGCTGATAAGAGCGCGCCGCCAGCATGAAGTTGGGAAGCTAGCCGGAATTTCCTTTTGCCCTTCTGCAAAACCAGGCACGAAATCGTTCCAACACCAGCTGTACGTTCCTGGTCATGATCAGGCATCGCGCTATCACCATCCGCATAGACCTGAATATATCCTTTCACGTACATGAGGCGAGCTCAACGCCAACTAAAGCCGAATGATAAAACCCACATAAAACTTTTGCCGGGCTGCAGTCCCGGCAGTTATGGAACAAGCCGGTTTCATGTCGGCGAACAATCAGTCACCAAGAACCACAACGTGTCGCCGAGACCGGGCTATGGTTGACGCATTTGCCGGAGTCGTCTGTGTGAGTAAACTTGCAAACACACTGGCTCAGCCCGTTATCCCGCGAATCGTCACGGCCGATGGTGCGCTGCGTCAGCGTTCACTTTCTGGCGTCGCCGTTTAGCTTCCTCATTCATCTCCGCGATACTTTGAGCGGTCATCGGTGAGTAAAGAGCTTTAATCAGTTGAGAATTTTGCCATTGCGACTTCGACTCTGTGATGGCCTGGTCAAAATCCTCCATCGCCTTATCTTTCCCCGCCGCGCGCCAGCGCGCCACCGCACGCGCCATCGCTTTTTCAGACTCCGTTCCAGGCGCATACGACACACCCTCCGTTATTCCCAAAGCGTCACTGTACTGGCGCACTTCAATATCTGCCCAGGCTAGACGCAGACGCCACCTCCTATCGTCGGGAATGCGCTGGAACCCCATGTGTCCGAGTCGGACCCTGGTGAAAATGGCGCGCCCGGAGAGATTCGAACTCCCGACCCTCTGGTTCGAAGCCAGATGCTCTGATCCGCTGAGCTACGGGCGCGTGAGAGACATTATAGCGTCAACTTTATTTACGAGCACTAGTGTTTGAGTTTATTTACAGGGACTCGCGTTTCAATCTATTTACGAGCACTCGCGTATGAGTTTATTTGCGGCTACTGGCGTTTGCATGGAGATGAGTGTCGGGTATGTGGATGTGTTCGGGGCGGAATCCTAGGCCGACCATGCGGGCGGGGAGGCGGCGCAGGATTGAAAAGTATTTTAGCAGCGCGAGTGGAAGCGGGAGGCGCTTGAGCGGGCCCTTGGTGGCTAGCGCGGGAGTGATGAAACGCTTGTGGGCGAAAATCTGAAACCCTTGCGTCATGCGCGTGGGAAATTCGCGGCGTGCCTGTACTTTGTGGAGGTGGGCATCGGCGGAGGCGCCGCTGGATAGCGCAGGGACAAGAATATTTGAGGCCGCGACTGCGTCTTGAATGGCGAGATTGATGCCGACGCCGCCGATGGGGGACATGGCGTGGGCGGAATCGCCGATGCAGAGAAGACCGCTGCGCGACCAGTGGCGCAAGCGATCGACGGCTACGGATAGGAGCTTAATGTCGTTCCAGACTTTGAGCTCGGCGGCGCGGCCTCGCAGAAACGGTGCGACGGTTTCAAGGTCCTGGCGAAATGCGGGCAGGCCTTTTTTCTGGATGGCTTCGAATCTACCTTTAGGTATGACGTAGGCGCATTGCCAATAATCACCGCGGTTGAGAGTTACGAGAAGCTTTCCGCCGCGGAAGCGGCCTAGAGTTTGCTCGGGGTCGGAGGGGAGGCGCGACAGGCGCATCCAGAGCACGTCGATGGGAGCGCCGAGGTCGATGACTTCGAGACCGGCTTTAGCGCGCACGATGGAATGGCGGCCGTCGGCCCCGACGGTCAAGGCCGCACGGAACTCGCGATCGCCATCGCGGGTCTTGGCGCGGACGCCTGCCACGCGGCCATTTTCGATGATTAGATCAGTTACTTCACACTCCGTGCGCAGGCGAAATTCTGGATAAGCCTTGGCCTTTTCAGCGATGAAATTTAGAAAGTCCCATTGCGGCATCAGGCCGACGAATTTGCAATGCACTGGTAAGTGGGAAAAGTTGGCGATGGTCACCGAAAAGTCGTCGACCGCGGCGCCGAGTTCGAAAAGCTGCTGATGGGGAACGCGCAGAAAATCTTCGAGGAGGCCGAGCTCGTACATAAGTTCGAATGTGGAAGGGTGAATGGTGTCGCCGCGAAAATCGCGAAAGAAATCGGCGTGTTTTTCGAGGACCAGGGCTTCGATGCCGGCGCGGGCGAGGAGGAATCCGAGAACCATACCAGCTGGGCCGCCACCCACGACACAGCAGGCGGTTTGTGTTGATTGAGAGGAGGGCGCTTCGGCCGGCATGGTACGAGCCTCGGCTTGCGATTTTGCCACAGATTCAGGCGTGCCGGTTTACAGCAGAAAGTCGAGCGCGC
>DASYJM010000311.1:0-3985 GCA_035996445.1 Candidatus Acidiferrum sp. | reverse complement strand
TGACGCGCTCAGGAGGAGCGCGTGAAAAAGTTTTTCAAGGTCCTTCAGTTCGCGGTTGTTGCCTCTCGGCGGCGGTTCTTGCAATCTGCAGAACCAGACATCCATTTGCTGTTGGAGCCACGATCTCTCTCCACAGAAGATTGAGTTAGTGATCTCCTGCCAGTCTCGAAACAATCCGAAGGGAGCATCCGGAGCTTGCGCTCCTTAGCCCAGTCGGCTACTAGCAAGACCTGGCAGGCCGCACGCTGAAGAATCTGCCTTGATTTTTGTCAGCGGCAGGTCCGTAGTTGGTACTGATACTCATGCAGCCAAATCCCAATTCCGAGACTTGCAATGTTCCGAGATTTCGTGTTTTCATTTGTCTCTCCTAAATTCTAGACTGAGACACCTTCGTCCTAAGAGACTTTCTATTGACCCGCGTACATTCGCAGCCGAACCGAATGGCTCGTCTTGCGAGAAGACCATATGTGTGGAGTCGAGGTGTGGCGCGGTGGTTTAGGCTGAGTCTATCTGTTGCCGAACCTTTCGTCTGTCGGTGCCTCACTAGCTCTGCCATGCTTCCGTTTCCACACCCGCTCATCGAACCGGACGTGCGGATTTGCCGCATCCGGCTCTCGGAGAAGACTCACGCAATCGCCTTAGCCATTGCATGACGCTTACCGCCGGAGTTGTCAAACGCCAGTAATGCAAACTAACCAGCCGCCAACGATGACGCTGCGGCGCCCAGCAGTTGCGGCTTAGCGCCCTTGAGCAGGAGCCATAGAATGATCGCCAGTTCTCCGAGCATAGCGGGGAAGGCGCTGTTAAACACCCTCGCCTCGTATTGCGGGAACAGTAAGCCCGTAAAACTGACGGCCAGATAGGCGAAGCAGTTGATGATCAGCCAGACGCCCAGGATCCGAGGAAGGAAGCGTGACCGGTACACCAGCAGGCCGAAGGGAAAGAGCCATAGGCCCCAAAAGATCTCGTTGGCAACGACGCCACCGTGATGCAGACGGAGGAACAGCATGGCGAGGGCGTCGCGCTGCGGTTTGTCGAATACGGATAGGAAATCGGCGCCACGCACGAGCAGGAGGGCAGCGACGTCGTTCAGCGTGTTGAGGAAGTAGATTGGCGTCACCATCAGACTCCCCAGGATCACCATCAGTCGAGCGAGGTCCTCGTCCACTCCCTTGAGCAGCCGGTACAGAGCCAGGGTGAGGAAGATAGCCATGGTCCCGGTGAGCAGGTCGCCGACGATTCCCAGACGGAAGAGCAACTCGTGCGCGGCAATGTTGTTGGCCGTCGCGGTCGCGTTCCCGGCCACGAACAAAGTGTTGGGAATATAGATGAGGCGGAGAGGAGCGCCTAACAGCGATAGATAGAGCAACCCTGCGACTCTCCCCGGATTGTGGGGCAAGCTCATGTTCCCTCCCTTGTAAGAGGCTAGTGTAAGGGTCTAGCCGGAGGTACGGCGAAGGCTGCCAAAAAGTTTCACCGCCCGACGAAAACAGGAGTTGCGCTCGCAACCTCTGCAACCAGGTCTGGGCCCTATTCTGGTCGTATGACCGGGCAAGCCGGAAACTATCGATTCGTCCGTCGGATTAGTACCGACAAACGCCCTGTGTCCGACAATGAGTGCTGCCGGATTGGCGGCCCTTACATGAATATTCCGGATCGTATAGGCCTGATGAAGCACAATCTTATGGAAGGAAGGATCAACAAACTCTAAGTAAAGGTTGGAACTACCTCCTAGAAGCAGGGGATCGGACGCGGTCAGGCAACTCTATAAATGGGTATCCAGCCAGTTATTTTTAATCATCCTACCGGAGAGACAACGCCCGGTATTCCTCCTTGAAGGAAAAATCTCCAAATCCATCGGGGACGTTCGATTGGTGCACCAGATAGGCTGGTTGGAAAGCCCCCCTTCAAGACGCGAAGTCAGGATGATTTCCAGCCCGTGCGACGCGCCGTAGTTTGAGGTTATGGTGCCGCCGTTGGGATCTAGTTGCCATGACATGTCGAAGCGATATTGCTGGACCAGCATCACGTGCGTTGTGGCCATTGGTGAAACGAAGCGTGGCTGGCTTGCCCGCGCTTCGTCCGTCTTGCGCATCCAGGCGAGCACCCAGTCGTTTTGTTTCGATCCTGTCGAGGCGTTCGATCACTTTGGCTGCCGCCTTCACTCTCGCTCCAAATTGCGGCTGAACCGAAATTCGCGTATCCGTAACCTTGCGGACTCGGGACATCGGATGCGCCATGACCCGAGGCGATTCCGTAAACGCTTCCGCACTACCCAGGAGGAAAATGATAACCATGCGAATTGTCCATGCTGGCGTGCCCACCACTATGTCCTTTCGGTCTCCGAAGTCACCTTGATGCCGTACGCCGCGACAACGCTAGCCAGGGAGAACATCGAGCGCTTCTGAAGGAATCTTACTTACGGCGTCTGCATCCAGATTCAAATGCGATGTCACCATCTCGGGAGGCAGGCGCCTTATCCAGTTATTCAGGGAAAAATTCATATACTCGTTAGCCTTGAACATTTCGAGAAACACCAGATCCGTATTACCTGTGTTCTCAACGTAGTGACCTGCGGTTATCGGTACGATGCCGACGTCATTGGAGTTGAAGTCCATCGTGCGCGCTCCTTCGCTGGTAAAGACTGTCATGCGCCCCTTACCGGCAAGGTAGTATTGCCATTCCGAAGCGTTTGGATGCCAGTGCAGTTCCCGCAAACCACCCGGTTTAATGGTGACCAAGGCCGCTGCGATATTCTTCGACACTGGGAAATTATGCGAGTCAACGATGCGGACGGAGCCACCCCTCGTTTGCTTCGTGGGAGTCATCGCTTCCATCCTAAATGTGTATTGGTATGTGGATTCGACACGACGCCCGCCAACCGCGGCCTTGTCCTGTGCCAAAGACGCCGGCAAATCCGCGGGAAAAATGTAGAGGCTCCTGTCAGGCAATTTTTTGAGAGCGTTTTGCGGCAGGCCGAAGTTCTTCGACAAGACCGAGGGCGGGGTGCTCCTCACCCAGTCGGAAATAAGGAAGGTGTTGTCTTCGGAAAACGAGCCTTGATCAAATACCAAAATAAATTCACAACCATCGGGCGCCAAGCCCTGGATGGAGTGAGGGAATCCGGCCGGAAAGTACCAGAGATCACCTTTTCCAGTATCGCCGATGAACACCGTTCCATCGGGATTAAGGCAGGTCACGCGAGCATTTCCGTACAGCATAATGGCCCACTCGTCGGCCGTGTGCCAATGCAGCTCCCGAAAGCTGCCCGCCGTAAGGCGCATTCTGACGCCTGCGAGGTCTTTTGAATTGGGCAGCACTTTTTCTGTGACTTCGTTGGTCCAGCCGCCTTCTTCAACACGTTTGTAAGTTAGATCGAATGAATACCATGTCGGCTCAATGTGTCCGTGATCGGTCGGCGGAGGGAAATTTGAATTCGGATTTTCATCAAGGAGCGGCTTATTTTCCGGACCGGGATCACTTAAGGAATGATCCTTGTCTGCCTTTTCGGTATCCGCTCTCTCCTGTCCGGCGGACAGAGAGGCCAATGCCGCGCTCGCTAGAGTAGCCGACCCCACCCCCAAAAAAGTACGTCTCGACAGGCCTTCTACGGCAGATTTGCTTCCTGGCTGTTCATTCGACCAGTTATCCCCTTCAATAGCAGGCTTGAATCCATTTGGTTCGGGCATCGGTACTCCCCTCTCGTCCTTCATCGTCCCGCTAAGCTACTTAGCATGCGATGTAACAGGAATGTTGCTGGGCAATTGTTTTGCCAACTCGAACACGTTTTTACGCGCTGGTAATAAATGCCAGTGGCCTTCTTGGCCCGGGGTTTGACGCCACGCACCTTACACTGATGTCAGCAATTTTGACGAAGGTGCGGTTGCAATGAGAGATTTCACGCGAATGAACATTCGGATGCGACCAACTCTGGAACTCTAAAGAGCTCGTCGTAGTCTTCATCCGCTTAGGAAGAATAAAAGTG
>DASYJM010000310.1:0-45004 GCA_035996445.1 Candidatus Acidiferrum sp. | reverse complement strand
CCCATTCCCGAGCGCATCACGCCAAAGGACGCAAAAAATAATTGCACCTTCTACGAATTTCGCATGACCATTGAAAAAGACACCGCCCCAACTTCGTACTCCCAGCCGTCCACAGCCACAAGCCCGCCCCCATCCCCATCGCGTCCCACCGACGCCCGCCAAGCCTTCGAAAACCTCTTCAAAAAAATGTAACCGAGTCGCCGGCAGAAGTACCAGCAACTCGGAGCATTCTGTTCCAACCACCCGCGCCACCGCATCGTTAGCAAACCTGCTTTTGGTAAATGAACTACTGCGCGTCCGGCGTGATAGCCGTTGCTAGAGGAAAAAGTGTCGGCTCGGCCGGCCGCGAAGCGGCGATGGCGTCCAATTGCGGAAAATGCTGCCGCAACGGCTCCGGCACATTAACCTTCGTCTTCGTGAGAATATTAATCAACTGCAGTGCGTTGACCACGCCTTTCCCCTGGTAGTGGTTATTGGTAATCACGAAAACGGTGCCAGCCTGCTTGCTCACTTTCCGAATCCGCTCTGCCCACGGCTTCAGCTCTTCGTTGGAATAAAGATAGTTGTACCGTTCGTGGGGAGACACTGCAGGATCATCTGTGAACCACGTGTCGTAGCGCCTCCCATGCAACCGCACGTATGCCACCGGAGCAGTCGCGGCTGTGGATGGTTCCAAAGACCGCCCAATGATCGGCTGATCGATGTTACAAAACCCCGTGTTATGCTCCCGCAGCAACTCAAATGTGTCAGGAATATTCCACGAGGAATGTCGCACCTCCACCACCAATGGATACCCAGAGAATCGCTTCAGCAGCCTTGAAAGATATTCAATAGTTTCAGGCTCACGATGAAACGAAAAAGGGAATTGCAGCAGCAACGCTCCGAGCTTTTTAGCCCCCTGCAAAATGTCCAACCCCGCCCGGGCTTCGCGCTCATCCGCCAACGTTGCGTCATGCTCATGCGTAAATTTTTTCCAAAGTTTGGCGGTGAATAAAAATCGTGGGTTGCCGCTCACCCGCTCGATCCACTGCGCCGCGTGATCGGCCTGCATCGGATGATAAAACGAAGTATTAATCTCAATCACGTCGAAATATTCCGCCAGAAAAGTAGCCGGATGGAAATTTTTCGGACGCGGCTGCGGATAAACATACCCCACCCAATCCTTGTAAGCCCAGCCCGCTGGCCCGATGCGAAGCAGCGGCATGTTGCTCGAAGTTGTGGACGTAACTGAGCCACCGGCGGGCGATGTCTGCGAAACCTTGGAAACGTGTGATCGTGGACTCATCGTTGTCCGAATTCGTTCCAGCAATATTTCGGATCGAGCTTAGGTGTTCAAGCCGCGCACTGTCAACGCAGGTGACAAACCAGCAAAACTTGATTGCAGCCTAACGTTTCGGCTGCTAGGCTGCTCTGGTGGACCTCATGTTCGTTGCCAAACGAGCTGCTCTACTCCATAAAATTCTTGTAAGTCCCGAGCCAAGCAGACGCCGCTTGGCGCCAAACAAAAACTACAGGTGCTTCCGATGAAATTGTCCATCAGTTACAAACACGTCGATGCGCACGAAGCGATCGAGAAAGACGTGGACCGGCACGTAGCCAAATTAAACAAATTGCTCAAAGCTTATGCGCCCGATCTGGTGCAATTGCACTGCGTTTTTGGTATGAACGCGCATAAGGAGCAGTATTTCTGTACGTTGAATCTTTCCTTGCCCACCGGATCTCTGCACGCCACCGGCGCCGGAAAAAATGTCCGCGCCAGTTGCAAAATGGCGTTCAGCGACCTGGAAACCCAGCTAAAAAAGCATCAGTCCCTGCTTAGAAAAGATTACCAGTGGAAGCGCAAGCGCCCCCGTGAGCGGGAGCTGTTAGCGTTTTAAACGCGAATCGTCTCGCGTTCTACAGTGCATTCTCTCGAAGTCGCGGCAAGCCGCTATCTGCCACGGACTTGCAGCCTTTATAAGCTCCGCCGCAGGCCCTCTCTCTAACGAGTTCGCCGTATGTGATAGTCCGCAAACAGGATGTACACTTGCGCCAGAAAACTAAGATGTTACTGTCGGCAAAAATCTTTCAAACCTTCGCTGTGAAATTAACCAGCAAAAATCTCCGGAGAAAAATCAGATGAGCCAAATTAGTAGAATGGCAAGTAAAATGGCAGTTGTTCTACTTCTGGCAGCCGCTGCCCTGGCATTCACTTTCGCATTCGCAGGATGCAACAAATCCGCCCCGAACTCTGCCCAGACGCGGCCAGGTGCCGCGCCCGCGGATCAATCCCAGGATCCCGCGACCTCTGCCAACCTGGCCCCCGTTGCCGCACAGCCTGCGACCTACGATCAACAGGCCCCCAATTCGAATTATCAGCAACCTCCAAATTCAAATTACCAACAGGCGGCGAATTCGAATTATCAACAGCAGCCAAATTATTCGAATAACGATTCCCGCAACTATTCCAATCGCGATTCCCGCACTCGTGATTCGCGCAATTATCGCAAGCGCAGCTACCGTGATTCCGCCAACTATAACGACGGCAATTACAACGACGGCAATTACAACGACGGCAATTACAACAATTCTGGCTACTACGATAACAGCTACAACTACGACAACGTCGATGACACCTACGGCCAACCGGTGATTTACGCATCCGATCCGCCCCCTCCTCTCCCGGAATATTCTCAACCGGAGCTCCCAGGTGACGGCTATATATGGACCCCTGGCTATTGGAGTTGGTCTTCAGGCGGCTTCTACTGGGTTCCAGGCGCGTGGGCGCGCCCGCCCGAACCTGGTTATCTGTGGACGCCCGGATGGTGGGGATATACCGACCGCGGCCACCGCTATCGCTATCACAATGGCTACTGGGGCAGGCACATCGGCTACTACGGTGGCATCAATTACGGACACGGTTACACTGGCGCCGGCTATCAGGGCGGTTATTGGAACGGAGGCCGCTTCGACTACAATCGCGCTGCCAACAATGTGAACACTAACAACGTTCAGGTGTACAACCGCTCGGTAACCAACAATGTCATCAACAACACCACCACGAACAACACCACCGTAAACAACGTCAGCTATAACGGCCCAGGCGGCGTCACCCGCCCGCCTGCTCCGCAGGAGCTAGCCGCTACTCGCGAACAGCGCATTCCCCCGATGACCACTCAGGTTCAACATCGCGAACAAGCCGCGCAGAATCGACAGCAGTTTGTTGCCGTGAATCAAGGAAAGCCAGCTGTCGTTGTAGCGCCGCAGCCAATACCGCAAGGCAAACCCATCGCTGCGGTAATTCCTCCGCGTCCCGCTCCGGCCCCGCGCCCTGTTCCACCAGTTGCGCAGCCGAACGCAGCGCAACAACCGAGCCCCACTCAGCAACAAAACGCGGCACGCCAGCCCAACGCAGCCCGGCAAAATGTTCAGCCCAATCCCAGTCAGCCGCCCGCCGGGCGTCCGGGCGCGCAGCCGACGCCTGCTCCTGCGCCAGCCCCAGTCCAGCCGCAGCCGAATCGCAATCAACCGGCTGCTAATCAGCCTGCCGCCAGACCCGCACCGCCGCCACCCGCGCAACAAGTTCAGCGTCAGGCCCAACCGCAGGCTCGTCCGCAGCAAACGCCCCAACCAGCGCAGAACAAGCCGGCTCCGACTCCTCCGCCGCAGCAGCAACAGGTTCAGCCACAAACGCGCCCGCAACAAGCGCCACCGCCAGGCCAGAACAAGCCGACCGCAACGGCAGCGCCGCAGCGTCCGCAACAGGTCCAGCCACAAACGCGTTCTCAGCAAGCGCCGCCGCCGGCTCAGAACAAGCCCGCTCCAACCCCACCGCAACAACGTCAACAACAAGTTCAGCCGCCGCAGCCACCGCCACCCCGGCAGCAGGCAGCGCCTCCTCCGCTGCGGCAACAAGCTCCGCCACCACCGCGACAGGAGCAACCCAGGCCGCAAGCTGCGCCCGCGCAACATCCGGCTCCACCCCCTCAACAGCAACAGAAAAATCCACCTCCACCACCAGAGAAAAAGAAAGAACCGCCGGCAGGGAAGTAAGAAGTAGTTAATCCTCGAATTTCAGGGGATGGAAGTTTATTTCAGCGACAAAGCAAAAACCCCATACTCCAACTCTGCGTCTGGGGTTTTTCTTTCTAGATCAAGCGAGCTTAGCGATTTTGCTAAATCATTAGCGTTATTTCGATTGGTCTTACACGCCCTTCAACAAATGTCCCATCTTCGATCTCTTCGTCTTTAAATACGCACGCGAACTCTTCGTAATCCGCGGCTGGCACGGCACTCGTTCGACTACACGAATCCCCGCACTCTCAAGCTGCCGCACCTTCTCCGGATTATTTGAAAGCAAACGAATCCGCCGCGCGCCGAGCTGCTTCAAAATCGCCGCGCAAAACTCGTAATCGCGGGAGTCTGCCGCAAACCCCAGCTTCTCGTTGGCCTGCACCGTATCCATGCCACCGTCTTGCAACTCATAGGCGCGCAGCTTATTCATTAGTCCAATCCCGCGCCCTTCCTGTGGCAAATAAATCAGCACGCCTGCCGGCGCTCGCCCAATCTCTCTCAGAGACAATTCCAACTGCGCCCGGCAATCACATCGCATAGAACCCAGCACATCCCCCGTCAAGCATTGCGAATGCACCCGCACCAGCGGCGCACCCTTGCCTCCCAAATTCCCGCGCACCAACGCCACCGCTTCATCCAACGCTCCATCACCCTTAAATCCATAAATCGCGAAATTCCCATAACGCGTAGGCAATTTCGCCTGCGCCACCATCTGTAACTCCAAATTCCTGTTCTTTTCCAAAGTTGTACTCTTCAATGTTTTATCCATGGCGAAATCGCAGACTACTTATAATGACCACTTCCCGAACGTGAATCCCGCGTCCAGCATTAGATGCCCGGACACAAATTCCCGCTACACGCTTTACATCCCGCGTAACATTAGCTTAGCGTAAGCAAAGTTACTTCAACCCACTATGGACGCCCCGACCTCAGCCCGCGACCTACTCTTCACCTTACTGCTAAAGGTCGGCGTGGCCTCCTCCATCGCCGCTCTCCTCGCGCGCTGGAACACCTTCCGCCGCGTCCTCTTTACCGAAGAGCGCGACCCCGACCAAAAACTGAAACTCATGCTCTTCATGGTGCCCCCACTCATCCTCGGCGTGACTCTACGTCTCGTTGGCTACCCATACCGCTTCGCCGATCTCTCGCTCGAAGGCGCTTTCTTAATGGGGCTACTCGGCGGCCGCGTTGTGGGCCCGCTCGGCGGTGCGGTCATCACCATCCCGGCCCTCATAGGCCACGAGTGGCTGGGCATGCCCGCGGCCGCTACCGCAGGTCTGATCGGCGGCCTTATCCGTCAAGCCATCCCCAATAAAGAAGACATCTGGAATTTTGGACCCTTCACTTTTCTAAACATCCCGCGCGCCATCGTCCGCCTCGTGCGCAGCGCGCAACCCTCGTGGGAAATGGCGCCACTTCTCGCTTGCGTTGGTCTTGAACTCGGCCGCGTCGCTCTCGTTTACGCCACCAAGCCCAAATGGCTTTTCGCTATCGATCCGGACTGGAACTGGTGGCTGGTTCTAACCGTGATCGCCACGCTTATGTCCGTCGCCGCGCCGCTGAAAATCTGGAACAACACGCGCATCGAAATGAATCTCGAGCGCCACCAGCAGCTGCTCCTCAAAGCCCGCATGGACGCGCTCTCCAGCCAGATCAATCCTCATTTCCTCTTCAACACTCTCAACACCGTCTCCGCCCTGATCCGCTTCGATCCCGACACCGCGCGCGGAGTGGTCCTGAAGCTCAGCAATATTTTGCGACGCCTGCTGCGCAAGCACGAAACCTTCGTTCCTCTCCACGAAGAACTCGAATTCATCGACGACTATCTGGACATCGAAGTAGCCCGCTTCGGCCGCGACAATCTCGAAATCATCAAGGAACTCGACGAAGACACTCTCGAAGCCTTCGTTCCCAGCATGCTCCTGCAACCCATCGTGGAAAATTGCCTCAAGCATGGCTTGGCCCCGAAAATTGAAGGCGGCAAAATCCAACTCCGCACCTCCAACCGCGACGGCCGCTTGCACATCGAAATCGAAGATAACGGCGTGGGCATCTCCGAAGAGAAAATGCCTCACGTCTACGTCGAGGGCATCGGCCTTAGCAACGTTCGCGAACGCCTCAAAGTCTTGTACGGCGCCGACTTCAACCTGCAAATCGAAAGCCGCCCCGGCGACGGCACCACCATCCGCATCGACATCCCCGAACTAGTCTCCACCATGCAAGCCGTCGGCTGACCCCCCTATCGCAAGTCAACTTTCCTATTGACAGCCTCTGGTCACTACTGTACGTTCTGTCCATACAGAAATGACTGAACACAGACAAAGCCCTCCGCTCTCCCCCACCGCCCAGAAATTCGTCCTCCACTGGGGGGAAATGGGCACACGTTGGGGCATCAATCGCACCGTGGCTCAAATCCACGCTCTTCTTTTCGTCTCGCCGCGCCCTTTACCTGCTGATGAGATCGCGGTTATTCTCGCCGTTGCGCGTTCCAACGTCAGCACCAGCCTCCGCGAACTCCAGGGCTGGCGTATCGTTCGTGTTGTCCACGTCCTCGGCGATCGCCGCGATCATTTCGATTGCACCAAAGACGTATTCGAAATCTTCCGCATCGTCTCCGAAGAACGCAAGCGCCGCGAAATCGACCCCACCCTGAAACTGTTAGCCGAATGCGTCCAGGAAATTAAAGCCCATCCCACAAAAGACACCTACACCCTCGCACGCCTGGAAAGCATGCTCGATTTCCTGAGCGCCATGACCGGCCTCTTCGAAGAAGTTGTCCGCATGCCCGACGCGGCCCTCAGAGGCGTCGTCAAATTACGCGGCAAAGTAATCACGTTGCTTGGCTCCGGCCGCAAAAAAGCCGGCTAATTCGAGTCATGCACCGCGCCGTTCCAAACGATGCGGCGGAGATTTTGATTGTCCCCGATTGCGAGTTCGCAACACCACGGTGCAACGCCATGATCTCGCTCACCTCAGAGTTTACCGACAGCAAAAGTCGCCACGCCCGAGGCTGGCTATTCTTCGACGCCGATTGCGCCTTCTGCGTAAAAATCGTTCGCGCCCTGGTGCCGACTCTGCAAAAGCGCGGCTTCGCGCTGGCGCCGTTGCAGGATCCCCGCGTCGGCGCGCTACTCGGCTTAACTCCAAGTGAATTGCTGCTGGAAATGCGCCTGCTGCTAAGCAACGGCCAGCAAACCGGCGGCGCAGACGCCGCCGTAGCCCTCGCTCACGAAATCTGGTGGGCACGTCCACTCGTCTGGCTCTCCAAGCTCCCAGGAATGATGCACCTATTGCGTCGCGCCTACCGCTGGATCGCCACCCACCGCAAATGCACCGCAGCGATCTCCTGCGCCACGACGCAGACGTCTCATGCAGCTAAGCACTAGTGTCGCAATGGGCCAAGTTTGCGTACTGATTCACTCCGCCTGGAGGCAAAATGTTAGAGCCATCCGATCCCATCGCAAGTCTGTGGCGCTTCGACGGCACCGTCAGCCGAAAAACCTACGCATTGGTCGGCTTCATCGGTTTTGCCATAAAGCACAACATCGACCGCGTCATCGCGCGAGACTATTTATATGGGATTAACGGACTCTTGAATTATTGGGCGCCCCTCAATAAAGCCGCGCGTCTAGAGCATTTGTCGTACACCGAAAAGCAATTCTTATTCAAGCTAGTAATTGTCTCGCTGCCGTTTATTTACGTCGGCGTCAATCTGACCGTTCGACGCTTGCGCGATGCAGCACTACCTCTCTGGCTCGTATGTCTGTTTTTCACTCCTTTCGTAAATGTTCTTTTCTTCCTCGCTTTGTGCCTGGTTCCGTCCAAACATCAAGACCCCTCAGATGAAGCCGCTCCGTGGCCGCATGTGCGGCCGCTCGACAAGTTCATTCCCAGAGACCAGCTGGCCAGCAGCATACTGTCTATCGGCATCACAACCATCATCGGGCTTGTATTCCTTTCCCTCAGCACCCGCGTACTTGGTTCTTATGGCTGGAGTCTGTTTATCGCGCTGCCGTTCTGCATGGGTCTGTTCGCCGTACTGCTGCACAGTTATCACGAGCCAAGATCATTTGAGTCCTGCTTGGAAGTCTCCATAATGCCCATCGTCATTTTGGCCGCCACACTTCTTGCCATCGCCTTTGAAGGCATCATTTGCCTGATGATGGCCGCACCGATAGCGCTGTTTCTCGCGTTGTTGGGCGGTTCGATCGGTTTCGTCATTCAGCTTCATTATTGGGACACTCATTACAAACCCGCGGTGTTGACCGCTATCCTGTTCCTCTTACCGTCCGCCTTTTTCGGTGAACACGCCGCAGCTCTGACGTCGCCGGATTTTGTAGTCCACTCCGCTGTTGCGATCAACGCATCCCCCGAAGCCGTTTGGCACCAAGTAATTGCCTTCGCCGAAATCCCGCCGCCACAAGAATTATTATTTCGCGCAGGCGTCGCCTATCCCATCCGCGCTGAAATTTCCGGCTCCGGAGTCGGTTCCACTCGCCTTTGCATCTTCTCTACCGGCCCATTTGAAGAGCCCATCACCGTTTGGGACGAGCCGCACCTCTTAAAATTCAGCGTCAGCAAAAATCCCGCGCCCCTAAACGAACTAAGCCCTTACAAAAATATTCACGCACCACATCTGCACGGTTATTTTATTTCCCACGGCGGACAATTTTTATTGACAGCTTTACCTGGCGGGCGAACGCGTCTCGAAGGAACAACCTGGTATCAACACACCATGTGGCCTGCTACCTATTGGAGTTGGTGGTCCAACTACGTTATTCATCGCATCCACCTGCGCGTTCTGAATCACATACGTGACCGAGCCGAATCCCAAACGGTTCAAGCCGTGGCCACCGCCGCCGATTCCAAGACTCGCCGATAATACCGTTCGTATTGCGGGATCACATCATTGGCGCAAAATTTCTGCTTGGCATGCAACCGCGCCGTATGCCCCATCTCGCGTCCGCGATCCGCGCGAGACAAAATCTCAATCGCATACGCGCCCGCCCGTTTCACGTCGCCAGGCTCCACCAAATATCCATCCACGCCGTGCTCCACAACTTCCGGCAGCCCACCGACATTCGTGGCGATCACCGGCACCTCGCAGGCCATGGCCTCCAGCGCCGCCAATCCGAACGACTCCAGTTGCGATGGCAGCAAAAACAAATCCGCGGCCCCCAACTTTTCGTAAACCTGGTCCTGTTTACCCAGAAAAATCACGTCCTTCTGGAGTTTTTTCTTACGCACCAGATATTCCGCAGCCCCGCGGTCCGGCCCATCGCCGATCAACACCAGCTTCGCGGGCATCTTCTCGCGCACCATCGCAAATATTTCCACCGCATCCGTCACGCGCTTCACCGGGCGGAAATTCGACAGGTGCATCAAGATCGGCTCCCCATTCGGCGCCAACTTGGCTCTCAGCTTTGGATCATCCTTCCGTATATACAAATCACAATTCACAAAATTGGGAATCACTTCGATCGGCCGCTTGATCTCGAAATCCCGAACCGTCTGCTGTTGCAGATAACTCGAAATGGCCGTCACCCCATCGCTTTGCTCAATCGAAAATCGAGTTATGGGCAGGTAACTCCGGTTGCTCCCCACCAGCGTAATGTCCGTCCCGTGCAGAGTAGTAATAAATGGCAGCCTTCGCGGCGCCGCCATCGACCGCGCCAGCATTGCGCTCACCGAATGAGGTATCGCGTAATGCACATGCAGCAAATCCAGCGCCTCGGACTCAAACACCTCAAGCATCTTGGTCGCCAGCGCCAGCGTATACGGGGGATGATCAAACAGGGGATAGGACGCCACTTCCACTTCATGAAAATGGGTATGCGGATCGTTGGGATTCATACGGATCGGTGGCGCGTAACTAATAAAGTGGACATCGTGTCCACGCGCAGCCAATTCCGCTCCCAACTCGGTAGCCACCACGCCCGAGCCGCCATACGTCGGATAACAAGTAATCCCGATGCGCATCTCGATTTGTACTCCTCAACGGCGTCGTCCAGCGTCGCAAACACACAACCACAATCGCCTGACAGTTCCCTGTTAGACGCACCACCACGCATTATCGTGACATTAGACTTATTTCAGCTTTCTTAGGCCGCGCTAACCGCCGATTTGCGTCTGGGCCTTCGTCTGGAAATGAGATTTACGTGGAAGGGGGTAACACAATTCTTTACCACCAAAAACCACAAAGGGTGGCCAATCCTTGCGCCTTTTGCAAGGGTGGAGCTGGTATCAACCTAAATCCGAGTGTGCTTTAGCCCTACTCGTCGCCGCCATGCGACGATTCTTCTCCATCCTTATATACATACTTAATCACGCGCTTGAACACCAACAAATTGGGGCTACCCTGTCGCGTCAACTTGATACAGTCCCGATCGTACCATTCCACCGTCCCACGCAGCACTTCGCCATCTTCCAGCACCACTGCCATCTGCGTGTGCGACTGCATTTGCTTGACCCAATAAAAATTCTCCGCATGGGTCATTTCAGGAGGCGCTGGCTTCTTGCTCGGCGCAGGCCCGTTATTCGAGGGACGCGAAGTATTCGGCTCCTTCACATCCGGAAAGCCCGCACGAAACATCCGGCGATTCACCATGACCGCTCCTTGTTAAAACCTGGGGTGGTGTAAGTACCTATGATCGTATGATGCATAGCATCAACCACGGGTTACAGTACTTCACAGGAAACGAGCACTCCGCATCAGCTGCGAAACTTTTTCCTTTAACGGCAGCAGTTACCATCGACAGGGCGCGTAGCTCAACACAACCAAAAACCACAAAAACGCGGAGGGTGCTCCGTCCTGGCGCCTTGGCAAGGGTGGGTCGTGCTTTTCTCTTGTCTTTGTCTTGCCTTTGACTCGCTTTTGTCTTGCCTTTTGCTTAGTACCCTGATTCCGCTTCAACTCTGGATTAGTTCCAGTTCACAATGACGCTCCGTTGCAGGCGGATCCAAATCATCACCCAGGCATTGCCAGCGAAGCCGCCAGCGCATCCAACCCCAACTGCCGGTTCAAATTCCGTCGGGCGCCCGCATGCAACTCATCAACCCCCGCAATAGCCCGCATTACCCAGGCAACATCCACAGTCTTGCTCAACGCTTCCAATTCCTTAGCCAGCGGTTTATTCCGCAACATCGGATTCTTAATCTTCGCGCTTAACTCCAAAAGATCCGTAAGCAGCCCATAAAAAATCCCCAATTGCCGCTCAAACCCGGTCTCTCGGTCTTTCGCCATTGCCGCCGTATCCGCAAACAATTGCGCAAATCCGTGTCCCTGTGCCGCACGCGTCAAAATCCTCAGCACATCCTTACGCCGCTGCGCGGTCATCTCCACGTCCATCTCCATCGCCAGACCTGGGCTGCCCTCTGCAAACTGCGCCGCCAGCGTAATCTCTGCCCCCTTGCGGTCAGTCTTCCCCTTCAAAATACGCTCGACATCTGCCTGCGGCAGCGGCGCGAAATGAAACAGCATGCACCGCGAAACAATTGTAGGCAGCAACGCATAAGGCGATGGCGCAATCAAAATCAGCGTAGCCGACGGAGGTGGCTCCTCCAATATCTTCAAAAACACGTTAGCCACATCCCAACGCATCGTATCCGCGCCATCCAGAATAAAAACCCGCCGCCGACCCATCGGCTGAAAATAAGCCGCCCGTTGCACCGCGCGAATCTGCCCGACACGCAGCATCGGCCGCACCACCGGAGTCTTTAACCGCACTGGATCAGGCACCACCGCCCACACATCCGGATGCGTTTGCAAAATCAGAGGCGTGCGCTCCACCATGGCGGCGTCCGCACTTTCGCCGCGTTCCGCCAAACCTTGTTGCACCAAGGTCGCAGGATCGGCCAGCAACGCCACGCGTTTGCACGTGTCGCATTCCCCGCAAAAATCATCTTTCATCCGCTCGCACGTTGCCGCCTGCGCAAACATTCGCGCCAGCGTGTACTTACCCACCCCGCTCGCTCCTGTAAACAGCAACGCATGCGGCACTCGCTCCGTCCGCAACGCCCCGCGCAGCGCATTCACAATTCGCTCATTGCCAATAAAATCGCTAAAGCCCATAACTACGATTTCTCCTCGTGCTTCGTCGCCACCACCGCTTCCACCGCCGCCGATATTTCCCCCGCAATCGCTTCCGGAGCCCTCATCACGTGCGCTCTCGAATCAAAGCACTCCACGCTTATCCAGTTCGGCCGCTTCGCAAGTTCATCGTACATGGTGGCGGCGTCTTCCAGATGTCGCAAATTTCCTTCCAGTAAATCGTGCGTCGACGCCGTATAGCCCCGCGCGCTTTTCAGCGCCACCAATTTCTGAGCCTCCGCCGGAGGCACGCGCAGATAAATCACCGCGCTCTCCCGTGGCAGCCCATAAATCTGATACTCCAGATGTTCAATCCATTTCACAAATTCCGCGCGCTCTGCCGCGGCAACTCGTGCAGTCTGATGCGCCATGTTCGATCCAATATAGCGGTCTGCCAAAACGATTTTTCCCGCTGCTAGCGCCTCGACAATCTGTCCCTTGGCCTCCAACCGGTCCCCCGCATAGAGTAGCGCCGTGAAATGTGGATCAACTTCCTCCAACGGCCCAAACTCCCCATCCAAAAATTCCCCCACCATTTTTCCAAACCACGAATCGTAAATTGGGAATCCCGTCACAAAAGCTTGATGTCCACGCGCGCCAAGCGCATCCTTCAGCAACTCAACCTGAGTCCGCTTCCCACTCCCATCAATCCCTTCAATAGCGATCAGCTTTCCGCCGGTAGTCATAGTCCGGAGCAGTAGAGAATTCGTTTGAATGTTGGAAAACTTCCGCGCTGCCGCATTGGAAGCCAGTGTAACCGCGCTCGCGCTGCCTCGCAAATCCGCCGCATGCTACGATTTATGCGCCGCCATGCCAGCCACTATCCGCGAAAATATTTTGCGCATTCAAGACCGCATCGCCAAAGCCCGGCAAAAATCCCCGTATCCCGCGGAAGTCACTTTAATCGCAGTCTCTAAAACTCATCCCCCCGAATCCATCCGCGAAGCATACCAAGCCGGCCTCCGCCACTTCGGCGAAAACCGCGTCCAGGAATGGGAAGGGAAGCGCCCGCAACTTGAAGATCTGCCAGCCACGTGGCATCTAATCGGACATCTGCAAAGCAACAAATCCGGTCGCGCCGCAAATGCTTTTCATTCCGTCGACTCCGTCGACGATTTCGCGCTGGCTCAGCGCCTCGATCACGCCCGCGAAGAATTGAACATTAAAGAAAAACTCCGCATCCTCGTCGAAGTCCGCGTCGAAAACGAAACCACCAAAACCGGCGCCGAATTCCACACCGTCCCGCAATTACTGGAAAAACTCGCCCAACTAAAAAACCTCGAAGTCGCCGGCCTAATGTGCATCCCGCCCTTCCTCGAAGACCCGCAAAAAGTTCGCCCGTATTTCACGCGCCTGCGCAAATTGAGAGACCATCTCGCCACCTCATCCACCCTGCCGCTCCCCGTTCTCTCCATGGGCATGTCCCACGATTTCGAAATCGCCATCCAGGAAGGATCCACGGAAGTCCGCATTGGCACCGCCATCTTCGGCACCCGCCCAAACCCGTAGCGCGCCTAAAATTTCTTTTGCGATACCTGCGTAAACTTAAATTCGCCGCATGAACTTGGCTGCACTCGACCCGCGACTCAAATCAGGGGGCCCCAGGTTCGGAGGTGGTATGAACCTGGGTCTTGGTTTTCCTTGGCCCTCGTGAAACTAATATTCAAACTCTCCGTCAATTCACCTTCGCCAAAGTCTTATCCAAAAACAAAAATTGCTCACGCTTCGTGTCCGGCAGCGCCCGAGGAGCCGGCGCCAGATGCATAACTTGATATCCGTTTTTCCTCTCGTACTCCGGCCACTCCGCCAGACCCGCGCCATTCGGATTACCAGCCTTCGCAAAATTTGTCCAGTACGTCCCCATCTCCTCTGACAATTTGTAATCCTCAGGCCGCCACGGAATCTTCTTCCAATCCAGCGTCCCAAATACATATTCAATTTCCGCCGAATGGTACGCCAATCCCGCTTCAGCCGCGTGTCCTTCCGAAGGCAGAGGCACCTGATCAAAGCCATATCGATAAACAGGTGTCTGCCCGGTCTGCCTGTGCATTTCCATCCATTTCCAGGTTCCAAAAGCAATAAAGTCTGCCGTATTCAACAACGCCGCCGAACTTTTCACTTCCTCATCCGACCCACCAGGAAACAATTTCAAAGCCTCTGCCGCGGCTTTTCCAAATGTCTGCCGAATTTTTGCCGCGTAATTCTCCTTGTTCACCTCATCCTTCCCAAAAAACTGCTGGTAGCTCCCCTCATCGCGATTCCATCCCGCCATCAAGGGAATGTGCGCTTGCTCACCGTTGGCATAAATTTCGTAAGCGCTCGCGGGCATGAAATACCCATCGATATTCGGTACGAAACGATAAGTGTCATCTGCACTTCTCGTGGCCTCCAACAGCTTTTCCGCGCTCACCCTGCGTAATTGCGCGACCGATTTCAATCCCAGCGATTCCGCAAACACCGCATCGCGTCGTTCGCTCTCCGTCAAACGTTTCGCACTCAGCGTCTCCCCGAAAAAAGCCCCACTCTCTCCGATCGCCGCCCGGATCAATCCTTTCGACAATGGTGACGCCATTAGCGCACTCACCGCAAACGATCCCGCCGACTCACCAAAAATCGCCACATTGTTCGGATCGCCCCCGAACGCGGTGATATTCTTGCGTACCCACTCGAGCGCCGCCGCCTGGTCCATCAACCCATAATTTCCCGAAGCATGATGCGGTGATTCCGCCGTCAATCCCGGATGCGAAAAAAATCCAAAAATTCCCAGCCGGTAATTGATGCTCACGATCACCACGCCCTTGTGCGCCAGATGCTCGCCATCTTGCCTTGGTTCCGAAGTCGCTCCCGCCTGAAAACCCCCGCCATAAATCCACACCATCACCGCCCGCTTGGTCTTTGCAGAAATCCCCGGGGTCCACACGTTCAGATACAAGCAATCCTCGCTAGGCCCAACATCGCGAAACACCATGTCCTCATAAATTCGCGCCTGCATGCACCGCGCGCCAAATTCAGTAGCCTTCCTCAGGCCCTTCCACGGAGCTACCGGCTGCGGCTCTTTCCACCGCAATTCCCCGACGGGTGGCGCCGCAAACGGTATACCCTTAAAAATCACTACTTTTCCATCCGCGCTGTTGGTGCCCGCCACCAAGCCCGCCTCCGTGCGCACTTGCACCTGCGCGCCAAGGGAGCCAACCCCAAACAACACCACCGCCATCGCTGCGATCACTCGTATCGCCAGCATATTCATCATTGTTTTTCCCCGTCCGCTCCGAGTGTCGGTTCGGTCCACCGCAGGCCTCGCGCTATAAACCTGCCATCCTCCAACGCACTCATCAAATCCAAACTTCGCCGAGAACCGTATAACATCGTGGGCCGTCTAACCCGAAGAATTTACATCTACGGCCTTGACGGGCTGGTTGGCATACCACAGAATTTTCAGGTTTGCCGCTCACAATATGCGCGAAACAAAGCAATTGCACGCAGCATCCAGGAAATCGCCACTCCCCACGATCCAGCGTTTTCCCCCATCGCCAATCCCCGGCCCCCAGTTCTCCCTGGCGGTGGCCAGCGGCAAAATCGCTTGGCACGATTTCCCTATGCATTCAAGAATCAAATCCGCCTCATCAAATTTTCAGTGGCATCGTAACCTTTATCGGCGTAACGTATCCCACAGTTTGGATAGCACACTGGCGCCTCCCCAGCTGCGCGCCTCAGAGCAGTCCACAAAAATTTCAGCCGAAGTCCGAAGTCTGCTCGCACTCGGCCACCGATCTTCATGGCAGCCTCGTACTGCCTGAGGGATGCAGTTAAATTTCAAATCGATGGGGGTTCTTCAGCATATGACTAAGTCGAATAAGTTTCTCATCACCGGCGCGGCTGTCGCGGGCTTGCTCGCGGGCACCAGCGCAAGCATCAAGGCGTCCAATCTGTTGCCTGGCGTAAAGTCTGCTATGACCGCCCAGGATGACAGTGCCGACAAGGCCTCCAGCAAGAAGGTAAAAGAAAAGCACGCCTGTAAAGGCCAAAATTCCTGTAAGGGTAAGGGCGGTTGCAAGTCCAGCGACAACGGCTGCAAAGGCAAGAACTCCTGCAAGGGCAAGGGCGGCTGTGCCACCGACGGCTCCAAGATGCCGGACGAGAAGCCCTAAAACAATACCGACACTCTTCCGCGTGATAGAGGGCCGGCTCATCTTCACCGGCCCTTTATCCGCTTTTTCTTATCGCTGTATCTAATTCTGCCTTCGTGAATCTGATTTATCCTGGAGTTTCAGATGGGCACCAGCCGCTTTAACAATTTCACCGAGTACGGCATCGGCATCGGCCTGCGCCAGCCGCACTACGAACACATTTTATCCCGCAAGCCGGTCGTCGACTGGTTTGAGATCATCTCCGAGAATTTCATGATCGATGGCGGCCGTCCGCTGCAAATCCTCGATCAGATCCTTGAGCAATACAAGGTCGTGCAGCACGGCGTCTCCATGTATTTCGGTTCTGCGGAAAAACCCAATCGCGAGCATCTCCGCCGCTTAAAACAATTAGTCAAGCGCACCAAAACTCCGTGGCTTTCCGATCATCTCTGCTGGGGCAGTGTGGACGGCCGCTACACCCACGATCTTCTCCCCATGCCCTACACCTTTGAAGCCGCCAAGCTCACCGCACAAAAAGTCCGCGAAGTCCGCGATTACCTGGAAGTGCCGATTGCGGTGGAAAACGTCAGTAGCTACGCCGAATATCATGTCTCTGAAATGACTGAGTGGGAATTTCTGAACGAAGTAGTCGAACGCGCGGATTGCGGCATCCTTCTCGACGTGAACAATATTTACGTCTCATCGCAAAATCACAGCTTCGACCCCTTCACCTACGTAAACAATGTCCCCGCCGAGCGCGTCGCGCAAATTCACATCGCCGGCCATTCCAAATACCGCAAATATATTCTCGACACTCACGATCATCCGGTCATCGATCCGGTCTGGAAACTTTACGAGCGCGCCATACAGCGCGCCGGCCACACCGCTACGTTGCTCGAGTGGGATGACAGCATCCCCAGTTTCAAAGACGTGCACGACGAAGCCCTCAAGGCCAATCGCTTCCTCGCCGCCACCGCGCTGGCGACCGCCGTATGAGGCTCCTCGAACTCCAGCGCACCATGGCCCGCGCGGTTATGCAGCCGCTCACCTTTACGGAGCGCATGCAGCGCACCGCTCCCGATGGCCAGCCGATGCGTACCTACGCCGCGCGCTTCATCAAGCCCAACGATCGGCTCACCTCTTTCGAACGCCTCGAAATTTACAATCGTCAATACTGGTTTCGCCTCCTCTCCAGCATGGTCGAAGATTTTCCCGGCCTGCGAGCTGTCCTCGGTGCCGCGCGCTTCGAGGCCATGTCCAAGGCTTACATCACCGATTGCCCTTCGCGCTCGTTTACCCTTCGTAATCTCGGTTCCCAACTCGAATCCTGGTTGCACAAAAATCCACGTTGGGCAGGGAAGAAGCAAGCCTTGGCTCTCGACATCGTCAAGCTCGAGTGGGCCGAAATCGAAGCCTTCGATGGCAAAGCCGAGCCGCCTCTGCGCCCCGAAGACTTGGCCGCCAATGCCGGCGCCAATCTTCGTCTTCCTTTGCAGCCCTACATCCAATTATTAAGTCTTCGCTACCCCGTCGATGATCTTCTACTCGAAATAAAAAACTCGAGCGAAGAAAACGAAGTCGCCAGCAACGCTTTCCAGGAACGTCGCAAGCGCAAGCGCGTTCAAACTGTGGCAAAAATAAAACCCGCGGCCATCGCGCTGGCCGTTCATCGCATCGACAATAGCGTCTATTTTCGCCGCTTGGCGCCCGAAGAATTCGCGCTCTTGGTGGAACTAAATCAGGGAAGAACCCTCCAGAAAGCTGTCGACCACGCCTTTAGCGAAACTAAAATTCCGCCGCAAGAACTGCCCGCTCTAGTTCAACGTTGGTTCCACAACTGGGCCACCCTCGGCTGGTTTTGCCAGCCCGAACCCAAAGTTGAAACTTCTGCCCGCTCCAAGAATGGTACAAAGGGAAAACGCACTGGCGCACGACGAAAAATCGCCTAGCTTAATTCGAAAGGAGCGTCCAGCAAATCATGAACGATCTCCTTCTTCGCCTCAAAAAAATCTACAGCTTATTTTTCTACTACGTCGCCTTCGGTCAATCGCCCTTTCTTCTTTTCGTCCGCCTTTACTGGGGCTACCAACTCATCCAAAGCGGCTGGGGCAAGCTCCATCATCTGGACAAAGTCACCGAATTTTTCACCAGCCTAAATTTACCCATGCCCGCGCAAACCGCCGTAGCCATTTCGTGCCTCGAATTCTTCGGCGGCATCTTTCTTGCCATCGGACTGCTCTCTCGCCTCACCGCGCTCGCGCTTACCATCAACCTGATCGTCGCCTACATCGCCGCCGATCGCGAAGCCCTCTTCTCCATCTTCCGCGACCCCGATAAATTTTACGCTGCGGCCCCATACACCTTTCTCGTCGCATCCGTCATCGTATTACTCTTCGGTCCGGGAAAGTTCGCTGCGGATACCTTGCTCAACCGCTGGTTCCCCTCTTTACCCGGAGAAAAGAAGCCTCCGCTGGCTTGGTGACCAAGCCTTCGCCGCAAAAAGCTTCATGGGGGTCCGCATGCTGCGAGCAGTGCTCTCGCGTTTCCAAATCTTCGTTGTACTCTTATCGCTTCTCGCAACCGCTTGTTCCCTTGGTGCTCGCGCGCCTCAAATGACTTCTACCCTTATCGTTGGCGGCTCCCACATCGACATCACCGTCGACGATGGCAAGGACAATGTTCCTCAAGCCGATCTCATCGCCTGGATTCAAGCTGCCGCCGAATCCGTCGCCGGTTACTACGGCCGTTTTCCCGCGACACATCTGACCTTGCGCATCATGCCGTTTTCTGGCCACGGCGTTCGCCACGGAATGACTTTCGGTATGCGCGGCGGCTTCATAAAAATTGGCCTCGGCAGCGACACCACCAAAGCCGAATTAATGAATGACTGGATGTTGACTCATGAAATGATCCACTTGGCTTTCCCCTCCGTCGCCGACGAGCATCACTGGATCGAGGAGGGCATCTCAACTTACGTCGAGCCCATTGCGCGCATCCGCGCCAGCCACATGAAAGAAGAACAAATGTGGGCCGACCTCATCCGTGACATGCCCAAGGGCCAGCCGCAGGCCGGAGACGAAGGTCTCGATCGCACCCACACCTGGGGACGGATCTATTGGGGAGGCGCGCTATTTTGTTTCGACGCCGACGTTGAAATTCGCAGCCGAACTCAAAACAAAAAAGGCTTGCAGGACGCCTTGCGCGGCATCCTCGACGCTGGTGGCAACATCACTCAGGATTGGGAACTCACGAAAGCGCTAAAAGTCGGAGACCAAGCAACAGGAACAACAGTGCTCACTGATTTATACAATCAAATGAAAGACCATCCTGTAAGCGTCAACCTGCCGGAAAAATGGAAGCAATTAGGTATTGAGTGGGACGGCTCCGCCGTTCACTTGCGTGATAATGCTCCCGAAGCTGCCATCCGGCGCGCCATCGTTGGAGTTGCTTCGTCGTCGGCCGCTACGCCAAGCGGCTCGGCCGCGCAGCCGAAGGCCGTCCTCGCCGGCCGCAAATCCTCATAATCTGTTGTTGGACTACGGCCAGCGAATATTTATTTTCTACGCGTGATTTTAGCAAGTGAACGGCGGATGGAACCGTCTATCGTTCCTCTGGAATCACCGGCAACACCAGTGTATTCACCGTCGTTGGATCGTCCCGCAACTTAATATAAAGCAGCGTCCCATTCGGCCGTGGCACGCTTATCGTCGATTCCATAAATCCTGCAGGCACCGGAGTCGTATGCGTGAATTGCGGATCCGACGCTACCGAATCAATCAAGAATAAATTCGTGCCGCTCAACTTGCACTGCTTATCCGGACTGTCCGGGCAGCGAATTTCCTTCAGCGTAGGCAATCGCACTAAATTCGCCAGTGGCTGCCAGTCACCCTTAGCTCCCTCGGCATCCACAGGACGAAACCGCAACGGACCAAACGCCGACGCGCCAAAGCTCTTCAACGGATCGAGTGTCGCCAACACATTTTCCGCATCCTGCATAACCAGATTCCCGTCGGCCACGCTCAGTGAAACATGAAACGCTTCATCTGCCGTCGCTACCTCAATTTTTTCTGCATGCGAAAACTTTTCCGGAATCACCGCTTTCAAAAAGAAAGCCAACTTCGCATCTTGCGGCAACTCATCCGCGCTCCCGAAACGCAGCGCAGTCGGTGTCGGCCCCGGTTGCACATTTTTACTGATCAGTGTCACCTTCGGCCGCGCAGCCTCGACGGTAGTCTGCAAGTCCAGCACCCGTGCATCTTTCAACGCCACATGCGCCACAACTTTTTCCTCGGGCAGCAACGCATTCCCCGGTGGCACGTTCCCAGCAGTCAGGCGCAGCTCGTCCTTCTCATTTGCACGCGACAATTTCGCCGGCGAAAATTTCACGCCCTTGACCTCCACGCCTTCCACTTGATCCAGCCGCGTCCCGCGCAATATTCCTTGCTGGTCACCGTAATTAATCGTGAAGCGCTCCAGATGCGCGGCCTCCGAATACGTGTGCAGCGCCACCTCATCGCTTTTCAACAACCCAAATTGTTTCACGGACATCGTCACCGCGCCGGGCGCCTCATCTTTCAATCCCACCCCGACTTCCAGCGTATCCAGACGCAAGACTTTCCACGTCGTTTTCAGTTCCGAGCCTTTCTCATTTTTAAAACTGACCTTCTCCACGCAGACGACGCATCCCGACTGCACATGCAACACATCATCGCGTCCGACAATCAAGGCGCTCTGTTCCGCGGCCGCAACGTTCCACTTAGTGTTATGCGCAGTCTTCAATTCAAATCGCGGCCCTTCGTAAGTTTCAAATCCCCACCACCCGCGCAACGTCCCGCTGACTTCCGATTCCAACTGTCGCCCTTCCAGTTCGTGAGCATCGATCAAAAATCCGCCATGCGCCGGTTCTGCCCTGGCAGGCAATTTCACCGCTGCGCCAGACTTATCCTTAAACTCCAGCACGAAGTGATGTCCAATATCCGTGGAAAAAACTAGCGGCGCCCCTTCCACCGCTAATACCAGCGAAGGTTTCTCCAGACACAAAACCTCGCCCGCGTGTACCGGCCGCAGCGGTGGCAATTGCACAGCCTCTACCGCAGGCAATCCCACTACCAGCACCGATTTCGGTTTGCGAAACGACGGCGGATTATTGAGCCGCAAATTTAATTGTTCCTGCTTCGGCAACGCCAGTGACGGAAGGTATTGATAATCGGGAGTGCGAAAACTCTCCAGGATCTTCGCTAGGTCCACAATCGCGCCAACATACGGACTATAAGATCCACCGCCAGCCAATGAAGTGGTGCTCACTGCGCCAATCAAATCCGTGGACGGTCCGGAAGTTAGCGCTGCCACCATGGACTGGCTATGCCCGTCATCCAGAACTTTCTGGTCGCTGTTTTGCATCAGGCACGACGGTTGCTGCTCAATCGGTCTATCGAAGCACTGCATTTCCAACTTGATATTCAACGTGCGCGCCAGCAGCACCGAGCGCTCATGCAATTCTTTCGCGTCCATTCCTGCGCTTTCTCGCACCTGCTCCATGTACTGATCCAGTCGCGAGCGATCCAGACTCGCCTGATTCAAATCCTGCGACGCGCGCACAAAAACTCCCGGCTTTCCTCGCACGGTCGCTCGCAGCGATCCGTAATCCCCGCCGGTTTCTGGCGCTAGAAACAACAGTGCTTGCTGTGCGCCCTGCGGCACAGTCACGAAAAAACCTTCTTCTCTTACTTGTTTGTTCCATGCTTCCGCTTTGGTAAACCAGTTCTCCGGCGGCGGATTCGTAGCCCCCCGCAAAAAAGCTACCACCACCAAAAAATGCACGGATTGCGAATCAGGAAAATCAGGATGCACCCACAACCGGTCTCCGGCTTGCAAATTCGGCACATTCGCAATCGGCAGCGTCTTCCCGGCGCGCATCACCTTCATCTCCACGCGCGGCCCGGACAAATCAAATGCCGCAGCTCCATCCGCTCGCACGCTGCGCGTCGCGAAAAATGTCGTCGTGGCAGCCGCAGCCAAGGTCATCGTCAACGCGCTGCCCACTGCGCCTCGGCACGCTCTCCGCAAAATATTATTCGGCATCATCTTTCCAAAGTTCATTAACCTTAAGCTCCCGCAATGGAATAAATGGGCCATACCTCAACCTTACTCCTCGCCCACATGTCAGTGCGCTTTAGTTTTTCGATTTTGCCACCGGGCTGGACGCGCGGCGTTCAAAGCTGTGTTTATTGTGATGCACTCGGTAGCCAACGCCGCGCTTCTTAATCTGCGCTGGCTTTCCTAAACAACTATAGCTTTTTCCTGTTCATTCAAGGTGCGGACCTTGCCTTTCGGCAGATCCCCCAACTTCAGCGCCCCGATCGCCACCCGAATCAATCTCAATACTTCTATGCCTATTGTCTCAAACATCCGCCGAATATGCCTATTGCGCCCTTCATCCAAAGTAATTTCCAGCCAGCAATTGCGATCGCCCGACCGTATCACGCTGGCGCTCTTCACTCGCAAAAACTCTCCATCCTTCACTGTAAGTCCGTGCTGCAGCTTTTCTATCATCGCTAACGTTGCTTGCTCCGCGATCTGAACATGATAGGTTTTGTCCACATGCGTCTCCGGCGCGGTGATCTTTGCCGCCCACTCCGAATCGTTGGTAATCAACAAAAGGCCTTCGCTGGCCTTGTCGAGCCTCCCTACCGGAGCCACCCAATTCCGAGAGCCATCTTTGTATTTTTGCAGAAAAGAATAAATGGTTTCGCGGCCACGCTCGTCACTCGCGGAGGTCACCACTCCGCGCGGCTTGTTCAACATCAAATAAATTTTCTCCGCTTTCTTAATCTCGTGCCCGTCAATCACCACCCGGTCTTTGCCCAAGTGTACCGGCGCTTCTGGATTCTTTCGCACCGCACCGTTAACTCGCACGCGTCCCGCGCGAACGGCTTCTTCCGCGCGGCTACGGGAGCAATATCCCATCTTCGAAATTGCGCGCGCCAATCCCACGTTGCGTAGTTGCCGATCCGATGCGCCGGAATTTACAGCAGTATTTTTAGGAGTTGCAGGATCTGCGCGCGTCACTGTTTTAGAGCCCGGATTTCTATGTCGTGTCATCTCCGTGTATCAGCGTCGAAAGCGGCCAGAAAAAAATTCAAGGTGCGACGGCCCGCTTAGTTATTTTTCTTGTTAGGTACCGCTGCAGACGCTTCGCCCTTCACTTCACCATAGCGGGACGCGAGCCAGGCGCGCGCCTCTTCTGGATGATAATTAAACGGTCCCATTCCGCCGCGATACGCGATCCGTCCCTGTTCATCAATAATGTAAATACGTTCCGGCCATGCCGCGTACGCATCGTTCGCGGCGTTACTCATGTCGTCGATGCCGAACGGGGTTGGATAGTTAAAGCGCTCCACAAAATCATTGGCAATCGCCACGCGTTGCTCCAGCGTTTTCGGCTGCGCGTAACAGACGTCTTCCTTCACGTTGGAATTCATCTGCCATTCGTCCGTGGGATGAGCCTCGCGGACATACACGGTCAGAAAGTCGGCGTGATCTTTATAGTCTTTGTAAATCTGCACGACGTCGCCAACCTGGCGCCGGAAGGGAGGTCAAGTATAGCTGCCAAAGACAATCACTAGCGGCCGCACGCCGGTGCGCTCGCGGATATGAAACCGGCTGCTGCCGTCCAGCGCCAGCAGGGAAGCGTCAGGAGCATCGTCGCCAACGCGCAGCGTACCTCGATGCATGTGCGGCAGCGCGTAACGCACCAATCCATACGCGCCGCGAAGGCTGCCGGCCATCACCGACAATCCAATCACGGCCGCCAAAATCAGCAGCACTACAACAGCGCCAATCCACTTCAACAAATTTTCTTCCCCCCGCTTCACTTATCGCTGAATTTCGGCACAGGAAATTTTATCGGTCCGCGCCCGTCATCATCCAGCAATTTCTCACGGACTTTTTTGTATCGCGCCAGCGCTTTCTCAATCACCGTAATCGCCGCATACGCCGGGCGAATATCCTCCACCTGCACGGTCTTGCCTTCCAGTTGTTTGTAATCGGAAAAAAATCTTTTCAGCACCAACAAACGGTGCGGGGGCAAATCACGCGCTTCCACGTAACTGTTGAATTCCGGATCTCCGGTGGCTACCGCGATCACTTTGTCGTCGCTCGCTCCGGAATCCACCATGGTCATCAATCCGATTGCGCGCGCTTGAATCAATGCCAGCGGCTGCACGGCTTCCTGGCAAAGCACCAGCACATCCAGTGGATCGTCATCTTCGGCGTAAGTTTGCGGAATGAAACCGTAGTTGGCGGGATAATACACCGCCGAATGGATGATGCGGTCCACGCGCAGCATGCCACTGGTTTTATCCAGCTCATACTTCACATTCGATCCCAGCGGGATTTCGATTACCGCCTGAAAATCTCGCGGGAGATCGTCACCCGGTGAAACGTCATGCCATGCATGCAACATAAAAGTCCTCTTTCTCTATCGTCCGATTACCATAAATTCAAACAAGAACAATCCGCATATCGATCAAGCTCTGGCCTTGTCGATCATCTCTTCCCAAATGCCTTTGCTCTTCAAGATTAACTCCACGACTTCGCGCGCGGCGCCTTTGCCGCCGATCGCGCGGGTCACGTGATGCGCCACACGTTTTACTTCCGGAGCCGCATCTCCTACCGCTACCGCTAAGCCAACTCGCCGCATGATGGTGATGTCGGGTAGATCGTCACCGAGATACGCCACCATCGCCTCCGTGGCTCCGGTCTTCTGCAATATCTCTTCGTACGCTGCAATCTTCTGGGCCTGATGTTCATAGACAAATTCGATTTTCAGCTCTTTAGCCCGCCGTTGCAAAGCAGCACTTCCGCGCCCGGTAATGACGCCAGTCCGAATCCCCGCGGTATGCGCCAGACTCAATCCTTGTCCATCGTGCGCGTCAAACGTTTTGATTTCTTGCGCCGACCCGTCCGGCAGCGACAGCAGCGAAACGCCGCCACCCGTGATGGTTCCATCTACATCCATTAAAAACACCGTAATCTGCGTCGCTCGCTTTGCTAGTTTTGACGGTATTCGCGCTGCAATTTTCTTCGCTGCTTTGGCCAATTAAAATTTCCTCCGCCGATCGTTTTGCCGAAACTTGTGTCCGTGCCAAAAATGTTTACATCAATTCCAAAGTCCACAAATCATGCAAATGCACCACACCGAGAACTGCCTTTGCCTCATCCACCACCACAATCGAAGTAATCTTGCGTTTCTCCATCAAATTCAATGCTTCACTAGCCAGCACATGCGGCCCAATCGTTTGCGCCCCTCGCGTCATGCAGTCTACCGCCCGCATTTCCAGCGTGGCGCCGCGATGCTTTTCCATTAAGCGTCGCAAATCCCCATCGGTCAAAATCCCCGCTAATCTTCCGTCCGCCTCGGTCACCGTGGTCATACCGAGACCTTTCTTGCTCATCTCATGAAACACATCGGGCATCATGGTGTCAGGAGATACGCGAGGTAATGCATCGCCCGCGTGCATTAGATGTTCTACGCGCAGCAGCCTTGAACCCAGCCGGCCTGCGGGGTGCAGCGCTGCAAAATCGTCAGGCTGAAATCCGCGCCGCTCCAAAAGTGCTACCGCCAGCGCATCGCCCACAGCCATCGCAACGGTAGTGCTGGCTGTCGGCGCGAGATTCAGAGAGCACGCTTCTTCCTTCACGCTGACGTCCAGAACCACGTCGCTGGCTTGCGCCAGTGTCGAGTCTGTTTTTCCGGTCAAGGTGATCAGCAACATTTCCAGGCGTTTTAATGCTTCGAGCAATCTGACAATCTCTTCCGTCTCTCCGCCGTAAGAAACCGCCAATAGCGCGTCGCCGCGCGCCAGCATGCCCAAATCTCCATGCAGCGCTTCTGCAGGATGCAAAAAAAATGATGGCGTGCCGGTGCTAGAGAACGTCGCTGAAATTTTCCGTCCAATCAAGCCAGACTTGCCCATGCCGCTGACCACCACGCGCCCCTTGCACGCAAACAATACATCCACGGCGCGCTCAAAACTGCCATCCAGGCGCGCCAGCACATCTTGAATCGCTTGCGCTTCGATCCGCAAAACACGGCGCGCGCAATCAAGACTCATCGCGGACTCCAACTTCGCGCCAGTTCGGCAATTTGTTTTAATTTCTTAAGTAGCGAAGGCAGTTGTGTGAGCGGCAGCGCATTTGGGCCATCCGAAAGCGCGGCGCTTGGATTGTCGTGCGTCTCCAGAAAAATTCCATCCACGCCCGCAGCTACTCCGGCGCGCGCCAGTGTCTCGATGAATTCCGGTTGCCCGCCGCTGGCGTGTCCCTGGCCACCGGGCAATTGCACGGAGTGAGTCACGTCGTAGACCACTGGGTAACCAAGTTTTTGCATCACGGGGAATGCGCGCATATCGACTACTAGATTGTTGTAGCCGAATGAAGCGCCACGCTCTGTCAGAATAATTTGTTCACTTCCTGCGCCGACTATTTTCTCTACTACGTTGCCCATATCCCAGGGCGAAAGAAACTGCCCCTTCTTGACGTTGACAATTCGCCCAGTCTTTGCAGCGGCGACGAGCAGATCGGTCTGCCGCGACAAGAATGCCGGAATCTGCAATATGTCGCAGACTTCGGCAACCGGCGCAGCTTGGGCATTTTCATGAATATCGGTGAGGACTGGGACACCAAAATCCTTTTTTACTTTTTTCAGAATGCGCAAGCCTTCGGCGGGTCCCGGCCCACGAAAGGATTTCAGCGAAGATCGATTCGCTTTGTCATACGAGGCCTTGAAAATATACGGCACACCGCAATCGTGCGCGACGCGCGCAATTTTCTCGGCCATCGCACAAGCGTGCGCCTCGCTCTCGATCACACAGGGCCCGGCAATCAGAAAGAGCGGATTTCCTGCGCCCAAGCGCAGCGCGCCCAAGGCGATTTCACGCGCCGGATGCGAGCTCATGCGTCCCACACAATTTCAAGTATTTGTGCCATGCAGAACACTGAAGATAACACGAAGGGCGCAGGGCCAGTCAGTGCTGCGTCTGAGATATCTCGCGACACTCTATGAACTACGACAATTGTTGCAACCGCGGCCGGATGTAGTATCATCCCGCCGCAAAACTCTATGGCCACCTCCGGCATTGCCTCACGCCCAATCGCAGGAATCTCAGTAACGACCAAGGGCGTTAAACTGTTGCAGAATTATTTTTACTTTTCCATGTCGCTGCTTATCGCCGCGGTGGTGACGTACGGATTCAGCCATACCGTCAATGAGAACCTCCTTCATCCTACGGCGCCGCGACCATTTATCCTTTATCTTCATGCCGCTGTTTTCACTGGATGGCTGCTGTTCTTCATTCTTCAATCCGTCCTGGTGCGCACGGGTAATGTGCGCGTGCATCGCAAGATCGGGTGGTTCGGGGCGGGGCTGGGCGCTGCGATTCCTGTCGTGGGTGTGGCGACGGCCGTGGCCATGGCACGCTTCAATATGCTGCACCAGCGCTCTCCGGGTAGTGATGCTTTCCTGATCGTTCCGCTGTTTGACGTGACGGCGTTCATCATCCCTTTCGCGCTGGCGATTTATTGGCGCGCAAAGCCTGAGTTCCATCGGCGGTTGGTGTTGATCGCGACATGCGCGTTGACTGCCGCCGGTTTTGGCCGTTTCCCGAATTTCCTCATGCCGGAAAACATGTTTTATGCTGGCGTAGATGTTCTGATCTTTCTGGGTGTGGTGCGCGATCTTATCGTCAACCGCCGCATTCACCCGGTCTATCTCTGCGCGCTTCCTGCTTTCATCCTTGGGCAAATCTTCGTGGTCTACACCTACACACATACTTCGCCGTGGTGGATGGCCACTGCGCGCGCGATCTTGCGTTAGGGCGTTTCGCTACTTCGGTTTCGATACTTCAGTTTTACTCCTTCACGTGACGTTGCCGATAAGGCTGGCGGTAACGTCCTCGCCAAATATCTCCGAGTAACTGAACCTGATGATGCGTATGGGCCAGCCGGCTGCGTTGCTAGCGTAACGACAATGTTATGGATCGGTGGTCCAGCCCTGCGGAGGTGGGGATCCAGTTACGGACATATTTGTGTGTGGGTTGGATTTGCGGCTGGCTAATGGTTTCGCTTGTTGGTTTGCCTGAGGGCTGGATTGGCGAAGGTGCGACTGGAGAACTTAATTGCTTGTCAGGTGGATTGAGGTCAGTTGGGATCTGGATGGTTGAGCTAAAAAAAGGTATCCAAATCAGACGGTACGTTACGTATTTGTTAATTAATCGTGATTTGTGTTTGCAGGAGGATGTCGCGCGAAGAGTTACCGACCATGATTTGGTAGGTGCCGGGAGCGACGCGCCAGCTGTGGCTGACTACATCCCAGTAGGAGAATGAGCGTTGGTTCAGGGTTAATTGCACCGGGACGGTTTGGCCGGGTTGAAGCATTATTTTTTGAAAGCCCTGGAGGGATTTGGGTGGCTCGGGTACAGCGGTGGAAGGTATGCCGAGATAGAGTTGTGTGACTTCCGCACCGGCAACTGAACCGGTGTTGGTGATGCTTAAACTGACCGTCACGGTTTGGTTTGGGTTATTGGTGAAAGTGAAGCTGGTTGGGGTGACTGCCAAGTTCTGGAAAGAGAAATTGGTATAGGACCGGCCAAAACCAAACGGAAAAAGCGGGGCGATGTTGGCCTGATCGTAATGGCGGTAGCCGACAAAGACGCCTTCCGAATAGGTCGCGGTGGGGACGCCATTGACCAGGACGCCGGGGTATTGCGCGGCGGTATTGGCAGGAAGATCAGCGAGCTGTACCGGGAAAGTGAGCGGAAGTTTCCCGGATGGATTGACATCTCCAAAGAGCACTGCGGCCACAGCGTTGCCATCTTCCTCGCCGGGATACCAGGCTTGCAGAATCGCGGGCACGCTACCGGCCCACGGCATCAGAATGGCCGTTCCACTCTTCATGACCACGATGGTGTTCGGGTTCGCCGCCACGATTGATTGCACCAAGGAGTCCTGGTTGCCGGTTAGCGAAATCGAGTTATCGGTGCCTTCGGCCTCGCTATCGCCCACCATCAGGATGGCCACCTCGGCGGTTTGCGCGAGAGAAACAGCCGAAGAGATAGAGCTGCCGTCGTTGTAAGAGACAGTAACGGTCGGAGGGACGCGGTTTTGGATGCCTGCTACCGGTGACACGGTATAAATCGGCGTCACTTTGGAACTTCCAGCGCCACCTGTCATGGCCGCACCTGCATAGGGACCAATCACGGCGATGTGGTGCAGGCTGCCGGCATTGAGAGGCAGGATTCTCGTGGTATTGAGAGGCAGGACACCCGGCTTGTTTTGCAGCAGAACCATGCCTGCTTCGGCAATCTGGCGGGAGATCAGACCATCCTGCTGGCTCGGGATGGCGGTGAGTCCCGGGGGATTGTTGAAAACCCCCAAATTCATCATGGTAGAAAAACGGCGGATCAACTTATCGTTAATGACGGTCTGGGCCACCTGGCCAGAGGTGACGGCGGATTCCAGTAGAGTGTCGAAATACACTCCCGTGGGCATTTCCAGATCGAGGCCGGCGTTCGAGGATGCTACGGTTGAGTGGGTGGCGCCGAAATCTGAAGTAACGAATCCAGTGAAACCCCATTCCTGCTTCAGAATGCGATTGAGGAGAACGTCGTTTTCACACATGTACGCGCCGTTGACCTGGTTGTAAGCGCACATGACCGCGCCAACGCCCGCTTTCACGGTGGCCTCGAAGGCCGGAAGATAGATTTCGCGCAAAGTGCGTTCGTCAATAATTTCGTTGACGGTCGTCCGGTTGGTCTCCTGATTATTGGCTGCAAAATGTTTGGACTCGGTGATGATTCCCTGCGACTGGGCGCCTGTTAAATTAGCTACCGCCATTTGGCCAACGAGGTAGGGGTCCTCTCCGAACGCTTCGAAAGTGCGTCCATTCTGCGGCACTCGGGCAATGTTGATGTCCAAGCCCTCGAGGAGACCATTGGCCCAGGCCTTGGCCTCTGCTCCCACGACGCTTCCATATTGATTAGCGAGATTAACGTCCCAAGTGGCGGCGAGAGCGATGGGCGCGGGCATGGCGGTGGCCGGACCGTCGTGGCCGGGGCCGCCTTTGGTAGCTCCGGCAGGTCCATTGGTGACGTTGAGTAGTGGGATACCCAGAGTGGATATCCCTCGGACCACACGATAATTGTTGGCGTCCTGAATGCCGTGTAACTCGTTGATGTCGTCGGCCAGCGTCATCTGGTTAATGATGTGCGCGACGGCCGCGTTTGAGGCGACAGTAATTGTTGCCGTTGCCGAGTGAGTCAGGCTGCCACTTGCTCCGGTGATGGTCACCGGAAAGGATCCTTTGGGCGTTGAAGCGGTGGTGGTAATGGTAAGCACGGAGTTTCCTGATGCGGTCGTTGAAGTGGGACTGAAACTAGCTGTGGCATTCGATGGCCAGCCGCTGGCGCTCCATGCCACGGTTCCGGTGAAGCCTCTCAAAGCGGCGAGGGTCACGGTATAGGTTGCATTGAAACCGGCTCCGACTGTTTCAAGCGATGGAGCGATGGAGACAGAAAAGTCCGGGCTGGGGCTGGCGAGGGCGATTTCGATTCCGCTGATCAGCGCTTTGTTGACGAGGGTGGTGAACTGAATTACGAATTGCCCGCTCGAATTCGCCGCTTCCGTGAATTGCTGAATGTTAGCGATGTTTTGTCCGCCAGCGGCTGTGAAAATGTCGAAGCTGTTCAGCACCTGGGCGCCGTTGATGCTCACATTGAACACACGCATGCCGGGCGCGTTCCAGTAGGTCTCGCAAAAGTGTAGGCGGACGACATAGTTTGAGGCAGCTTTGAAACCGCCAACGCTGTAGGTGAAGTTGCCGACACGACCGGTCTGATAGACCGCAACTGGAGCGGGACTGGTCTCCTTGGCGGTGTTGATGGTGTTGGCGTGGCTAATGGTGGTGCCACCGGCGTAATCCTGGTCAGCGAGAAATGGCGCTGCTGCGGGGCCGCCGGCGTTAATGGCGATAAGTTGCGAGCCGACAACAGGGGACTGGGTCGTCGCGCTGGCTTGGCTCGAGGCTGCAGATGTGCCGCCCGAGTTAACGGCCTCCACCGAATAGAAATAAGTAGTCGAAGGCGTAAGGCCGGTATCCGAGTAGCTTGTAGCAGTCCGGCCACTGGCGATCTGATTGTTGCTCGAAGGCGTGAACCCGGCAGTCGTGCTGCGGAAGATGGCGTAGGTAATGCCGGGGCAGGGCGACGAGCTCGCTGTCCAGTTGGTAATAATCTGGGTGGTGGAAGTTGCGGTCGCGGCCAGGGCGGACGGGACAGTGGGGGCCGTGCAAGAAGTGGAAGATACTATTTCGATTCCGTTCACGAGGGAGTTATTGATAATGGTGGTGAACTGGATCACATATTGACCGGATGCATTCGCGGTCGCCGTGAACTGCTGGATGTTGGCGATATTCTGCCCACCAGCGGCGGCGAAAATGTCGAAGCTTGTTAGCACCTGCTGTCCATTGATATTGACGTTGAACAAACGCTGCCCGACGGCAGACCAGTAGGTTTCAGCAAAGTGGAGCCGCACTGTTGCGTTTGATCCAGCGACGAATCCACCAATGGTGTAGATAAAGTTGCCGATGCGGCCGGTCTGATAAACCGCTATAGGGGCCGGATTGACTACCTTGCCGGTATTGATGGCATTGGGGTGACTAATAGTGTTGCTGGCTGTAAAGCCCTGGTCAGCCAGGAATGGCGCCACCGCGAAGCCGCCGGCGTTGATCTGTACAGTGGTGCCCTGTGTCGATACGGGGGAAGTAATCAGCAGCAAGAGCGCTGACAGAGTCAGGACGTAGACGTTTACTGCAAGCGTTCGCAAGAAAACACCTTCAACCGTCCCGGAATTACCAATGGACTCGTGCGCGGAGTATATACCTGGGCCGTTGCCTAGACAACAAAGTAATCAAAAGTTAACTCCATTCAAATGTGTTCGGGGAGCATCCGCGCCGCAATGTGACGCGGCTTTACGATCGGAGATAGACTTTGCGATTTATTGGGCGTAGATTTCGGCCAACCACGGGAAGTGCCAATCTTCTGAGGAGAAAAAAGAGATGAAATATAAAATTCTCTCTGGGTGTGTGGCGTTGGGTCTGGCCATGGCGACTAGCTCTGCGCAACCTAAGTCCGACCTTTCGGGAAAGTGTGGCAAGCCCGACGTTCAGCAAAGTGTTCCTGCAGGTGATAAGGACGGCCACGTCTTCGTGCTAATGCAAGGAAAATGTACCGTGAAGGGCCAAGTCAGTGGCGTGGCGGCCAAAGAGGCGACCTATGCCGAGCACGGTGAGGTGACGGGAAAGCGAACCAAGGTTGCGGGCGTGTTTGTTGCGACGTTTGATAACGGAGACACGATTTTCTACAACTATCAAGGCGTTACGACCTCGAACGATGATGGCTCGTCAGTGGGCTCGAATAAGTATCAGGTTACCGGCGCCACCGGGAAGATGAAAGGCGTTACTGGGTCGGGTACCTGCAAGCTAAAAGGCGCGAGCGATGGCAGTGCGGACTACTCCTGCACGGGTGAATATACGGCCGGTGGAGCTGGTGCGAAGAAGAAGTAAGAATGGAGGTCGCGAGGCCGGTACACCTAAAAGAGGAATGCAAGCCTCAGGTTCAAACTACGAACCTGGGGAACACTTCGCTTTTTTTTTCTTGCGGTAAGGGATGCGAAGAGTCCCGCGATCGGGTCGGTCATGTGCTGATGTTTCGGCCGTGCAATATTGGACAGACGGGGTTAATTCGGCTGTGGCAGTGTTGAAAAACGCGTGGCGGCAGCGTTTTGGGTAAACCGAAGATGCCTCAATGGACGTTGAACTGTCCCGGATGCACGAAGATATTCAGCCACAGCCAAATTGACCCAAGTTCGCGCGCCCTTCCCTACGACGCGCTTTGGCCGCATAGGCCAGAAATCCCTACAAGTGGCGAAAGGATTGTTTGTCCACATTGCAAGGGAACGGCGACATACCAACGGTTTGAGCTGGTGTACTCGCCTGAATGATTTTTTTATGGTGCGAAGTTTAAGTTCCGGGCGGAAGAGCGAAACTGTCCAAAATGGGACACTTCGAAATTCAAGAGGACCGATGGAGAGCGAGCTTGGTCCGATGAGTTTTTCTCACTCTCTGAGCTGTATGTGTCGGATTGCACGGTTGTGGGGTTCGCTCCATGCGAGCATGTGGCGTGGTCAAAAAGTGGAAGTCGGCTAGAGGTATTCTCGCCGCGTTGGACATCGAGATGGGGCAACCTCACATCACTGCGTCGGCTCTCGCAGCGATGCGCAACGCACCACGCAAGCTGGAGTACATAGACTCATTCCACGGCCACGCTTGCAGCAAGTGTAGTTGCAGATTTCCTGAGACCAAACCGGATGTTCCTAAAAAACTATCTATCGTGCAAACGCGCCGGTTTTATGCAAAGCATCGGCAACGAGAATTCGCCGTGCACCGTTGTTCAATCGATGTTTGAGATTTGAGTTGGAGGGCGGTGCGGGCGATTTTTCGTGGATACGACTACAAGGGAGTGCTGAAGGTCAGCAAAATTACTCGCCTCTAATTTCAACAAATGGGCCGTTTCAATAACCCGCACCGATAAGTTCTAATTGGGTCTGCATTAGCAAATCAATTCGAACCCTGGATTCATATCTCACGAGTATCCCGGTGCCTTCGCAGCTTACCAATAGCCATAGACCATGCGCACATCCGGCCGCTTCAGAAGGATTGAATGCGGTGGTGAGATCAGCCGTGCCAGGGGCGGCGAGGTGCTTGAGTTTCATCCGCCGTAGCTCCTCACGGCTGTAACCGACGAGTCTACAAAAGCCCTCTGAGGCTTCCAGATAACCGTTGTCTTTGCCAATTAAGATCGTGCATGTCGAGGCTCTCCGGCGGAGTTGAGCACCCTCCGCGCGACTTTAAATGGAGGAGATGGTTGAGGGATGCAACTCTGGGCGCGAGAAGCAAGACCATGCCTCAATGGCTCGCATGGAGCACCCAACTTCAGGACCGGCGGCGAGGAGCTGTTAATTTGCGGTGGAGCGGGGGGAGGCGTGGAGCGGGGCGTGGGCGGGTTCGGGTTGTGAGAGGACGGCTGCGGGGCGGTTTTTGTGGCGCTTGTGATCGAGGGCGGCGCCGATGAAGGCGGCGAAAAGCGGATGAGGCTCGAGAGGCTTGGATTTGAATTCGGGGTGGAACTGGCAGCCGAGGAACCAGGGGTGATCAGGGGCTTCGATAATTTCGACGTAGTTTTCGTCGGGAGTGCGGCCGGTGATGCGCAAGCCGGCGGCGAGTAAAGTTTTTTCGTAGTCGCGATTGAATTCGTAGCGATGGCGGTGGCGCTCGCTGATTTCTGTTTTGCCGTAGGCCTGGTGGGCCAGCGAGCCGGGTTCGAGTTTGCAAGGCCAGGCGCCGAGGCGCATGGTGCCGCCCATTTCGTCGACGCCCAGAAGCTCGCGCAATTTGTAAATTACGCGGTGCGGAGTTTGTGGCTCAAACTCGGTGCTGTCGGCTTGTTTGAGGCCCGCCATGTCACGGGCGTATTCAATGGTGGCGCATTGCATGCCGAGACAAATCCCGAAGAAGGGCACTTTGTTTTCACGGGCGTATTGAATGGTGTGCACCATTCCTTGAATGCCGCGCTTGCCGAATCCGCCGGGGACGAGGACGCCGTCGTAGCCGCGCAAGCGGGAGGCGGCGGTTTCGGGCGAGTCGATTTCTTCCGCTTCAATCCATTCGAGAACGGTTTTCTGCTGGTGTGCCAAACCACCGTGGAGTAAGGCTTCGCGCAAACTTTTGTAGGCGTCTTCGAGCTGGACATATTTACCGACTACAGCGATGCGCACTTCGCCGGCGGGATGATGCAAGCGGTGGACGAGATCAAGCCAGGGCTGCATGTTGGCGGGTTTTTCTACGAGTTTCAGGTGGCGAAGAATTTGTGTGTCGAGGCCTTCTCTGGCCAATTCCACGGGGACAGCATAGATGGTGTCGACGTCCTGCATGGAAATTACGCAGGATTCGGCGACGTTGCAGAAGAGCGCGATTTTCCTTTTTAAATCTTCGGGTATGTAGCGGTCGCTGCGACAAAGCAAAACGTCGGGCTGAATTCCGATGCCAAGCATTTCTTTAACGCTGTGCTGAGTGGGCTTGGTTTTCAGCTCGCCCGCAGCGGCGATGTACGGAACGAGAGTTACGTGAACAAACAAGGTATTTTCTGCGCCTAGCTCAAGGCGCATCTGGCGGATGGCTTCGAGGAAGGGAAGGGACTCGATGTCGCCAACGGTGCCGCCAATTTCGACGATGACCACGTCAACGCCTTCTGAAACTTTTCTGATTGTGGCTTTGATTTCGTCGGTGACGTGAGGGATGACCTGCACGGTTTTACCGAGATAATCACCGCGGCGTTCCTTAGTGAGGATGGTTTCGTAGATGCGGCCGGTGGTCCAGTTATTGTCGCGGGAAAGCTTGGCGTGGGTGAAGCGCTCGTAGTGGCCGAGGTCGAGATCGGTCTCGGCGCCGTCTTCGGTGACGAAGACTTCCCCGTGCTGAAAGGGGCTCATGGTGCCGGGATCGACGTTGAGGTACGGATCGCACTTTTGCAGGGTGACTTTGAAGCCACGACTTTCGAGGAGACAGCCGATGGAGGAGGCAGCTACGCCTTTTCCCAGTGAGGAAACAACACCGCCGGTAACAAAAATATATTTTGGCGCCATCCGTGATGGACCGCGAACTGAATCGCGGACTTATCCGCCCTCCGCAGGTGACGTACAAGGAATTATGGATGCTGGGAGAAAAAGTGTCAAACGGAAGATGTCAAGGCGAGTTTTGATTTTGTGAGCGGAACTTTTGGAGTTGGGGGGCGGAAGTATGTGCTGTGAGTGAAAAAGTGTTCATGCCGCGGGCTGAAGAGTGCGGCGTGTGGTTGGTGAATCGATGCGAATATTGAATTTCCTCTACAACTTTGTTTCTTCGCTGGTGTTTTTCTCGCTGGGTCTAGGTGTGTATCAGGTGTGGTTTTCTTGCTGCGTGACGCGGTGGCCGGACCTGCGGCGTTTGTTTGTAAAAATGTAACGTAGTTCTCGCATTTTCACAGCCATTTTTTGGGCAAGCCCATCTAATGGGTGGGATTTGATTTGTGGAAACTTCAAGACCCAGGTTGATACCTCAACTGTGAACCCTGGGGCACCCTTTCGCGTGGCGTTGTTTGGTGGAGACAAATGAAAATAAATAGATGGATGGGACGTGCGAGGGCGGCGGCTGAGGCCGGGGTGCTGGCGATTGGCGCGGTGGTCGCGCTGATGTCAGGTACGGTTGTGGGACTGGCGTTAAGTGATGTGGCGGCTGGGCGACAGATTCAGCAGATCGCTGGTCATCGCGCAGGGGCTGCTTATGATGTGGCGCGCGAGAGTGTGATCAGCGGGAAAATTGTGCAGTACAGTTCGGCGTCGACGACGCCCCCGCTGGGGGCGCGTATTTCATTGCAGACTGGTTCGGGCACGATCGAGGTGCATGCCGGCAACGCGAAGCTGATTCAAGCGAGCAATATTTCTTTGCAGGCGGGCGACACGGTCAGCATCACCGGCGAAACGGTGACATTCGGGAACACCAGTGTTTTTGTGGCGCGGATCATACAGAAGGGTTCACAGTCGGCGACGGTGCGCTCGAAAAATGGTGTGCCGCTATTGCCAACTGCGGTAGGCGCGAATGGGAAGATCGTTTCGCCGGCCGGTGCTCGATGAGAATCTGCGCGATGAAAGCGATCGCGATGGAATGGCTCGCGGCGAAAACGTTTGCCGCAAAAACGTGCGCGAGGAAAAGGCGCGCATTGAAAGGAATTTTTCTGGCTGGAAGTGTGGCGCTGGGGTTGTATGCGGTGTCGTGTGGCGGGGGAACGACTTTCACTCCTACGCCGACGCCAACGCCGCAGGGCAATTATTCGCTGGCGAGCTTGAATGGGACGTATGCGTTCACGATGAGCGGCACGGACAATGTTCAAGGGCTATTCATCACGCGCATTGGAAGCTTTCACGCGGACGGGCAGGGCAACATCACGATGGCCATCGAGGACGTGAATGATGGCGGGTCGTTCAGCACATTTATTTTCACGGCTGCGCCTGCTTCGAAATATACGATGAGTTCCGATGGGAGGGGGGTGCTCACTTTAAGCCATCCGAACGTAACGAATCCCAACGTCGCGGATGTTTTTACTTTCAGCATCGTGTTGGATTCGACTTCCAGCGGGTTGCTGATTGAAACGGATGGGTCTTCCACGATGAGTGGAAACTTCCGGCTGCAGAACATCAGCAGCGCGTTCGCAACCGCGTATGCATTTGATGTCACCGGCGTGGATTTGGGGAACCGAACTTCAGTATCTTTCATCGGTCAATTCACTACCAACGGGGTTAGCGGGGTTACGGGCGGGCAGATGGATGTGAACGACGGCGCGTCGCCTTCCGGAGTGATTACTCTGCAGCCGGGGACGATCACGCTGGATGCGACGAACTTCAGCAATTTTGGGCGCGGAGCATTGACGCTCAACACGACGGTGAACAGCCAGCTGCTTAATTTGAGCTACGTTTTTTATGTTGTAGATGGCAACCATATGGTGCTGGTGGAAAATGACACGGTGGCGGCAGCTTCGGGTTTGGCAACGGCGCAAGCCGCAGTGCCGACTACGACGCAAGCATTCCCGGGAAGCTTTGTGTTTGCGGTGGGCGGCGCGGCGATCAGCCAGGGAGTGTTTGGAGGACTGGCGCGCGCTGGCAGATATACCGCGGATGCGAACGGTAACATCACGAATCTGAGCGTGGATGAGGATTTCAGTGGAGGGATAAATACTTTCCCGAAGAGCGGTGGATTCAGTAACGTCACGTACACGATTGATCCAGGAGGGAGCGGGCGGGGCACGTTGACCTTCACGGATGTGACCAGGAATCAAACTTTTCAATACGTTTTTTATATGGCTACGCCGACGCAAGGGTTTATTCAGGATAATTCGGCTAATGTGGTTGCGGACGGGTCCATCTCGGTACAGAGCGGGACGTTCACGGCGGCTTCGATAGCGGGGAGCTACGCGATTAATTGGAGCGGGGTGAATTTGGCGAATGGTTTTGAAGAGGATTTTGTGGGCGTGATTCCCGTATCTAGCGCGGCTTCCAATAATATTTCTGGTGGCGTGGTGGATTTCACGGAATTGGGCGACGGGAAAATTTTCACTGGGATTCCGGTGAATGGCTTGCTGACGCTGCAAGGAGACGGGACGTTGGGTGGCGCGCAGGGGAATGCGATGCAGCTGACAACTTCGCAGACGCCGTCGACTACGTTTAATTTCCGAGCCTATGTGGTGAATACCAATACGATCATTTTGGTGGGCGTAGATACTGAGAGAGTGGTGATCGGCACCGCGGTACGGCAACAATAATTGACGAATTGCCAAGCAACATTTGCCGCTCGTTTCCTGGCGGGCGGTTTTGGTTTGCGGGCGTGAAGATCGCGTGCGAATGATCTTTGCAGGCGGCGGGGGACCACAGACGAAAAAGACTTACCCTGGCGTAATCCGACGAGTGAAATACTGTGGTGTAAAACGCCAGCAATGCAAGCTAAGCAGCCGCGGACGCTGCGGGTGCGGCGCCCGCTGTTTGGGGCTTGGCGCCCTTGATCACCAGCCAGAGCATGAGGGCGACCTCGCCGAAGAATGCAGGCTGGGAAATCGCGAATACCTTGTTCTGATATTCTGGCCACAGTATGCCGGTAACGCTCAAGGCCAGGTAGCAGAAGCCGCAGAGCGCCAGCCATATGGCCAGAAAGCGCGGCAGGAAGCGCGATTTGTACACGAGCGCGGCTAAGGGCAGGAGCCATAGTCCCCACAGGATCTCTGCGGCGGTGTTTTGATGGTCGCGGAGCTTGATAAACAAGAAGGCCAGGGCGTCACGCTGAGGTTTGTCGAATACGGTCAGAAAATCACCGCTACGCAGAAACGTCAGGACGACAAAGTCGTCCACCACACCAACAAAGTAGATGAGCGCTGGCATCACGCCTCCGAAAATCACCACCTGCGCAGCGAGGTTTCGGTCCACCCCCGCGAACAACCGGTAAAAGGCGAGTGTAAGAAAGATCAGTACGACCGCGCCGATCAGGTCGGCGAGGATGCCCAGGCGGAAAAGCAACTCGTGCGCGGCGATGTTGTTGACGGTCGCCGCCGCGTCCCCGTGCACGAATAGTTTGTCGGGAATGTAGATAAGGCGCAGCGGGCCGAGGATGACAAGTAGCAGATACCAGAATCCAGCGACTCTCCCGGGGTTGTACGTCGAGCTCATGTTTTCTCCGTCGTTGAAGGGGCCTGGTGAAGGGTATTACTGGCAAGACGCGAAGGCTGTCAATATGTTTCATCACAATTTACGCGAATGAACCTCTGCAACGAGGTTTGGGCCGGATTCCAGTCATATAACGGGCGATGCAGAACTAAGCGAATTACTTCCTGCTTAGCAACGATTCGGGAGTGAACTCCTATCATGTGTAAAGAAGGGAGCCGTTTGTCCAACTCGGGAATCTAATTCTCGGGGGGCGCTTATGAAGTCATTATTTGACGAATACCAACTCGGTCCGATCACACTGAAGAACCGAATCGTAATGGCTCCTCTTACGCGCTCGCGTGCGGGTAAGGAAGAAGCACCGCGCGAACTGAATGCAGAATACTACCGGCAGCGGGCGAGCGCCGGGCTTGTCATCAGCGAAGCCACTCAGGTCTCAAAGCAAGGCCAGGGCTACCTGTGGACACCGGGTATCTTCACGTCAGCGCAGGTTGAGGGCTGGAAGAAAGTCACTGAAGCCGTTCACAGTCGCGGTGGAAAGATCTTTCTTCAGATGTGGCACGTGGGGCGAATCTCTCACACTTCGTTGCAGCCGAACGGAGAGGCTCCTTTGAGTTCCACAAACAAGGCCGCACAGAAGAGCTATTCCTTCGCGTATGACCGGGCGGGCAATCCAGGAAACGTACCTCCAAGTGAGCCGCGCATTGCCGCTGTCGAAGAGCTGAAGCAGGTCATCGGCGACTTCGAGCGGGCCGCGCACAACGTTAAGCAGGCGGGATTCGACGGAGCTGAAATTCACGGCGCCAATGGGTATTTGTTTGATCAGTTCCTCAACTCGGTGGTGAATGAGCGCACCGACGAATACGGAAACCAATCCAAAGAGACTCGCGCCCGGCTCATCCTTGAAGCGTTCGAGGCAGTTGCTGGCGTGCTCGGGGCTAATCGCGTTGGCGTGCGCGTAGCCCCTTATGGCAGCTTCAACGATATGAAGCCGGATCCGAAAGTCGCAGAAACGTTTCTCTACCTGGCCCAGGAACTCCACGAGCGTGGCGCGGTGTACATCCACGTGGTACGCGGAAGCCAACTCGACGCGGCACCCGTGGTCCCCGAGGAGTTCTTAATCAAGCTCCGTAAGGCATTTGGCGCCACCATGCTACTGACCGGCGGCCTGACCAAAGAGATCGCCGAGAAGCTCCTTCAAAGTGATCTCGCAGACCTCTTTGGGTTCGGCACTCTCTTCATCTCCAACCCGGATTTGGTGGAACGCTTCAAGAACAACTGGCCACTTAACTCACCTGACCCAAAGACGTTCTACGGTGGCGATGCCAAAGGGTACACTGACTACCTGACATACTAGGAGGGATTGGTGTTTGATGCAGCCGGAGGCGTCGGAAGCGAAGCGATACTTGCCATTACAAGTTCTTCTACCGAGCATGCGCCGCAGCTTCTTCGATCAGAGCCGCAACCTCTTTCGGCCTGGAGACGTAAACAGCATGGCTGGCGCCCGGGGCTTCCACCGTGTGACTCTTGGCTCGCGTGGCGTACCAACGCTCGAGTTCGGGATTGATGGTTCTGTCTTTGGCCGCTACTAAAACCCAGCTTGGTTTGCTTCGCCACGCAGCCGTGGTGATAACAGCTTTGAAGTTGTCGGCGAAATTGGGCACTTGCGCCCGCGCCATGAAAGCGGCCTGCTCCGCGGAGAGGTCGGCTGCGAAGTATTCATGAAACTGCGCGGGGTCGAGGTACGTGAAACCGTCTGCGGTCTTCTTTATTGCGCCGGACTCGCTGAGGTCACTGGGAAAGCGCTTTCCGTCGTCGGCCTCGTTCTCTCCAGCGTCTGGCATGTGAGCCGCGATGTACACCAATCCGGCGACGGAGGGATCTGTGCCCGCTTCTGTGATTACGGCTCCCCCATAGCTGTGCGCGACAAGAATGCACGGTCCGTCTTGAAGAGCGAGGGTGCGTTTGGTGGCAGCCACATCGTCTTTAAACGAAGTTTCCGGTTCCTGGACGATACTGACGTTGTAGCCGTCTTTGACGAGGATGTCGTAAACGCCTTTCCAGCCGGAACCATCCGCCCAGGCACCGTGAACCAGAACAATATTCCGAACGCGATGCTCTTGGTCTTGCGCTGAGAGGGCCTGGCAGGTCAACAGCAATAATACGATGCAGAGGGACAGAGATATTCCTCTTGCTACTCGCATAGCCTTCATTGAATTACTCATTTTGTCGCTCCTTTTTGCGAATTGATTTGACGGATTCCTCGTCAGGAAAATACTCAGCCGGGACTCAGAGCGCCAGATAGAGGACGTGGACCCACTGGTCGCCGTTGATGATGCCTTTGCCCCAGGCGGGGTCGAGATCGGCGAACGGCTTTTCCGCGGCGGCTTCCTGGGCGGATTTTCCCGCGGATTTCAATTTCTGAACGCGATCGCGCGAAGTGATGAGCATGTCCCGGACTCTCGTGAGGTCCGCTTTGTTGCCGAGCGGGCCGTGCCCTGGAACAATCTTGGTGTGATTGTCGGCGAGCGAGAGAATTGTGTCGGCGGCGGCAATCATGCCGTCGATATGGCCGCCCGTACCGGGGTCGATGTAGGGATACATGCCGTTGAAAAACGTGTCGCCCATCGAAATCACGTTGGCCTTTTGAAAATGAACATAGATGTCCGAATCCGTATGCGCGGGAGCAAAATGTTGGAGCGCGAGGGTTTCGCCGTTGGCTTGCAACGCATAACTGGCGGGGAAGGTCAGCTGCGGCAAGGCCTCCGCGGGCGAGGAGTCGAAATGCAAGTCGGCCAGCGTGCCGTCTGCTGCCCGATACAAGACTGGCTGATCATGCGGCTCGGACATGCGCTTCTTGGTGTTTTCGTGGGCCAGGACCGTGGCTCCTGCGGCGTGAAGAGGCGCGTTGTTATCGGTATGGTCGAAGTGCCAGTGGGTGTCGATGACGTATTTAAGCGGAGCATTGCCAAGGCCATCGAGAGCATCTTTGAGCCTGGGCCAGGCGGGCGCAACGAAAGTGTCCACGACGAATTTGCCGTCGAGGCCGTTGAGGACTACCACGCTTCCGCCGGGGCCGGAGAGCATGGTGACATTGTCAGCAAGCTTTTGCGTTTGGATAGGAGCGGCATTGAACTTGGCGCGCATGCTCGCGACCAGGTCGGCGGCCGAAGGCGCTTCTTGCACGTAGCCCGCTGCGGAGGCGCGGAGCAGCGTCGTGGGAAGGAGGTGCGCCAGAAAGGCGCTGCCGGCTAGCGTGGCAGAATCTCGCAACATTTCGCGGCGTGAGGTTTGCTTCTGTAGGAAATTGAAGTTCATGTTCTATAGTCCTTTCTTTCGATCAGGGGTGGATCGCTGGCATACGGGTCGTTTCCCATCGCGTCCTCCACGAAGGCTGCAGCGGCTCCAACATTCGCTGTGCCCTCGGGCTGTTCCTGCGTCACACCCCGATTGGACGCTTCATGGACTAATTAGTGAAATTGTTTTTTTGGTCTTCTGTGATAAGATGAGCAAATAAGTGTAGATATGGAGTTTCGTCAAATTCGGTCGTTTCTCTCTATCGCCGAGACTCTGCACTTCGGACGGACTGCGGAGTTAATTCATCTCAGCCAACCAGCCTTAAGCCTTCAAATACGAGCTCTGGAGGAAGAGGTCGGAGTGCGACTCTTCGAGCGGAACCGGCGCAAAACAACGCTCACCGCGGCTGGTTTCGCCTTTCGCGATGATGCCGTTCGAGCGCTTTCGCACCTGGACCAAGCGATTCGTAGGGCGAAGCTGGCTGCGAATGGAAAGCTGGGGCTGTTGCGGATCGGCTTCATCTCAACCGCGGGAAGTGAGATTGTGCCCAATATCTTTCGTCAGTTTAGAGAGCTAAATCCCGAGGTAGAAGTCTCGTTGCGCGCTATCACCACCTCGGATCAGGTACAGATGCTGGAGACCGGCTCGCTCGACGTTGGATTTCTTCGTCTGCCGATTGGCGGGCACTCGGCACTCGATGTTGTTACAGTGCATCGCGAACCGTTCGTACTCGTGGTACCTGCGTCCCATAAACTGGCAAAAAGGAAAAGGGTGCGCCTACGCGAAGTGTCGGATCAGGAGTTCGTGATGTATGAGCGTGGCTATGCCCCTGGCTTCCACGATCTAATTTTCGGGATGCTTCGCGACGCCCAGATTGTTCCCAATGTATCCCAGACCGCGGCAGAGATCTCAACCCTGATCTCGCTAGTCGATGCACACATGGGTGTCGCCATCCTGCCCCTGTCGGCAGTCAAACATAGCGTTGCTTCGGTAATCGCTTGTGACATTGTGGACCAGATACCGATGTCTGAAATTGGTATGGTTGTTAGTAAACGAGTTCGAGCGGCAGTGGTAGACAGCTTCAGATGTTTCGCTATAAAAAAGTTAGGCCGTGCAAGAAACTCTTTGTACGCCAATCGGAGTTGACTTCAGCGCCGAGTCACGAGCCATCCGGAAGTTGAGACTGATCAACGGGTCACGCAACTGAGCTGTGGCATAACGACTAGGCGTTGGAGGGATTTATTTCTGGAGGAGCTTTTCGACTTTGGGTATGTCTTCAGGGACGTCTACGCTTACGGAGTCGTGGTTGACTTCGGCGATGCGGATTTTCCAGCCATTTTCGAGCCAGCGGAGTTGCTCGAGTTGCTCGATTTTTTCCAGGGTGCCTTGAGGGAGTGTGGGGTATTCGAGAAGGGCGTCGCGTTGGAATACGTAGAGGCCTAAGTGTTTGAGGTGGCGGACTTCCATTTTGGCGGCAGCATCGCGGAGCCAGGGGATGGGCGCGCGGGAGAAATAGAGAGCGTTTTCGTCAAAATCGAGGACCGTTTTTACGACGTTGGGATCGAGGATATCGGCTGGGGTTTTTATGGGGGTGGCCACGCTGGCGATGGAGGCGGCAGCGTCTTCGAGGAGTGCACTGATGGCGGCGTCGACGACTTCAGGTTCGAGAAGGGGTTCGTCGCCCTGGACGTTGACGAAAACCTGACCATCGGTGTGAGCGGCGACTTCGGCTACGCGCTCGGTGCCGGTGCGATGCTCGGTGCGGGTCATACGGGCTTCGCCACCGAAAGCTTCGACGGCTTTGATGATGCGGGCGTCGTCGGTGGCGACGATGACGCGGGTGGCGAGCTTGGAAAGTTTGGCGCGTTCGTAGACGCGCTGGATCATGGTGGTACCAGCCAAAGATACTAAGGGTTTGCCTGGCAGGCGAGTGGAACCGTAGCGGGCCGGGATTACGATGACGACGTCGGTTGGACTCATAAAAAATTCCCACTTAGACAAAATTGCTGTACCAAATTGCACTTTGTCCGCAATGAATTCGTATGTGTGGGATGCTATCACGCGCAAAGGCAGCGCTATCTACAGG
>DASYJM010000309.1:0-6085 GCA_035996445.1 Candidatus Acidiferrum sp. | reverse complement strand
TTGATCTGGATATAGCAGATGCCGAGGATATAACCCGCATCGACATTAGCGCGTGGTAACCATGACTGGACCTTTTCCAGATACGGAATCGCGTCCGCCGGATGCCCGGCGAGGTAAGAGGAAAGGCCAAGCAGTTGGACGGCTTCGTTATCGGAAGGATCCTCTGCGATTGCCTTCTTCAGGGCGACCATTGCCTCCACGAAGTCACCTTTAGAGTAGTAGGCAAATCCTAATTCGCGGTTGATGCCTTTAGGATGATTCTTCGCAAGCTGGTTTAGTTCGTCGAGCGCCTGGTCGTACTTGCCTTGCTGCTCCAGTTTCCTCGCCTGCGAAAACTCAGATTCGGTCTCGCCCGGCGCTGGGGTGGCTGAGGACCGCACAGTAAGCTTGGGCTCTTGAGGGGTAGTCTGGGCTGAGACCATGGGCATCGCCAGCGCCGAGGCCAGCAGAACGAGCAGAAGAGGTGGGCTATCGGGCGACATCAAACACCATTGGAACATTCGTCCGATTAGAACACAAAAAATTGAGGGAGCCTGATTCAGGCTCCCTCTCGAAAAACGCTCGATTCAAACTGGCTCTAGAAGTCGAACCGTATCGCGAACTGAATCTGACGCATCGTGCTGCCATCTTCGATGTTAGTGATTTTCCCGTTGTTTCCGCCCTGGCAATCAACGCAAGCATTGGCGCCATTGTTCTGGCTAAAGGCATAAACAGGATGGTTGAATACATTGAAGAAATCCGTGCGAAATTGCGCACTGAATCTCTCACCGATGCGGAACTTCTTGACCACAGAAAGATCAGAGTAGAATCCGCGCGGTCCGTGGAATGTGTTCCGGCCGATATTGCCGATTTTGCCGCAACCAGGCAGAGCAAACGGCCCGGATTTGGGCTGAGGCAGAGCGCACACGTCGGTTCCCGGCGCCAAGGTGGCAGGATCGAGAATAGTAGGCACCGGCGTAAAGAACGTTAGGTTATGATTCAGCGGGTCAATACCCCCCGACACTCCTGTGTGGAACGAGCCAGCCGCCTTGTCCGGACGACATGGGCCGGTGTCGGTAACCGCACCGCACTCGCTGATACTAGCCGTCCAAGGGAGACCGCTGCTCCAGTTGGTGGTATTGCTCAATTGCCACCCGCCGAGTGCATAATCCACAGCCCGTCCACTCCCGCTCATATACTTCTTGCCCCTTCCGAAGGGCAGTTCGTATACGGTGTTGAATACGAACACGTGGTTGCGCGCGAAATCAACCGGCCCGTAGGAGATTGGATGGCTGATCGCGTAGTAATTGTCTTGCGGGTAGCCATTAGCATGCGAGAACGTATAGTGGGTAAGGAACTGCAACCCCTGCGAGAACCGTTTATCTAGTTTGACCTCGAACGCATTGTAGTTACTGGACGCGTCATTGCCATAGTAGTTGCCAAGATCGAATGGAATTGTGGGAAACAGCGGGCGGCGACTGTTCTGTGAGGCGAAGGGTGTGAAGTTGAATTTATTGTTGGCGGTAATGATGTCAGTTCCCGGCCCGGCCGCTGCCGGGTTGATATCGTAGTTCGGTCCATTGCCCGCGAAGCCATGGGAACCCTTGCTGCCAACATATGCAACTTCCACAGCGACAGTGTTAGTGATTTGCCGCTGGACCGTTAAGTTCCACGCGTCCACCGTCGGCAAGACTTGCTTAATTGGACGGATGTGGGTACCAGACAGTTGCGCGGTCAGGGGGAAGAAACCATTCGACGGAATCGCCGGGAACGCATTTGCCGGATCAATTAGGGCGACAGAGTTCGGCCCGGCGTCCAGACTGAAAAGCGGAATTACATTGGCTGAAGCCCCGGATGTGAAGGTACTGGCGTCATAGTTCTGTTTAAGCAAAACGGGCAAGTTTTGAGTAACGGTGTGCCCAAAGTTGGAACCAAAGACACCGATATCGTAGCTGCGACCGTAACCAGCGCGGATTACTGTCTTAGGTGTGAATTGGTAAGCAATTCCCAACCGCGGGGCAAAGGCATGGAAATTGTTCTGAACGTTGCCATTCGACCCGTAAGGGCCAAATCCCGCCACACGGATGCCGCCTGTACCGCCATTGTCGCGAATGTTGGCAAATCCACCATTGCCTTTTCCATTGACTGTCTCAGGGAAGTAAAGCTCCCACCGCAGTCCGTAACTGAGCGTTAACTTGGGGGTCGCTCGGAAAGTGTCCTGTCCGTAAAAGAACCATCGCTTCTGACGTTCGGCAGCGTTGGCAGCGCCCGGCAGGCCGGGATTCGTGACATAGCGGGCAAAAGAAGTCACATCTCCGAGAAGGAATGTCGCTAGATCAAGCCCTCCCGAGGTCCCACTCGCCGTCGCTTCCGGGCTAAAGTTGTATTCGCCCGTCCTGTTGTTGTCGCTGGGGATACGAAGGTTCTCCGCATATCGTATGTCCGCACCAAATTTGATGATGTGGTTGCCCTTCGTTTTGGTCCAGTTGTTAACAAATTGAAACTGCTGCTCGCTTTCAGTAAGCGGGCAATTGCAGCGCGCGATGCCCAGACCATCACCAAAGCTGGATATCACCAGTCCCTGCCCCCCGTTGTTCGGCGCCCCAGCAAACCCGCTGATGTCATCCTTGCCGAGCGCGAAGGAACCTAATCCATTCGTCTTCGGATTGCCGGGGATGTTTGCCCCAGGTATACCGAAATCTGACATCGGCGTACCACCATCGGGCTTTTGTGTTTGCGGATTGTACTTGAAATAGCCAAAGCGAAAATCTGTCAGCAACGAGGTACTTAACGTCTTGGTAAAGCCAGTCGCCAGACTATAGTTATGTGTAATGGAACTGCCGGAGAGACCCAAAAGGCCATTGCCCGGGCCCTGCATCTTGCCGAAGATACCCTGCCCGGACAATTTGAAATAGTCGAGACTGAAGCGTCCGAAGACATTCACCGTTGAACTGGCGGCATAGTCGATGCGGGTGTCGAAGCTATCTTGCTTGAACGGGCCCGAACCAGAGGCTGTAAAGTTGTTGAGCGTGGTGCTTCCGGCCGGTGCAGGAAGCGCTTGCAAGATTGCCACAGCTGCCGGCGAGAGCCGGCTGTTCGGAATCAAGTTCCCGACGAACGGAGCTCGATTTGAACCATCGAGACCTGCGCCGGGGGTGGCGGGATCGAATATATTCCCACCGCCACTTACACCCGCGGTCAGGTACTCACTTAGATCACAGAAAGTACCTACCCCTCCGCCGGGGCCGTTGGGTCCCGTGCAAGTGCTGCGAACGGTATTCGTCGGCAGCGTGAACTGGCCGGAGGCGCCGTTAGTCTGCCGCGTTCCCTGATAGTCGCCAAAAAAGAACAATTTGTTTTTGATGATGGCACCGCCAAGAGTGCCCCCAAACTGCACCCATCGAGAGGGAGATATAAAGCGACCGGTTAGAGCGTTCCTCTGGAACTGCGTGAAAGGATTGCGTGCCAGTTGTGCATCGGAGCGGCGGAAAAGGAAACCACTACCGTGAAACTCATTGCTGCCCGACTTGGTTTGCGCTGTGACTACGCTGCCCACAGCTTTTCCGAATTCCGCGTCGTAGTTCTGCAACGCCACTTTGGCCTCAGTGACCGCGTCCAAGTTCGGATTGACCACGATGATTCCGAGAATGGGATCTTGGTTATCTGTTCCGTCGAGTTCGAAGGCGGTGCCGCTGAAGTGCTGGCCTTGGGTAAATATCTGCTGGCTGCCCTGCGGATTCTCGGTCGCAGCGTGGCTCCATCCGGTAAGCTTTTGTGAACCTGGAGCCATCAACTGCAGCGTCGTAAAGTTGCGGTTGAGGATGGGAATATCCTCTACATACCGTTCATTGAACGAGGTCGCCACGTCAGCGCGATCAGTCTTCAGTTCGGGAGCAACGCCAGTGACCTCAACCGTCTCAGAAGCGCCTCCAACCTGGAACTGCAGGGGCACGTTCGCAGCGGCGTCCACCAGGACATTGACGTCCTTCTGCTCGGTCGTCTTAAAGCCTGGGGCTTCGACGCGCACGGTGTAGGTGTCTGCGATCAAGTGCGTGACGGAGTAGTTCCCGCTGTCATTGGTGGTCGTGGTATCAGTCGTGCCCTTGCGCTGGTCGATGACAGTCACTTTGGCATTCGCGACCGCCGCTCCCTGCGGGTCGGTTACATTGCCAATAATGCTGCCGTATACCGCTTGGCCTTGTGCCGACTGCGGGGCAAGAATCGTTAGACAAACGCAAAAAAACATTACCGCAGCGAACAACATTCGTTTCGCCATTTCTACTTGTCTCCGTGAGGGCTCTGGTTGGATACTGCCGGATCTTGTTTTTCGAAGTTGGGGATTAAATGGGGAAGAATTCTGAGAGGAAAAAAGGCAGTTCACACTGCGGGAATCAGGAAGAAAAATATGTGGCGATCTGTGGGACTCTAAACTCAACCAATTCCTCCGGCACTACGCGGGCCAGCTCAATACAACTTTGAGAGAGGCTTCGCGGCTCTCATTCAAAAACACTATTGACAGGTATGACGAGGAAAGTAACTGCGTTTAACCGACGTTGTCAAGGCGAAAATGCCGCTGAATCTGCAATATGAATTTCAGTAGAAGGGCCTGCAAATAATACGTTTCTACGTACTCGCAGTTATCGCTAAATGTCGCTAAAAATCAGATTTTTGAGCTTTGTAGTGCGGGTCTAACTCGGACGCCTTCTGAAATTCATAACTTGCTTCTTTTGATAACCCCTTACTTAAAAGCGTCTGTCCTAGATAGAAATGCGCCGCCGCATAGGTCGGCAGTTGCTGGATGGCCGCACGAAATTGCGAGATTGCACCCTCCAGATCGCCGGCATTTTGCAAGCGGCGTCCGGAGTTAGTGGAGAACGTCGCAGCTTGCAGCGCGGTCACATTCTTTGCCATCTCGGCGCCGAGTTTACTCTCCGCAGCAGCACCGTCGGCGTCACCGAGCTGGCGCAGGACTGCGGCGAGCGTTGTATGTGCTCCTGCGAAATCCGGTTGCAAGCGAAGCGCATCGCGCAATGCCGCAGCGGCGGCGGCCAGATCTCCCTGCTGTTTGAGCACGGTGCCTAATGTGTAGTAGGCCTCAGCATAATCTGGCCTGATCTTAGTCGCGGCGCGAAGTGCATCCACGGATTGGGCAAAATCTCCCTTCTGCCAGAGCGTAACGCCGAGCGTATAGCGAACGTCAGCCTGGTTGGGATCAAGCTGCGACGCTTTCTGCAATTCAGTGATGGCCTCGGGCAATTGGTCACTCAGCTTCAGAGCCAGGCCGAGGTTGTAGTGCAGAGTCGCATCGTCGGGCGAGACGCGCAGAGCGGTATGGAATTCGGTGATGGCGGCGTCGAAATCGGCTTTCTGCAAATATCCGATGCCCAGGTTTCCGCGATAGTCGACGTCGTCGGGTTTGAGCCGCAGTGCCGCCTGAAATTCCAGGATCGCACCGGGCGCGTCACCCGTTTGAATTAGGGCCAGGCCGAGATTATTGTGAGCGTCAGCATCGTCTGGATGACTTTGAATCACGCGGCGAAATGCTGCCAGCGATCCTTCGGTATCTCCCTTTCTTTGCAACGAGAGGCCCAACTGGGTTTGCGCTTCAGAAAAATTAGGTTGGAGATTGACCGCCGCCTGTAATTCCCGAATTGCGCCGTCGCTATCGCCACGATCGGCCAGTACGCGTGCCAGATAGTAGTGCGCCTGCGCATTTTCGGGAGAGAGTTCGGCAGAACTTTGCAGTAACTGGCGGGCTATCTCCAGAGAGTGCTGCTTCCAGCGCACTACCCCCAAATGGAGTTTCACGCCAGGAGAATCCGGCTGCAATCGAAGTGATTCCTCAAACTGAGAAGCAGCTTGATCGAGTTGAGACTGCTGTACGAGTAGCGACCCATACTGATCGTGCAGGTCAGCGCGCGAGGGGTCGAGTTCGGTGGCTCGAAGGAATTCTGCAAGGGCTGAATCCAAATCGTGCTGAAGACTTAATGCGCGGCCGAGAGTGCGGTGAGCCTCCGCGTCACCAGGCGAAAGTTTGACGGCAGCACGCCCCTCGTTCACGGCGCTGGCGTAGTCCAACTTGGCGGAAAACGCATTCGCTAGATTG